>NZ_QNRR01000002.1:694880-908758 GCF_003315205.1 Roseimicrobium gellanilyticum | reverse complement strand
GGCAAAGCGCAAAGCGCCGCAGGTGCAATACGTGCTTCCGTGTCTACGCACGGCTGACGTTTTTTGCTACATAGACGGCATACCGGCCACCGAACTGAAGTTCGGGGCCCTGCGAATTGGCATGCAGCGAAGAAAGCCGCACTGCCTCTGCGACCGCCCCCGCAACCGAGGGAAGCGTCGCCATGCGCGCAGGTAGAGCGGCGCTCCCTCCCCAAGCTTGGAGCGGTCGGCAGGAGGTAACCCTCTCCCCTGCCCTATGCTCCCGCCACGGCCTCCCCCATCGAGGCCGTGGTGTCTTTCTTTCCGGCCATTACCAGCCATGCAGGGCCGAAAGCGCCCTGGGCATTCCGGAATCTCCCCCGTCTGGCAGGCGCGGGTCAGGAGCCAAAACCACCCAGCCTGCCCATTTCAGCAACCATCAGTAAACATCCAACCATATCACACCATGGTAATACCCGGTGAAATCCAACGCGTTGAAATCAGCGAATTCAAGGACAAGCAGACCCAGCAGCCTGTCAGAAACTACCGCATCCTCGTGGGCGACAAGACGAAAGTCTTCCGTTGCACCACGCCCTTCCAGTTCTCGATGAGCGAGGAGAAATTCCGCGCCAAGTTCGGTAACAAGAAGCTGCGGGAATACACTGATGACCCGGTCACGATCGCGGTGGTGGAGATGAAAGCTATGAACGGCTTCATGTCCATCCGTGGTGAAATCGTGGCGGGACACCACGCCGCGAACGATTTCGCGGACCTGCTGGAGCCGGAAGCAGCAGCCCCGGCCCCCTCCCCTGCCCCCTTGGGACAGCCCTCCAAGACTGCGAAAGCAGCCTAGTTCAACGCGCAGCGCTCTCGCACGATGTCGCCTGACGTCTACACCCTCAGCTTGGAAACGTGGCAGTACTTTGTCACTCTGACCTATCGTTCAGAGGACGGGGAAAAGAATCGCGTGACCGTGCCGAAGGAAGACGACCGCCGCAAAATGCTGTTTGCCTTCCTGCGTTCCATTCTGTCCACCAAACGGGACAAAAAGACCGGCCATGCCATCGACAAGGTGCATTGGTCGCGTCTCCTGTGGGCGGCCAGAGAGGAGCGCGGGGAGCTGAACGGGCGCTACCATTTCCATTTACTCGTTAGCGGTTTTCCCCCTGGGCGAGTGAACGCGGTTCAACGGTTCGCCATGAAAGCCATGGCATCCCATGTGGGCTTCGGTCACTCGGACGTCCGCGTATTTGACGCATCACTCTCTGGTGTGCAGTACGTGCTCAAGGGTCTGGACGAGTGGAGCCGACGCCATGCGAACGCGCACGAGATGTGCAAATTCGACAGTCGCGACGGTACCGACCGCGAGGTGATTCTGGCAGACGCATTCGTTAAGAAGTGGGCGGATGTGCGCCGTAAGCCAGAGCCTTCAGAGGGGACAGGGAAGACCGATATCTCGGCACTGTCACTGGTCCACCGGCGCAAGCTGGTAGCTCAAAAGACAAAGGAGACCCCCGCGTACGCTGGAGGCCTGTACCAGGTCAACGGCCATCCTGCAGGAGTCTCCTTTGTCATCTGAGGATCCCGCCTGCGAATGGAGGGAACCCAAGCGGGTCGCGTAGCGCCCCCGAAGGGTTCCCGCCGCAGGCGGGGGACTTGAATGGGGAACCTATGTCCAGATTTTACCATGGCATTCCAAACCAAAGACAACTCAACCATTGCCGAAGAGCTGGCGCACTTGGAGAAGATGCGCGCCGCGTCGGTGACTGTGTGCAATGACCTTTCGCGCACGCCGGATGCTCGGTTCTATCACGAGGGCAAGAAAGATGCGTTGGATTCAGCCATCAGTTCGCTGATTCGCCTGCAAAGCATCATCGGCAAAGGAGGCGTGCGTCAATGAGCGACCGAAAGGCACACCATGGAAACTTTCCAGGTACTACTGCGGTTCTTGTCGGTCGTCGTGAGGTGCTGGAGCTTGGTCTTAAGGACCCTGCACTTACTCCGTGGCAGAAGGCCTTCCTCGAGGACGAGGTTTGGGAGGTGAGCATGTTGCTGAGCATGCTGAGGCATCCAGAGCAGCGCACTTACATCGAGGTGCCAGCAGACTTTTGAGCCATGACGATGTCCTTCCAGATAGCCTATGTGTTCTGCTTCTTCGTGGTACTGATTCGCGCCATGTGGGTGTTGAGGGGCTGCATTGAACGCAACCTTGACCAATTCGGCTGGGTCGCTGCGCACCAGTTCCTAGTGTGCCTGGGCTACTGGTGGGTGTGCACCTTCATTTGGAATCTCTACCTGTTTTGCGGTGGCCACGGAGGAGCCGTGTACGTCGGCGGGCACGCTGGCTTCCGCTGAAGATTTCCGGCTCGGTTGCCGGGGAAACAAGACAACAAACAACAACGAAAGGAAAAACGTGAACAAGAAACTCGCCCAACTCGTCGCAGCCCGCACCCGTCGCGCCCTCGTGGTCGCTGGTGTGATGGCGGTCGGTGTCGCCTCGGCATCTGCCGGTGCGTATGATACCGCCATCAACTCGGCAATCTCGTCCATGAGCGCGGACGCCACAACGCTCTTTGCCGGTCTGGTGCCCATTGCGGGCATCATCGCCGTCGGTGCCTTCGTGGTGCGTCGCCTCCAGCGCGGTGTGTCCTAAGCCTCCGCAGTTACATGTGACTGCTGGCCGATGGGGGGCCAGTGCACGCTTTTCTTATGGTCGAGGTCAACATTACGGATACCACAGTGGCCACCGTTGGAGGTGTGGCCGTGGTTGGTCCGTGCCTCGTGTTCGGAGAGTCTTGCAGCGTGGGTGCTGCTACATACCAGGAGGGCTACATCATAGTATCAGCAGGCGCGGGGACAAAAGCTCTCCCCTACACGCGCATGCAAACGGAGGCCATCCCATGGGTCCTATGTCTTTCTTTCGTGCTTGGCTTGTTGTGGGCGCGCTTTGGTTTGGTGCGCTGACTGCCGAGTCGCGGGCGCAGTCGTACATTGTCCCGCAATTCCAGTGGGTTACCGGAGGGCACACGCCTAATCCGGGTTTCATGGTGTATCAGTATCGGATACGCAATCTGGGCACCGGCGTTATCGGCGCGGGAGGTACCCAGCTCGGCTTAAGCAACAACAATGGGCAGACGGTCAACGTGGGAGCGCAGACCGGAACTCCATTTGAGCTGATTATCGGCTACGCGCCGGGTACGGGCTCGGACGGAAGCCAGTTCGTGCCATTGGAAAGCAAATTCGCGGTGCTTCAGGGCAGCGGCCAGACACCTGTGCATGCTGATTACACGACTACAGGTCCGGTATTGGACTACAATCGCGACGACATCCGCAAGCAGATGAGCGACGGTGATAGCGTGGACTCAGAGGGTGTAGTCACAGAGCCTCCGCCCACGGAGACCATACAGGACCACAAAATCGGGTTCACGCTGACGAACACCACTGACGCGGCCAAAGACTACTACATTCAGCCGTCTGACATGGAGGGCAATCCGATAGCAGACCTGCCTTGGCAGAAGGTTACGCTCGCGCCCGGTGAGTCCCGTCCTTTCGCGTTTTCGCGTCCTGGTACAGGCGCGGGCGGCGCAGGTGGTTCGTTCAAGGTGGCAGTCATCCAAAAGGATTGGATCACCGATACGGAATTTGGCGTGACGCAGCAGGAGACCTTGACCGGTGTGTGGACCTCGGTGCCGATGGTGGTGCCCATTAACAATGTGTCCCCCACCCCCAGCCAGCAGACCAGCGGGCCCGGCAGTACCACCAATCAGCCGCCCGCGTCACAGACACAGGTGAGCGGTGAAAGCGGCGTTACTGCTGGTCAGGCAAACACACTCAACCAAAATGTGCTAAACGAGCTGAAACGGCTGGGTGCGACTGTGAAGGCGGGTGCAGACGTGGCACATAGCGACGCGCAGCAGATGCTCGGCAAGCTTGGCAACGGTGACCCTGATATGTCGGGTGTTGAAGGCAAATTGGATGGCGTCAAAGATGCTGTCGAGGGCGTGGGCGACGCGATAGATGGTCTCAAAGGGGAACTGACTGGGCCTGCTACAGGCCCGGGACCCGGAGCTGCTCCGTCGGATGGTATCGAAGAAGCGGAGGAAGCTACAGGCATACTCGGCGGCATGGGTGAAAAGCTGGATACTGCGAAGGGGCGTGTCGGTCTGATTGTGCTCAAATTCAGAAGTGCGGCGTCTGCTTTCCCCGGTGGTGGCGGCACTCAGAGTTTGGATTTCGTCCTGAACTTCGGCGCGTGGTCTGTGCCGTTCAATATCTCGCAGTACTCAAACGAAATCGCGTTCATGCGGGCTGCGATGCTTTTGGCGGTGTGTTGGTCGTCCATGATGATCTCGCTCCGCCTCGTGCGTGACGCGTTTGTGTAACCCTGTAGACCAAACAATTATATGGCAGAAGGCACGTTCTCAGACATAGCGGTGTGGATTCGTGATGTAGGCTCAACAGCGCGCATCATTTCACATCAGTTGAAGTGGTTGCTTGTGAAGCTTGCGCCGTACATCCTGATGCCTGGAATACTGGTTGCCACGGCTACGGGGCTCATCACAGACGATGAGATTTTTGCGAAGGCTGAGGCCTTGCTGTTTTCGTTGGAGGGCATGACCAACACCGCCAGCGGTGGCATGGGACCTTGGTTGGCCAGGCTGAACTATGTGTTCCCGATGACGGAGCTTTTTATTCTGCTGCTCTTCGTCGCACAGTTGGCAATCGCCAGTGTCGCCGTGCGCGTCATCAAAGCGATCATCGAGTTCATTCTTGAAATTATCCCCTTCTGACTATGGGCTTTTACCTTGTTACCGGTGTGATGGGCGGCGGCAAATCCATGCTTTGCGCAGACATCATGCGAACGGCATTGAGCGAGGGCGCAGTTGTGCACACAAACATAGCTCTTAATCAGGCCATCATTGACGAAAAGGGATGGACGGAACTCTACGTGAAGTTGCCGGAAGACTCAGACCTATGGCGGTCGCTCTTGCGCAAGGGTGCGGAGGGTGCCGAGAATCTCCTTGTGGTAGATGAGGCGTCACTCGCATTCCACGTGCACGACCAGCAGAAGCGCAGGGACGCTAATCGTGGCATTTTCGAGCTTCTCGTGTGGTCCCGGCGTGCGGGGCTTGATGTTTACTTCGTCAGTCAATCGGCCCAAAACCTAGACTCGCAATTGCGGAGGTTGACCGAGATTCGCTACCACTGCACGCAGGTGAAGATGATTCCGTTCATTGGCCCGTGGATGAAGTATCTGGTGGGCGATTTCATGCGCACACGTTATGCGGGTGGAGATTCGAAATCGCGCATTGGCACCACTTACCACCGCTTCGACCAACGTATAGCGGACTTCTACAACACGCATGACATGCATGGGCGTGAGCTGGGTATTCAAGACGGAGGCCCTACCCGCACGCGGAAGAAAAACAAAGATGCTCGCACCATGGGTTGTGTGTTCATCTTCCTCATTGCCGCAGCCATCTTTGGTGCGTGGAGGTTCTATGGCATGTTCTGGGGCCGTGATGACGCGCAAGCACCTCCCGAGGCCTCGTCAGCACCTGCAGGAGACTCCCCCGCCCCGGTTCAGCCGCAGGAGCTGATTAAGAAATTGCAGCCGGAACCGTCGTCTTTCGCGCCTCGAGTGTTCACCGTGGCTGTTGGAGATAAGGTCATGGAGTGGGCCGTAGACTCCTCGGACGACTTGCTGATTTCAGCGCAAATGCAGGAGCCGCTTAGGCTCTTCCTTCGTGGGGGTGGTGTGTTGCAGCTCGGGCAGCCTTACGAAGGCGACCAGGTGCAGAGCATCGTTACTGCACACCAGCGCTACTACATCCTGTGTGCGAGCGGTCGGAAGCTCGTCGCGAGACAACCAACCAGAAAGGAACAGGCAGAGTGGAAGGCTATTTCCAATACACGGCGTTCTTGGTCTTCATGGGGTTCGGCACCGGTGCCGGGCTCGGGCTCGGAGTCCAAATAATCTTTAACGCGTTTCGAATCGCTTCAGGAGGGGGCGACGACTGAGTATGATTTTCGCTGTCCTAGTTGGGGTGGTCAGCTTGCAGTTCGAAGGGGTGCCCGTGCAGGAGGTCGCAGACGTGTATGAGGAATGCACAGGCCTTCGCGTCATGGTGCACCCTGAGCTTGTAGAGCGTCGGGTGACGGTGCGGGCCATGCGGCCCATGGAGTCGGAGCATGCAGCGCAGTGGATACGCGATTCACTGGAGCTGGAAGGCGTCGAGGTGGTGCAGGAACGTGGGCGTGTCTCCATGCGCCGCCGTGTGGTGGAACTGGACGCGCAACGCTTCGTCTTCCGGTCGCTGCCTGTGGTGGAATTCCTTTCGGCCATTGGGGCAGGTAATCAGCCGCAGTTCGGTGGCAATCCTGTGCAGTCGCGGGTTGTGGGAGAAATCACGTCTCCGGGGTCCAGTGTGGGTGCGCCCGTGTTGCCCGGTGGTGACGCTGTAATTCCCGCGGCTGCTCCTTTGCAGGTAGGCGGGATTCTAGCTGCGTTTGGGCTCCGGGTGGTGCCAGACTACGCGAGCAATGCAATCACCTGCTACGGCCCACAGGAGGGCCGCGAAAAGCTGCTGCGCATGGCTCAGGAGATGGACCAAGCGCCCGCCATGGTCGAGTTGGAGGTCGTCATAGCGGAGTACACGTTCAACGATTCCAAAAGTGTGGGCGTGGACTGGTCCCAAGTGTTCACGCAGGCAACGGAGTCGCTGCGCTTGGCTGGTACCATACGCGGTGCCAGCCTCATTGACTTGGCTCAGGTGCGGAGCGGCTCCCCTGCCCTCTTCGGTGGTGAAGGCCTGACACTCTTCGGACAGGTTGGGAAGGATTACACGGCAGTGCTACAGGCCCTCGCGAAGCTCGAGAATTTCCGCATCATCCAGCGTCCGAAGCTGCAAACGCTCAATCACAAGGAGGCGAACATCTATGTTGGTGAGCGCGTGCCGATACCTGGGCGAACGGTGACGGAGACTGCCACGGTGCGGACCACGGAGTATTTGCCGGTGCGTCTGGAGCTGACGGTAACGCCTCACTTGCTCGCAGGCGGAAAGATACGTCTCGACTTCAAGCAGCAGAAAAACGACATCACTGGCTTTAGCGAGGTGCAGGGCGACAGCCTGCCGAACATCAGTGAGCAGGGCGTTGAAAACATTGTGGTTGGTGGAGACTCTGAGACGGTGTTTCTCGGCGGTCTGCGCACGCGTAGAGACACAGAGACTACCACCGGTATCCCAGGCCTCGTGAAGGTGCCCGGCCTGCGTGTGCTGTTTGGCAGCAGGAAGAAGGGCGTAGAGACCAAGGAAATCCTTCTCTTCGTGACGCCGCGAGTTGCCGCGTTTGAAACAGCGCGAAGGGCGCCACTGCCGGCAGAGGCTGGCGCCAGAGACGTGAGCAACCTTTTCGGCAAATGAGCAAAGCAGCATCAGAGGAACTCTGGCGCGAGTGGCACACACGCGAGCGCCGGTGCACGCTTTGGCTTGGTTACTATCACTGGTATCGCGACGCCGAGAAATGGCGTGCGATAGCAGAGGACCCACAGAGGCCTCCACAGACGCGTTTGGATGCCAAGAAGTCCATGGAGCGGGATTGGGCTCGTATGCGTCTCTGTAAGGCTGCTGGGCGCTATTGGCGTGGCGATAGTGAGGACGCCTCGACGTGGCCGGAAAGCGTGTCGGGACCCGTGTGCTCCGTGACCAGCGCCCCTGTCCCCGGAAAATTTGGACTTTTGCAGGAGGAACTTAAACAACCTTAACTAACGTATGGCGAAACCCGATTGGCGCACAGACTGGAACCAAAGAATCAACGGCCGCATCGTGAGACATGTGACGAAAGCTGACCTTAAGATGTCTGGATCGAGAAATCTTGCACGGTGGTGGATTCTGAGCCTAGACAATGGCGACGTACTTTTCGCCCGGCCTCATCAGCTCGTCTCGGCGAGGACTAAGGATGGAAGCTGGTTTTGCGAAACGGATGACTGTCGGAGTAAAAGGATGCGGCGTCCTCCGAGCAAGCGCAATCGCATCTCGGACGAGGTAGACAGCAACTGATACTTTAAGATGGAAAAACCCGCGCCAGGCAGCTCACCGGCGTGGGATAAAAGTATCAGATTGGAATTCATGCTTCCTGCAGGAAACGTAAACGTACCGGTTAACGTTATACCTGGTCGGACAGGCTTTGCCCTCTCTTCCGTGCCGGTAGTCCGTGCGAGATACGGTATACCTCGACTGCGTGGTCGCGGACTAGGAATGGCAGTGGTGACTGAGACCAAGCGTAAGCGGTGAGGTTGGTGTAAAGTGCACGCAGCCTCTTCTTGTGGTGCCTGTGGTATCCTACCCTGCACGAGGTCGAACAGAATTCCGCCCTGCGGAAGCCGCCCTCGGCGGGCAGCTCCAAGCAGAACGGATGTTTGCAGAAGCCGTCCGTCATAGCACGATGCATGCGGGAGCTACGGTTACCTGTAGGATGAAGTGCGGGTCCAGGTCGAATTCCTGCCTGATTTCATTGAGCGTCCGTTGCAGGTGCTCTGCCTTAGCCGCCTTGGTGCGCCACTCCTCGGCGCTGGCGTCCCACCCATTGTCCTGGGCGACGTCAGCCTCATGCTTGCACGCAAGCACCAGATGCGTTGTCGCGGTGCAAAGGAGGTCCATCTGGGATGGATGGACCTCGAGGGAGCGAATCCCGCTCACGCGGCACCCCCTTTCTCCAGCATCCGCGAGACCTCAATTTTGATGTCGCGCAGCTTGCCCAGCGAGATTTCAAATGCCAGTCTGCTACCTCTGCTGTAGCTCTCCCGGACGACTGTGCTGTTTGCAGATTGGTCCTCGGTGGAGAGTGCAGTGATGGTTGCTTGGTCCTCGGCGTGGAATTCCTCGAGACGCTTAATATGCAGGTCAACGAGTTCGGCAAGTTTGTTCAATCTGTTCATAGCTTCGGAGGTGGTGTGATACAGTATGTTATGTTCCACGTGGAACTATTATTAACTAAGATGCACAAGTGCATCGAAAGCCTGAGGAACTCAGGCTATCCCATCTCAAGAGCCGTAACCGAAGCTCCGGCGAGCGTAGCGAGGTGATTAGAAACCCAATGCAGGCGTCAAACGGAATAGTGGTCGGACGTCGAAAAGGTTCCGTTTTACACCTGCAGTGGGCGGCGATGAACCGTAGGTTCGTAGATAGGCGGAAAAGCTGCTGTGACTTCCCTACTCGCGTACGTGTGCCACGTACCCAGATGCACAAACTACTCGCTGCCGCCGGTTGCTGAAGGCGAAACTTTGTGCCTCATTAACATATGAATGGACTAAACAACGATTCAGCGGAGACCTTGCGAAAGATTTACCTGTTGCACAAGCGAGTGGTAATTTTTCTAGTGGGTGTGATGTCGCTCGGCGTCCTGACAGGAATCGTCGGTTGTGTCCTGATATTTATTTTGTTTACAGCAGTAGTGGACTCAGCTGCGCAAGGGCTGAAGCAAACCTCGGGCATGACGTCGGACTCTTTGAAAGACCTTAACAATTCAGCGGCCCAACTGGAACGTCAATTCCAGGAACTCCAAAGAACTACAACGCAGCGACGCAACCCGCAGCAGACTATTAAGCCGACACCGGCACGGCAGCATGCCCCCCACCCAATGATTCCTAGGTAATGTGACTAGTTGAGCCGCTTCCTACGATTTTCGTTTGCGTTTTTCCGCCGCTTAGAAATCTTTCTCCGAGGGGTGGAAAGGAAAAACGCGGATGACAAGGCGGGAAAGTGTCAGGTTTTACATCGATGCCATATCAAGAACTTTTCAGGAATACTGTGATTCTCGTCGGTACCACGAAGCGCTTGCCCGACGAAAAGAGCTCATGCTCTACGTTCGTCAGCTCGAGGCACAAATCGAATACTTGGATTCTGAAATTCGCCACCAGTACAAGCGGGAAACGGGTGTTCGTGCAATTCAAGGGCTCTGGAAAAAGCTAGGCACGGAGGCGAAAGCAGACGGAGCCAACCATAGCGGTGGGGGTGATGCAAATGCCGATGCGCATTAGAACGTTGTTGCGCATTGCGTTGGTGTATCATAAAACACGTGGAACGGCTGCGGTGTAGCGTCTGAATTATACAAATGGCTATACGCTGCCGAATTACGGCGCGCTTGATAAGCGCCACTCAAGAGGGGAATGGTTATACAAATGCTGTTATGCACTGTATGTAATATTAAACAAAATATCGTTTGACAGAATCGCTTGAAAAAAAGTGAGAAGGTGTTAATCACCCTTAGCTTGCCCTCATCAGCAGCTAGGAGTCTTCGACCCCGCCCGTCCGTGCTTGTAACACGGGCGGGTTTTCTTTTGCCATGACGTACAGCGAATTCATCACGGTATTTCTGCCGCCTCTTCTCCAGCAATTCGGCGACGTATTTTCCGAATTCATTAGGCTGTTTGTTCCCTCTTTCCTCCAGCTCCTAGGTGAGGTTTCTTGGCCCGTTGCAGTGGTGCTCGTTGTGTATCTTCTGAGGGCTGATATTAGGGAGCTTCTCAAGAAGATGCGTCTTTCAAAGCTGAAGTACGGCGAAATGGAGGTCGATTTGGTGGCGGCTTCGGATGCTGTTGAGCGAGCTACTGAGAACGTCGAGACAAAGGAAGGTGACTTGGAGGCGGCTGTCACCACCCCTACCAATACCCCTGCCCCGACTACTACGCCTCCGCCCACCCCTGCTCAGCCTTACGCCGGGTGGTCGATGCAAGAGTTGTTGGATGTCCAGGCTCTCCGTGCAGAGGCCTTGCTTGCTCCAGTATCTGCCATCGTGCGAATGTGGGAAAGGGTCGCTGAAGAAGCCGCGATAGTGACCTCAAGAGCTAAGCAACATTTCCCTCTCGTGCGACTCGCGCTGATGAGCATCGACGATTCTGCGGCAGAGGCTTACTTGAAACTCCGAAATGTACGAAATACGGCGGTGCACGCGCCAGAGACCGTTACTCCTGAAGTGGCAATGGAGTTCGTCGAAACTGCTATTCGACTCTTGCTCATTCTCAAACGCCTGCCAAAAAAAGATGTTGACTAGATTCTTAGTCTAGGACTGTATTGCGACACTGTTACAAGCAGCCGGGTTTACAAGGCCCGTCAGAAAACCACAACGATGAGGGCAAAGCGCAAAGCGCAAAGCGCCGCAGGTGCAATACGTGCTTCCGTGTCTACGCACGGCTGACGTTTTTTGCTACATAGACGGCATACCGGCCACCGAACTGAAGTTCGGGGCCTTGCGAATTGGCATGCAGCGAAGAAAGCCGCACTGCCTCTGCGACCGCCACCGCAACCGAGGGCGGCGCAATGGACGGCGGAGCTAGCACGCGCATCGCGCCCCCTCGCCCAACTTGGAGCGGCATAGCCGGGGGCCACCCTCGCCCCTGCCCTACCCTCCCGCCGTGGTCTCCCCCATCGAGGCACATCAAACGAGGCTTTGCCAATGTGGCTCACGCTGCCCCCAGCGTGAATTGAACCTTTTGCGCGCAGCGCCTCTGTTTCCTTGGCGTGTTGTCACTCTTGGGAGATCGCGTCCACAGTGCCGGATGATGGCTGCCCTGTGCGCCGGCTGGTGACTGCGAGGAAGGTGTCGTGTCAGGCGGGTAGCTGACCCCTGAGAAAGTTAGGCGCTTCGCGCTTGGGTTTTTGATTCACGCTGGGGGCAGCGTGAGCCACTTTGCTGGCGCTCCTTTTTGGAAGGCAGTCTGCTTGCAGCATGAGCACAAGATTTTGAGTCTAGTGCGTCTACCAATTTCACGACTGCTTTCGGCACGAGATCCTTAGTCTTGTGCGAAAACCAATCGTCAACGGGATGTAGCAAGGCCTTCGTGGTGGGCTTTTAGCTCCCCCCTGCCATTCCCAACTCCTCCGCTTAGGTCATACCTTCGGCAGATGTAAGGGATTCTCCCAAATGTAGCGGCGGTAGCGGTCCAGATGCCGTGGGCTGCGGACGATGTGGTCCCAGCCTTCGTGCTGCCAGAAGATGCCGTGGCGACCCAGGTGCTTGTTCAGATGATGGGAGGTGATTCGCCTCCAGGTCTTGCCGACTTCTGACATGGAGGTATCGGGGTTTGGACAGACGAGGACATGCACGTGATTGGGCATGACGGCAAAGGCATCCAGGGCACAGCCTTCGGTTCCTTCCTTGCCATCGTCATGCAGCAGGACGTCAGTAACTATCTTCCTAGCGGCAGGATCACGCATGGGGCAGGAACCATGGCAGTCGTCAAGGAAACGATGCATGCGGACGGTGAAGCGTCGATGGTATGCGCGCTGGGTGGCAGCATCATGCGGAGGCGGATGAAGTTCGAGCCATTGGTCACGCTCTCTTTGCCAGGCCTGCAACACCGGCGCCGGGATGGAATCCTCCGTACGGAAGGTGGTGAAGTAGACCACCCCACCCTGCCGCCAGTGGGGCAGATGCCTTCCCCATGCATGGCCGACTTCCGCCTCGGCTTCGAACCAGGCGTACTCCCCTCCTCTGCCGCTTCCAATCGTGGCCCAGGGGTGTGGGTCGGAGAGGAAGGGTTCAATCATGTTGCAGGGGATGCGTCAGACAAATTGTTTGGTGTAGATTGCTGTTAGCACAAAAGTGAAGCGCCATCAATCTGGCTCACGCTGCCCTCAGCGTGAATTGAACCGTTTGCGCGCAGCGCCTCTTGTGGATGCTTGGAATGGGCGGCGGGAGAAAAGAATGCGTTAGGCGGGTGGTTTGCAATATACCGGAATGAGAAATTGGGCGCTTCGCGCTTGGGTTCTAATTCACGCTGGGGGGCAGCGTGGGCCACATTGGCGAAGCCACGTTTGGTGTTCCTTCAGCAGTCTCCCCGCTCGCGGGTCAGTTCAGCCAACATCCCCCTGCGATACCTCATACAAACAGGGTTCACCGGCGCGGGAGATCCGCACTTTTCGCTCCCGGACGAGTCTGTCCCAGGCATCGGGGAACTCGTGCAGCAGGTCCGGACGGCTCGCGGACAACTTCTGGATGACGCTGATGACGGAGAATTGGGCGCCTGCACTCCGGCAGGTTGCCATGACACAGTCTTTCGCTTCGTCGGGAAAGTTCATCTCAAGAGCGAGTGGTGTTCCTGCCAATAATCTGGTCTTTGGCTACTCTGGGAACAAGAAGAAAGAGTCGTAGGCATCGGACAATCGTGCAGTTGCTAATCCATCGTTTACCCGAGCAGCTGGGCGAAGCGGACGTTTTCGTGGGCTCGTAGCGGGACGTTTGAGGTAGTTGGCGGGCGATGTGGCCTCATCCTTCGTGCGGTCAGAAGATGCCGCGGCGGGAGATGAAGCATGGCAATCATCAAGGTAGCGATGCATCTAGGAGATGATGCGCCGGTGGTTTTCGCGCGCCGGGTAGCGGGAGCGTGTGGTGATGGATGTGGTTTCCAGGCATTGGTCACAATCTCTGGCAGTCTGAGCAATTCCGGCCCCAGAAAGACCGGCGAGCGGGGCTGGGCCGGAGGATTGAGACCGAAGTACCATGCTGAGGCGGAGCTAAGAACTAGGCGTAGGGCATTGCTTCAAATTGCTCATAATTGCTCTAAATTGCAGGCTAAACCATGTTTTTGCTCTGTATTGCCAATTGCATGAAAGCGCTCTTATCAATCACACTGTCGCTGCTGGCTCTCCCGGCCCTAGCAGATATCACCCTCGGTGGCCCCGGGGTTCCCACTGGTTCGGTCAAGACGACCCAGGCACCTTTCAAGGTGCGCTATGACTTCCCCGGCGGCCTTTACAAGTTCATCTTTCGAGGCATCGAAGCCAAGGGCGCTACGCTCGGGGCGCCGGGTTCCTCGGGTACTCAGGGGAATGGTGGCCAGTTCCACTTGAGTGCGACGGTCCGCACGGACATGGGACAGGAGAAGGTTGGAAAAATCGAGTTCTGGGACGTGCAGGATTTCAATGCGTCGCCCCTGAAGACGATCCTGCTGGATGGCGAGCTGGTCTTCAAAGCGCCTGGCGATCAGCCCATCAGTGTCTCGATTGAGTGGGCCGGAGAGGGCAATGCCCACAAACCGGACGGATACTTCAACGTGCTCGGTGAGCATCAAAAGGCGCCTCCCGTGCCCGTGGGTTGGCTGACATTTGACGTGGGCGACTACAACCTCAATGCCGCTGGCTCCAAGCCTCCCGGGAAAGCGACCATCGTACGCGACTAGGACTTGCCCAAAGTGGTATCATCCGCCCGCCGGGATCACAAGATGCATCCGGACGGGCGGGGTCTTGGAGAGCTCCCCCACTCTGCTACACACACGAGGTGGTGCGAGCCTGTGTCGCGTTTCCTTCTGGATATAGTTAATTGTGAAAGAAAAGTTTTGTATTGTGTAGTGCACGCCGGATTGTGAATCCGCGATAGGTTTTTGGCAGCGCCAAGTTTGAGCTCTGGTTCACGCTGAGAATAGTGCAAGGCGTCATTGTGAAGTCTTTTTTAGCCGTTGATTGACGGCCGGAGGGCACTTGGGCCGCGATGGCTACAGAATTTGATTAGCTTTCCTGACTCTTGTCGTTTTCAGTAGCGTTTTTCCGTGGAATAGATGTCCTTTGCCAAGAGGTGAAACCGAACAACGCGGATGACAGGACAGTAGAGCGTCAGTTTTTACATCAATGCCATATCAAGAACTTTTCAAGACCACTGCCATTTTGGTTCGTACCAAGAAGCCTTCGCATGCCGAAAAGGGCTCAGGTGCCATGCCTGTGAGATCGAGGCGCAGCTCACATGCCTGGACTGTGAGATGCGTGAGCAGCGCCGATGGCAAGCGCGTGTGTGTGCTGAGCAAGGACTCTGAGAAAGAGTAGCCTCAAGGAAGGGCATGGAAGAAGAAAGCGGTGCCCAGGGTGTTCCCTTGAAAGGACATGACCCATGGCGAGGCTGTGCGCGCCTCACTTTTCCTCCAGTGTGAATTTCGGTTTCGGAATGGGCGCGGTGACCACCGGCAGGCTCATCATGTAGAGCATTGGCACCGCAAGCACGGCAACACACCAAGTGGCCATGTGCCATCTGCGCGCGGGCTCTGACATCACAGATGCTGGCTGGGAGGTCCGCTCCAGGCAAGTGTTGCTGGAGTCCCCTCTCCGACTACCGGCTAGGCTCGCTCAAACGCGCCTTCAATTGGCCAGACGCATTCCGTGAGATAGTCGGGAAGATCGGGATCCTTCACTGCAGGCAGCAGGGCCTGCATCATGGTGGTCATCGTTGAGTCGATGAAATCGACCGTCCTCTGCTCGAGCTTCGCGGCAGCCATGGCGCTCTCGACGGTCTTGGCAATGCCGGGAAGCGGTGCTGCGCTGTAGATGAAGACTTGAGCAAGGCTCTCGTGTTGCGAGGCGACAAATCCGATAAAGCCCACCGTCATGTCGATGGCCTTCTTGTGCTTCGTGTAGAACTCTGGATTGCACTCGGACACATTCTGAAACTTGCTGAGGGCCGCCAGCGTCTCGAAGGGCGTCGGTGGTTTTTTTGGTTTTTGCTTTTTGAAGAAGTCGAACAGGCCCATGTTTTTCCTTTATTTGTCGGACCCGATCTGACTAGGAATTGCGAAACAGTCAATCCCCCAGTCAGCCCCGGAGAGAAATCGACGCTGCCAGTTCCTTTGCAGAAACGGTTGATTCCCAGCGCAACAGGGCGATTGGTTAGGCGGCCCCCGTCCCGTGATGTCCCTGTGGCATCCGATTCAGTTGCAGGAAATCACATTCTCGCATGGCTGGTACGGACGCATCTTCTTCCTCCGATGAGAGCGGGCTCGGCACGAGAGTGCCGGCGCTGCCACGGCTGTATTTCCGCATCGCATTCGCCGGGGCGCTCTTCACCGTTACGCTGAGTTTCCTGACACTTGCTGCCTGGATGGGAGGCTGGCCACTGCTGGCGAGTGTGCGTGCTCGCTATATTCCCATGGCACCGAGCACGGCACTGTGCTTCGCGCTGCTGGGCGGCTCGCTGATGGTGCGCCTCTTCGCCTCAAGGCAGGGCCTCCGTGTGGTGTCGGTCGTGGCCGCGGCGTTGGTTTCGTGTATTGCGGTGATGAAGGTGATCGAGTTCAGCACGGGGTGGCGTTTTGGACTTGAGGAACTGCTTGTGCGGAGTCCAGAGATGTTCGGCTCGGTGCCCACGGGGCGCATGTCGCCGGTGACAGCGGGGAATTTCCTGCTCGGTGGTGTGGCGCTCCTGCTGGCCACCCTGCGACCAGGCACGTGGGCTGCAGGTATCACGGCCTTTGGCATGACGCTGGTGAGCCTTGTGGTGCTGCTGGGATACTGGTACGGCACTCCCCTGCTCTATGGCGGCACCATCATCCCTGTGGCGCTCACCACGGCCACGGCGTTCCTGTGCTTTGGCATCGCGTTGCTGGCTTCTCTGGGGCCGGAGGGCTGGCCATTGAATCAGCTCGTGGGCAGCTCCACCCGTGCCCTGCTGCTGCGCTCCTTCCTCCCCATGACCGTGGCAGCGGTGCTCATCGATGGCGCGGTGCGGAACTGGGTGCTGACGAACTATCATGTGAACCCGGTGCTGCTGTCCGCGCTCGCGGCATTGTCTGTCGCGGTGTTGCTGGGCTATGTCATTGCCCGGGTGGCCGCGCTGGTGGGTGGCCGGCTGGACCGCGCTGAGGTGGAGCGCAACCAGGCCCAGGAGGAACTTTGCGCGCTCAACGAGCAGCTTGAGGTGCGGGTCATCAAGCGCACGCAGGAGTTGCGGGAAAAGAACGAGCAGATGGAGCAGGAGCTGAACATGGCCCGGGAACTGCAGCTCGCGATGCTGCCGCAGAAATTCCCGAGGGTGCCGCCCGATTGTGCCAAGGGAGAGAGCGCGCTGAAGTTCTTCAGCTTCTATTTCCCTACCGGTGGCGTGAGCGGCGACTACTTTGATGTGATGCCGATCTCGGACAATGCAGTGGGCATCTTCATCTGCGATGTCATGGGACATGGCGTGCGTGCCGCGCTGGTGACCGCCATGATGCGAGCGCTGGTGGGTGAGGAAATCAGTCGTGCGCGTGATCCCGGCGATCTGCTGGCGAGAATCAACCGGGCGATGATTGGATCACTGAAGCAAACTGGCTCCACCATGTTCGCCACGGCATTTTACCTGGTGGCGGATGTGGAGCGTGGCGAGGTGCTCTATGCCAATGCGGGCCATCCACAACCGCTACGGCTTAATCGGCGTACCCGCCGTGTGCACTCCATGGGAAATGGCAACGGCCACGCTGGCAGGGCACTGGGCCTCTTCGAGGATGCCACCTATGAGACCAGACGGGAGGACATCTCGGCGGGTGACTTCTTCATGCTGTTCACGGATGGACTCTTCGAGGTGGAGAATCCGTCTGGAGACCTTTTCAGCCACGAGCGTCTGGCGGAAGTGGTAGAGCATCGGTCCCATGAATCGCCACACGATCTGCTGCATCGGGTGCTGGGTGATGTGCGTGACTTTTCACAGCATGCGGAGTTCGACGATGACGTGTGCCTCATTGGGATGGAAGTGCGGCGGGCGGGGTGAGTCGCTGCCAGCTTCAAATCACGGTTCTGGCTCATCGCGCCGAGGATAGAGCGCAATGCCGATTCCCGCTCGCAGCCCTGCTGCTCTTGCCACGGTCTCCGGCTTGAGGTGGTTTTCGGAGCAGAAGGGATGCTTCCCCGTTTCATATCCTATGAAGAATTCCCTGTAGTTGGCTCCATTCCACTCAGCCTTCGCTCCTTCGGGCGTGGATTCGATGTCTTCGCAGCACCTCAGGATGCAGGTTTCGGGAGCGTCGACATCGTGTGGGCAACTGATGTTTAGAAACCATTTGTGTTCATCGTCCCAGTCGTGCTTCTGCGCCACATAGCCCCTGGCCTCCAGCGCGGCGACGAGGAGGTCGGTTTCCCCGTTTCCTTTTACGACGAGGTCGACGGTGATGTAGCGGGTCTCAAGGGGCATGGGTCACGAATCGGGGACAGTCGTTGTTCGAGGTGCGCTCAAAGCCTCAAGAGTTCACCATCACACCCTCCCCTTCACCAGCCAACGGGTCAGGATAAACACTCCGGCAGTGGGAGTGGATAGAAGAAACGCAATGAGTGGCCACACCCACATCCATACGTATGGCCGTGAAAAGAATTCGTCCCGGCTCCAGGCCGCCATGAGAACTCCGAACGTGAACCACAAGGTGGTTGGAATCAGTGGAGACAGCAGGATGGCGCATCCAAGTGGCAGATCGCTGGAGACCCAGCAGCCCAATGCCACGCCGATCACTGCGGCTACTACAAGAGGGACCACGATGCGCCACCATTCCTCAAGCGCCTTCTCCGGCGCCATTGCGCCCGCATACCAGCAGAAAGCAAGGGGAGGCAGGAAACTCCCAATGACGAATGCCCATGTGACCGCTGACACCGTTGGCGGCTGCTTTTGAGGGTACAAATCATGCATGGCCTTTCCCTTCTCCGAGCGAATGGCGGACCTCCATTCCAGTATCCTGAACCATACTGCGGGCCCGACCACAACTCAACTCAAGGACGTGGCATCCTATTCAGCTCCCACGGGAACGCACATGCCCATCTGCACACTTGAACAGAGACGTGAATACGATGTACAGAATCCACAGTTCTAACGAATTGCAGCAGGTAGGGCTGCGCTGGCGCCCGGCCGTTTCGCATGCAAGCTTCTGTGCAGGCTGTCCTACCTTCTACACTCCCGCGAAACATCGCGCAGAATGTCACAAATCCGTTTGCATGCCCCCCTCTTTCGAGGCATGGAAGTTAAACCGCGCCCGCACACTTTGTCCTCATCACGTTCGCAAGTCCTCGTTGTCATTCCTGCGCGCTGGGGATCTACTCGATTTCCCGGAAAGCCGCTCCACCTCATCGCCGGAAAACCGCTCGTCCAGCACGTCTGGGAGCGTTGCCTGCAGTGCCAGCATGTCGACCAGGTGGTCATTGCCACGGACGACGAGCGCATCGCCTACGCGGCCCGGCGGATCAATGCGGTGCCGGTGCTCACCGACCCGAATCACCCCAGCGGTACGGACCGGGTGGCGGAGGCGGCGAAGTCTTTCCCAAAGCACTCTGTCATCATCAATGTGCAGGGAGATGAGCCGCTCATTTCCCCTGCCCTCATCGATGAGCTGGCCCTCACGCTCATCCGCGAGCCGGATGTTCCCATGATTACCGCTGCGGCGCCCATTGAGGACGAAGCGCATCTGAACGACGCCAACGTGGTGAAGGTGGTCCTGGATTCCAAAAAGGACGCGCTGTACTTCTCCCGCTCGCTCATTCCCTTCCCCCGGAATCCGGGAACAGGCATCACCACGTACCGCCATTTGGGAATCTATGGATTCCAGCGGGATTTCCTCTTTCAGTTCGTCAAGTGGCCTCCCTCTCCCCTGGAGAGGACCGAATCTCTGGAACAGCTCCGTGCCTTGGAAAACGGCGCCCGCATTCGTGTGGTGCCCACCAAGGACCTCTCCCCCGGAGTCGACACGCCGGAACAGGCCGACGCGATTGAAAAGGTTTTGATTTCCAATTGATATATCACCGACACCTGACGCTCACCTCCTCACACCTCACCTGCATCAATGAAATACATCTTCGTCACTGGCGGCGTGGTCAGCTCCCTTGGTAAGGGACTGGCAGCAGCCTCGCTCGGCACCCTGCTGGAGCACCGTGGCCTCAAAGTCATCCTTCAGAAGTTCGACCCGTACCTCAACGTCGACCCCGGCACCATGAACCCCTATGAGCACGGGGAGGTGTACGTGCTCGACGACGGCGCGGAGACGGACCTGGACCTGGGTCACTACGAGCGCTTCACGGGGACCAACCTTTCCAAGCTGAACAACCTGACCAGCGGCCAGGTGTACACGAACGTACTCGCCCGCGAGCGCAGCGGCGGCTACCTCGGCAGCACGGTGCAGGTGATTCCGCACGTGACGAATGAGATCAAGGAGCGCATCCGCAAGGTGGCTCGCGAGATGACCGCAGACGTGATCATCACGGAAATCGGCGGCACTGTGGGGGACATCGAGGGCCTGCCCTTCCTCGAAGCCATTCGTCAGTTCGGCCAGGAGGTCGGCCAGGACAACTGCCTCTTCATCCACACCACGCTCATCATCTACATGCGCGCGGCGGGTGAGCTGAAGACGAAGCCCACGCAGCAGAGCATCGCGAAGCTCCGCGAAATCGGGATCAGCCCCGGCGTGGTGCTTTGTCGTACAGAGATGCCGATCGACCAGGACCTGAAGGACAAGATTTCCCTCTTCTGTAACGTGGCGCCCGAGGCCGTCATCGAGGCCCGCGACACGAAGCACTCCATCTACGAAGTGCCGCTGAAGCTGCACGAAGAGAAGCTGGATGACCTCGTGTGCCGCCTGCTGAAAATTGATACCCGTCCGCCGGAGCTCACGCGTTGGAAACAGTTCGTGCAGCGCATCATCAATCCTTCCCACCACGTGCGCATCGCGGTAGTGGGCAAGTACATTGAGCTCAATGACGCGTACAAGAGCATCTATGAATCCCTCGTGCATGCCGGCGCAGCCCACGACACGAAGGTGGAAGTGGTGAAGATTGATGCGGAGAATATCGAGAAGGCTGGAGCGGAACTCTACCTCACCGGGGTGCAGGGCATCCTCGTTCCCGGGGGCTTCGGCGACCGTGGCACGGAGGGCAAGATTGCTGCGTGCCGGTACGCCCGGGAAAACAAGATTCCGTACTTCGGCATCTGTCTGGGCATGCAGATTGCCGTCATCGAGTACGCGCGCAATGTGTGCGGCTGGAAAGAGGCAAACAGCACCGAGTTTGACAAGGTCACCCCATATCCCGTGGTGAGCCTGCTGGAAGAGCAGCAAAAGGTCACGCAGAAGGGCGGCTCCATGCGTCTTGGTGCGTGGGTCACCGACCTGCTGCCGGGTACGAAGGCGTACGATCTCTACCACAGCGCCACCATCACGGAGCGCCACCGACATCGCTACGAGTTCAACTCGGACTTCAAGGAACGCATGGAGGCCCATGACTTCCTCATCAGCGGCACGTCGCCAGACGGAGCGCTCGCGGAGATTATCGAGCTGAAGAGTCATCCCTTCTTTGTTGCGTGCCAGTTCCACCCGGAGCTGCTCTCCCGGCCGAATCACCCGCATCCCATCTTCTACGGATTCGTGGGAGCCGCGCTGAGGACGCAGGGCGCGCATTGAAAAACTTCACTCTGGAAGACGCACACCGGCATCCACCCTGCTACACTGGCGCCATGGATGAACGCGTGCGTCTTCTTTCGGCAGCGCCAGGTGGCGCCACCCGTCTCCGCGCGGTGTGGATGATCCTGATGGCGCTGCTGGCCATGTGCGGCAGCGGCCTGCTTGCGCAGAAGATTGAAGATCCGGATGTGGTGCACAACCGGATGCTGCAGCACGAGCAAAGTGCGGAGGCTGAGCTGAAGAAGGAGAACTACAAGCCCGCGCTCGCCTTTCTCGCGCTCGCTTTGAAAGATGCGGACACGCTGAAGCCCACCTATGTGGATCACGTGGAGTACGGGCCGCTCTACAGGGAGCTCAGCGCCTACTACAAGGATCGCATCGCCACGGTGTACATGCTCATGCATGACAATGCCCGAGCGCTGGCCATGATTGAAAAGGCCGCGCCGGAATATGATGCGCTGCTGGCTGCCAAGAACACACTGGAGCTGCGCGAGCGCACCGCCGTCATCTACGGACGCCTTTCGTACCAGCAGTTGCTGGCCAATCGTCCTGCCGAGGCGGAGAATAGTGCCAGGCGCGGGCTGCGTCTGGATCCCACGCAGCTTTGGATCAAGACAAACCTCGCTCATGGCATGCTCCTCACGGGTGAGGTGCAGGAGGCCATGGCCATCTACAAGGCTGAGCAGAACTCCTCCCTCGGGGACGCGGACGCAGACAAGCGCACCTTTGGCCAGGCGGTGCTGGATGACTTCAAGGAGCTTGAAGAGGCTGGCGTGAAGAGCCCGCTCTTTGACCAGGTGAGGAAGCTGTATGGTGCTCCCACGGCGGCGCCCGCACCAGCACCCTCGCAAGAAACAGCACCTCCAGCGCCATCTCCGCCACAGCCAGCGAAGGCTCCTGAGCCCCCCGCGCCCACGCCGCCCTCCCAGGCAACGCCTCCTGCGACGCCGGTCGTTCCTGCGAATCCTCCGTCTCCTACCGCTTCTCAACCGGTCACGACGAGGAAGGTCGGTTCTGACAAATCATGGCTGAACATTGCCATCACCGTTGCTCTCATCACAGGCGCTTTCTTGTTCATTGCCGCGATCGTGGTCGTGATTCTGTATCTTGAGCGGAAACGCACCGGCGCACTGAAAAACACGGTGGACTCCATGGGCTGGACCTTGCGCCAGAACTCCACGCCCGCAGATGACCAACTCATCAGCAGTTCCGAGTTGAGCATGCGCGGTCGCAATCGCAAGCTGTCGAACTTCATTTACCTGCCCCCTGGTCCCGGCCAGCCGCGCATCTTCGACATCCAGTTCACGGAAGGCAGTGGCAAAAGTGCGCGCACCCATGTGCAAACGGTCTGCTGTTTCCAGGATGAGCGCACGCGCATGCTGCCGCATTTCCAGCTTCGTCCCGAGCACTTGGGAGACAAACTGGGCAGCCTCTTCGGCGGCAAGGATATCGACTTCCCCTCCCATCCGGAGTTCAGCAGCAAGTATCTGCTGCGTGGGATGAATGAGCTCGCCATCCGTCGTTTCTTCACCGAGCCCCTGCTCAGTCATTTCGACCGTGATCGTGGGTGGACCGTGGAGGCCGTGAGTGGCCGTCTGTTCGTGTATCGCCTCGACCAGCGTATCAAGCCCCAGGACTTGGAGGCATTCATTGACAGCCGGAGAAAGATCCTGGCCGTGATCACGGCCCCCGTCACTTCATCCTCGCCCCCGCCGCCCCTCCCCTCTTCCCATTCGTCTGACGATGTGCCAGCCGAATCAGCACCTCTCGATGGCGAGGTTACCCTGCGCAGACCGCAGCCTCCGTCACTGCCCACGTGAACGGGCGCACCTTCTCTGGCGGGAGTACGGACGCCGCATGAGGATTGAGCGATTCAGTAGGGAATCGTTTCCTCACGTGATATGAAAGTTGAACCGCAATTCCCGCCCGAGCCTGAGCCTCTGAAGAAGGACCGCGGCTGCGCCTTCAGCATCGTGATTCTCATCTTCCTCGTGGTCCTGGCTGCCGCAGGTGCCTGGATTCTTTTGTGGTCAGGAGGGATGCGGGATGCGCAAAAGCAGATTCAGAGCAACCCGGCGCCCACAGAGCGGCGTCCTTGATTTCACTCCTTTCCCAGCCACAGGTCATGCCTTCCATGAGCAATCCGTTGGCGCACGACATCGCGAAGAAGGAGTCCTGGTTTGAAGTGCTCACCACCACGGAGCGGAGCCAGGTGGCGATGATGCGCCTTGCTGAAGGGCAGGTGACAGGCGAGTCAGAGGATCATCCGGAAAGCGACCAGGTGCTCCTGGTTCTGGATGGTTGTGTCACTGGAACCATTGGTGAGAATGAGGTCACAGTGTGCACCGGGCAGTTTGTCGTGATCCCTGCCGGTGTGAAACACCAGTTCCGCAATCATGGCCAAGGAGAGGCAGTGACCTTCAATGTCTACGCTGTGCCTGCATATCCTCCAGGCACGAAGGACTGACGTCACAGGGGCGAAAGGGGCGAATGCAAAATCCCGTCGCCAGCATTTCGCCAGCGACGGGTGGGATTACAAATTTGCAATGCAAGGCAACCGCAGGAGTTAGTAGGTGCGATAGGTTCGCGTCGTGGTGGTGCTCGCGCCCATCCCGGGAGTATGCGTTTGGATGGACCTCACAGTTTCCTGAGTAGTAGTGGTCGTCGTCACCACCGTAGGTGGTGGCACTTCCACGGTCGTGCAGCTTGCAAGGCTCAGAAGGGCGGAGAGGGCAGCGCCAAGGGAAAGGAGTTTTGTTTTCATGGCAGCGACTGGTTCGCGGACACTCACCAGTATGGCTGTAGAAGCTCCCGCGCGTCATTGGGAATTTGGTGCATAAACATGTATGGCGATAAACCTTCGTTCGTGGAATTTACTCCAACAGATTTTCATCATCTCGGAGTCCGTTCCGGCGTTTCGCCTTGACTCTCATCCGCATATTGGAAATCCTGCAACGGCTATCCTCTCCCGCAACAACCGCGACACACATGGCTAAGACAGCCTCCTCTCCTCCCCTGCTGAAGAAAGCGCCAACCGGCATCACCGGACTCGACGAGATCACCAATGGAGGCGTACCTGAGGGCAGGCCAACGCTGGTGTGTGGCTCGGCCGGTTGCGGCAAGTCCCTTCTCGCCATTGAGTTTTTGATCCGCGGCGCCATCCAATACAACGAGCCCGGCGTGCTCATGACCTTCGAGGAAGGCGTGGAAGACATCAAAAAGAACGTCGCCTCGCTCGGCTTCAACGTGGATGAACTCATCGCGAAAAAGAAGCTGATCATTGATTACGTCCACATCGAACGCAGCGAGATTGAGGAGAACGGCGAGTATGATCTCGAAGGACTTTTCATCCGCCTTGGCTACGCGATTGATCAAATCAAGGCGAAGCGCGTGGTGTTGGATACCATCGAGACACTTTTCTCCGGCCTCACCAATCAAGCCATCCTCCGCTCCGAGTTGCGCCGTCTTTTTGGCTGGCTGAAGGAACGCGGTATGACCACCATCATCACCGGTGAGCGTGGCGAGGGCCAGCTTACCCGGCAGGGATTGGAGGAGTATGTGTCCGACTGCGTAATCCTGCTGGATCACCGGGTCTATGGCCAAATCTCCACGCGCCGCCTGCGCGTGGTGAAGTACCGAGGCTCAACGCACGGTACGAATGAATACCCCTTCCTGATTGATGAGAAGGGCATTTCCGTCCTGCCCATCACCGCCACGGGCATGGACTACACCGTGTCAAGCGAGCGCGTATCCTCGGGCATCCCGGCGTTGGACGAGATGCTGGGTGGCGAAGGCTACTTCCGCGGCAGCACCGTCCTGCTCAGCGGTACCGCGGGCACCGGGAAGTCCAGCGTGGCCGCGCATCTGGCGGACGCCGCATGTCGCCGCGGCGAGCGCTGCCTCTATTTTTCCTTCGAGGAATCTCCGTCGCAGATTCAGCGGAACATGCGCTCGATCGGCATTCGCCTCGACCAGTGGACCAAGAAAGGACTCCTGCAGTTTCATTCGACCCGCCCCACGGTGCATGGCCTGGAGATGCATCTGGTGCTCATGCATAAACTCATTTCCGAGTTCAAGCCTTCGGTGGTGATTGTGGATCCCATTTCCAATCTGCAGTCCGCTGGCACGCTTGAGGATTCCTCCTCCATGCTCATTCGCTTGGTGGATTTCCTGAGGAAGGAGAAGATTACCGGCTTCCTCATCAGTCTCGGCTCCATGGGAAATCAGCAGGAGTCCACGGACGAAGGGCTCAGCTCCATGGTCGACACCTGGCTGCTGCTGCGCGACATCGAACTGGGTGGTGAACGCAATCGCGCCCTGTACGTGCTCAAGTCGCGCGGCATGAACCACTCCAACCAGGTGCGTGAGTTCCTCATCAGCTCGAAGGGCATCAAGCTCGTAGTACCCTATCTCGGTGCTGAAGGTGTGCTCACCGGATCTGCCCGGCTCAGCCAGGAGGCCCGGGAAAAGGCCACCAAGCTGGTACTCAAGGATGAACTCCGCCGCAAGGAGATGGCCATGGAGCACCGCCGCAAAGCCATGCTGGCCCAGATCGAGGCGCTGCAGGCCGGATTCAAGGCCGAGGAGGAGGAGTTTGCGCGCATGCGCAATGCCAGCCAGCTCGCTGCGAACACGCTCGAACAGGATCGAGATGCCATGGCACGCAGCCGGAAATAGAACGAGAAGCGATACGAGAGGACTCCCACACATGAGCGCAGGCGCCGCCAGGAAGAAAATCACCAAGAAATCGGCAAAAAAGGCCGTCAAGCCAAAGGCAGCAGCCTCTGAGGATCACGATAGCTGGAAGCTCCGGCTCTACGTGGCCGGACAAACGCCGAAGTCCCTCACGGCCTTCGCCAACCTGAAGCGCCTCTGCGAAGAGCACCTCGCAGGCCGGTATGAGATCGAGGTCATCGATCTGGTGAAGAAACCGCAGCTTGCGCAGAATGATCAGATCCTCGCCATCCCCACCCTGGTGCGGAAGCTGCCGGAGCCAATCAAGCGCATCATTGGCGACCTTTCGAATCTCGAGCGTGTGATGGTGGGTATGGACCTCAAACCGATCCCGTCGAGCTAGTCCGGCGGTCACAGTAACATGCCCTCTCCCAAGAAATCTCCCGTTCCCAAAAAGGACGCTGCCGACGTGACCGAGGAATTCGAGCGTCTGCTCAAAGGCGTGCACGATGGCCAGAGATATGTGCTGAAGCTTTTTGTCTCCGGCTCCAGCCCGCGCTCCACCCAGGCTATTTCCACCATTCGTGCCCTGTGCGAGGAGCGATTGCAGGGTCGTTATGATCTGGAGGTGGTGGATATTTTCCAACAACCCACCGAAGCGAGGGGCAGCCAGATCGTGGCCGCCCCCACTCTCATCAAGGAACTCCCCGAACCCATGCGTCGCGTCGTGGGAAATCTCGCTGACAGGGACAAGATCCTCGTCGCGCTGAATCTCAAAGATGCTCCGCAGGGGTCGACGCCGACCTGGGCAAAGATATGAAGAAGGCCGCCGCCACATCTTCCGCCAGTCGGAGCCGGGTTGCCCAAGGCAACAATGGCAGAGGTTATTGGGTGAGCCATGAGGAGTTTGGCGCGCTCAATGATCGCCTTCGCGAAGCCCAGGAAACGCTCGAAGCCATTCGCAATGGTGAGGTGGATGCACTGGTGGTGCATGGGGACAATGGCGATCAGGTCTACAGTCTCGCTGGCTCCGATCACCCGTACCGTGTCTATGTGGAGCAGATGCAGGAAGGTGCCGTGACAGTATCGCCTGAAGGTCTCATCCTTTTCGCCAATCGTCGCTTTGCGGACATGGTGGGTCTTCCCCTGGAGAAGGTGATCAGTGAGAGCCTGCAGCGATTTCTCACGGAAGAAGCGTGGTGCGAGGTCTCCAGCGTGCTGGGCTCGGATGAAGAGTCCGTGAAGCATGAAACGCAATTGGGCCTTCAGAAGGGTGCCGTGCTGCCAGTGACACTGACGGCCAGCAAACTTCCCCTTCCCGAGCAGGAGGTCATCTGTCTTGTGGTTACCGATCTCACCGAACAGCGTGAAACGGAGAACACACGACTCGCCAAGGAAGTGGCGGAGCAGGCAAATCTCGCGAAGGACAGTTTCCTTGCCGCGCTCAGCCACGAGCTCCGCACGCCTCTCACCCCTGCCCTGCTCGGACTCAAGCAGTTGGAGGAAGAAGGTGGTCTGGCTGGGGCAGCCAGGCGCGAACTCGAGATCATTCGCCGGAACATTGAGCTGGAGGCGCGGTTGATTGATGACCTTCTGGATCTCACGAGGATCGCGCGCGGAAAGTTGGAGCTGAACCTCGCTCAAGCAGATCTTCATGCTGTGCTGGAGCAGGCACTCGCCATCTGTCAGACCGAGGTCGAATCCAAGAGTCAGGTGCTCGCACTGGAACTGCGTGCGAAACACCACGGTGGCAGCATGGATCCCGTGCGCATGCAGCAGGTGCTGTGGAATCTCATCCGCAACGCCACGAAGTTCACGGCGCCGGGAGGATCCATTTCCATCCGCACCTGGAATGATTCGGCCAGGAGCATTTCTGTGGAAGTTACAGACACCGGCATTGGATTCGAGCCGGACATGGTGCGCAAGATGTTTGAGCCCTTTGAGCAGGGTGGCCGGCACATCACACGGCAGTTTGGTGGCCTTGGGCTGGGCTTGATGATCTGCCGATCCATTGTGGAGCAGCACCAGGGCACCCTTGAAGCGAAGAGCGCTGGGCAAAACAAGGGCGCCACCTTCACGCTCACGCTCCCGCTCAAAGGAAGAAACGGCAAGGAACACGATTCCGCGAAGATGGGGGCGAAGACTTCTGCACCGGGCAAACCGGTGCGGGTGCTCTTGGTCGAGGATCATGCCGACACCCGCCGTGCGATGACCATCATCCTTCGCAAGTACCACTGTGAGGTCGTTGCCACATCGAATGCCCAGGAAGCCCTGGAGGCAGCCTCCAAAGAGAAACTCGAACTGGTGATCAGCGACCTCGGATTACCGGACAAATCCGGCTTGGAACTCATGGGGCAGTTGCACAAGAAGTTTGGACTCGTGGGTGTCGCCGTCAGTGGGTATGGCATGGAGGAGGACATCGCGGCGAGTCGTGATGCTGGATTCGTAGAGCATCTCACCAAGCCAATCACTTCTGAAGCATTGAAGGGCATGCTGGATCGTGTGGCGAAGCTGCTGCGGAAGTAGCCTTGCCAGTCGTTCACACAGGCCTTTGCCTGAGCCACGCGTCACCCCAGGAGCTTCATCTCCGCAGCACGGCGGATGGCCTCTGCACGTGTGCGGCAGTTCAGGCGATCCAGTAGGGCCGCTACATGCATCTCCACCGTGCGTGGGCTCAGGTGCAGCCGATCCGCAGCTTCCTTGTTCGTGAAACCATCGGCAAGCAATTGCAACACATCGCGCTGACGACCAGTGAGAAGCTC
The DNA here is from genome assembly GCF_003315205.1 of Roseimicrobium gellanilyticum. Lineage (NCBI taxonomy): Bacteria > Pseudomonadati > Verrucomicrobiota > Verrucomicrobiia > Verrucomicrobiales > Verrucomicrobiaceae > Roseimicrobium > Roseimicrobium gellanilyticum. Next base: position 880,180 of record NZ_QNRR01000002.1, on the reverse strand, counting down.
TGAGCTTGCTTCTTTCGCCTGTGGAAAATGTTGTTTCGAAGGGCTGGCCAGCAGGGGACGCATGCCCAGGTCCTTCGCAATCGCAGAGGCAGCCTCATATTCCACATTGGCCTCATTTCCTTTGCCCACTTGAGTCAGCAACCGGGCCAACCGTCGACGCACCATCACCCGCTCTACCGGAGTGCCCAGCCGATCATAGCCATCACGTGACGCTGTGAGGTGCACGATGGCGGCTTGCACGTCGTTTTTGCCAAGGTCTGCCTCGCCCATTACGGCGAGTCGTGCTGCTCGGGTCTCTTCGTTGTCGTTGGCATTGACCACGGCATGCAGAATGTCCGTTGCCTGAGCCACGCGTTTCCATTCTCCATGGTCAGCAAAGAAGGCCGCGGCAGCCATGGCACCGGGCGCCACATCATGGCGGTCTTCCGTTTCGCCCCAGAAGTCCAGCAGCCTGCCGTAGGCATGGGCGGCCGCAGACAGCTCGCTGCATGCCTCGAAGCTGTACCCTTGAGCCCACATGAGATGAAACTCCAGACTCAACACACCGTGACGGCGCATCTGCAATGAAGCCTCCTCCATCCACTGGCGCGCCTGCCGATGCTCTCCGCGGAATGCGGCAATCAAGGAGCGTACCCCCATGGAGCCTGCGCGGAGCAAGGGATGCGCCTCTGCATCATCCATGACTTTCTTCGCGGTATCCTGCGCGCGCCTCCACTCACCCATGCGGAAGAAGGCATAGGACAGGCACATCATGCAGGATTGCTCACCCTCTTTCGCTCCTTGTTTCTTGCACAGGCGGATGGCTTGTTGATGGGCATCCCGCTCGCCGGAGTAGTCGCTGGCATACTCGTTGAGATTTGCGAGCCGTCGGTATGCATTGGAAACCTCCGGCTCCAGCCGGTGCTCCATCGCGATGGCCATGGCCTTTTCCACCTGTTTTCGCCCAGCAGGCGCATCGCCCATCATGGAGAGCAGTAGCCCCTCATAGCCGAGCAATTGAGATCGCAATGCCGGTGCGTCTCTCCTGCCCAAAAGGGTGATGGCATGGGTCAGTGTACGATGTGCTTCCTTCGGACGAATCTGGTCGGCAAGGAACGAAGCGAAAGCGAACCATCGGCGAACTGCTTCCTCCTCATCCCCTGACTTTTCAGCGAGTTCCGCCGCGGCTTGCAAATGCGTACGTGCGGACGTGTAGTCGAGATTCAGCAAGGCCATGTCCGCAAGCTGATGATGTGCATCCGCTTTCAGTTCATGGTCCTGCGCGAGGTCAGCGATCTCCAGCAGTTCATGCAGCCTCTCGCCGGCACTGTCGAGTCGACCACAGTTGCGGGCACAGCGGATCATGTCCTTGATGAACTGGATGCGCGTATCCGTCTCCTCGTTCGCGGGCCAGATACGCAGTGTCTCCTCCTGTGCGGAGAGTGCATCCGCATACCGCTTCTCCTCACAGGCTTTTTGCGCGATCTTCACCCACAACCGCCGTGCTTCTGGATAGCAACACGCGGCGGCATAGTGTTTGGCTGCCTCCATTTGTCTGTCCGCCTTGGTGGCCAGCAACCCGGCGATGCGTTCATGCAACTGCCTGCGCCGGGACCAGGACATGACATTGAGTGTCGCTGAGGCATCCACCTTCGCGGACAGCCGGGCGGACGATGCTCCGACAGCTTCCAGCAGGCCCCGGTCGAAGAGCCTGTCGAGTTGCGCCGGAGCCACCCCCAGGGCCGCGAGCATGGGAAGCTCGATATGACCTTCCAACATGGCGGCGGCCACGAGGGCGGTAGCTCCCGCATCATCGGGCTGCATTGCTGGCGTCCGTTTTCGGCTCACACCGATACAAAACGCGACCTTACCTCGCGGTCAAGTCCACGGACCATGGCCGGCGGGAGGCGGTGAAAATGAGAACTGCCTTCACTGAGACCGCTGGCAGGCCTGCCAGACGTTGCACGGCTTCATGGTACAGCTTCAACTGGGGCACGTATCCCTGCACCCGCTCAAGCAGAGCGGCTTCATCAACGACCTCGTCTGTCTTGAAATCCAGAATCGTGGCTGAGGTGTACCCACCAGAGCCATCCGTCTCCAGCACCACGCGGTCCAAGATGCCACTGATCCAACCGTCTCCGGTGACCAGATCGAACCGCTTTTCCACCCAGGCCTCGCGTTTGGAATTCCCCCGCGTGAACCATGCGTTGATGGAAGGTTCCTGCAGCACTTCCCACGCCTGTTGAGCAGCTGCGGAATCGAGGTCATACCCCCTCTCCTGCCAGCGATGGCGCACGTCTCCTGCGCTCTCCAGCCACGGCACCAGGGACAGCATCTCATGCACCTGCACGCCATGGAGGCGCTTTACCTCACGGGCTGGTGAGGCAAACTCTTTGCCGGTGAGTTGGAACGATTCCTCTCCTGATGGTGCTCGACGCTGCACGGTGGCATTCACCTCACGTAGCAAATCGCCCAGCTTTGGCCCCTCCGTACGAGCCAACTCCGGCAGGTGTACGGGCGGCATTTCTGGGATGTGATGGTGCCAGCGACGGTCACCCGTTTCCCAAAGGCAATCCGCCTCGAGAGCTCCCATGGCGTAAGGTGTTGGCTCCGTGGCTCCAAGTCGCTGTTTCAGCAGGCCGGCTTCGTTTCGGCTGGAGTCGCGGGAGCGTTCTGCCGTGATGGCATAAAGCGCGAGCTTCGCCCGAGTCATGCTCACATACAGGCGGCAGATGCCTTCGAAGGCTCTCCTTGCCTGCTCACGCTGTAGCTCTGCCTTGAGCGTGGCATCCGCATCAATGATGATTTTGTCCGGCTTGTCGAGAATCCACTGCACACCGCCGCGCGGGCTGCGGGAGACAAAGAGGCGGTTGCGAGTCACTGTGTCCAGCGCCTCGCCCTGGAGTTCAGGAAGGATGACCACGTCAAACTGCAGGCCCTTGCTCTTGTGCACGGTGAGGACCTGGATGGCCCTCGCGCCCACGGCATCCTCCCGCAGTGCATGCGCACGGGCGCGCCGCAGGAAATCATCCGCATCACGACTCCCTGTCTCATCGAAGGCTGCGGCGAAATCAAGAAGCTGCGTGAGCCGCCGCTCGGTGAATGCGTCCGTCGCGGTCATGCAGTCGCGAAGTTGCTGAGCCCAATCGCGCAGCACTGGCAGGAACCCGGAGACGGAAATCTCCCTGCGCACGCGAGCACTCAGTAGTGCGGGGCTGATCTCCTCCTTCTCAAGCTGGGCGGCCAGCGGGGTCATGGATAGATGCTGCCATGCGAGGGTATCCGACGGGTGGACACTGAGCTGTACCAGACTGAGCAGCGCCAGGGTGGCGGGATTGTCCACCAGCACGGTCTCCTCACTCTCGCAGATTACCTCCACGCCAAGGCGGGCGCGCAAGGTGTCACTCATGAGGCGGGCGGTATCGTTTTTCCTCACCAGAACAGCACAGGAGAGGCCTCGATCGAGCGGATTGATCTCCCGTATCAGTGTCACCACGGCGTCCGTCAGCGGATCACTCCCGGTGTCGGCATCACCTTCCTTTTCCTCGCCCTCACCACCCACATGGATGAGCGCGGCGTGTCCGGAGAGTTCAGCAACTTTTGTTGAGCACCGATGCTCCTCGTACGCCCAGAGGTGGCCAATCCCTGGAAACATCGCCTCCAGCACCGGCTCCGCCTCCAAAAAGACGGTGTTCACCATTTCGATCACCTGCGGACAGGAGCGGTAGCTTTGATTGAGGGGCGTGATCTCCAGGCGATTGCCGGCCCAGGTGTGCTCTACATGGTGGAAGATCTCCGGTTCCGCCTGGCGCCAGAGGTAGATGCTCTGCTTCAAGTCACCGACAAGGAACACGCTTCTCTCCTCTGCCACATCCTGGCGCGCTTCTTCGAGCAAGGGAGAAAGCACCTCCCACTGCCTCTCACTGGTGTCCTGGAACTCATCCAGCAACCAGTGGTCGTAGCGCGCATCCATGCGGTACTCCACGGCGGTACGGACAGACTCCCAGGTGTCCCCGCTGCCTGCACCGAGCCTGCCGCTGAGCAGCCAGGCAAGGTCGCCAAACACCAGGCGTCCCCGCCCGCGTACGAGGCGATGATAGCTGCCCTCATACATCTGCATGATGCGGCACTGCGCGCGTGAGCGGCGGATGTGGGTCTTCAGTACTGCAACCACAATGGCGTCCAGCACATCCGCGAGCGCCGAGCCTTCATCCGGAGTGAGCATCCGTTTCCGCCACATCATCCAGTCGGTCCCGCGGCGGAGGTCTGCATGCACGCCCCGCTTCGAGTCCATCATGTATTGAACGGTCCCGCCCAGTTTGCCAGTGACCGGCAATGTGGCCACCTCAAGGAAGAAGTCCTCCCACTTTGCCTGTGCCCGCTTGTCGAACGTGCCCAACACCAGGAGGCTTTGCAGCCGGTTCAGTGCCGGGATCAGCTCCAAGCCTGCCTTCTTGTCCGGCCAGATGACCGACTCCCCTCCCCATCGTTCAGCATCGGAGCATTCGATGTAGAGCTGATGCAATCTATTACACCATGATGAAAGCGCTTCCGCGGGGCGGTTTTGTTCATGCCCGTGGCTGGCATCCTTCCAGGCTTCGCGAAGCTCATCCAGCATGCTGCGGTCGTCGATGCGGGTGATGGAGAGCATGAGCGAGTCCAGCACCTCATCGCGTGCCTGCACGAAATCCTCTTCCCCCATCAACCCGGTCTGACCGGTAAGGCCAAGTTCGAAGGGCAGGCACTGGGTCATCGCCATGAAGAAGGCGTCAATCGTGCCGAGCCGGAGCCGGTCCATGCGCCGCACCATCTTGCGCAGTAGCGCGATCGCTGCCTCACCGTTTTCCTTCGTGCCTCGCGTGGCCAGCTCCTGCAGGATGCGCTCGAAGAATTCACCTGCCGCCTTGCGGGTGAAGGTCATTGCCGCGATGCGCTCCGGCTCCACACCGCGTTCCAACAGCCACAGGTAGCGCTGCACCAGCGCGTAGGTTTTCCCCGTGCCGGCGGAGGCGCGGATGAGCTCATTCATCATCACCTCGCTGGTGGAGGGTGCCGCTGCGGGAGACTTGGAACTGGCACGTTTGGCCATCAGACACGACCTCCTTTCCATGCTTCTGGTGGCAGCACTCCGTGCATCACATCCCCGGCGAAAATTTCGCCGAAGGCATCGTAGTCCGTTTCACTGGCTGGCGGCCAGAAGACGCCATCCTTCATCAGTTGCACCGCGCGCTCAGCGCATAGCCAGGCACTGGAGAGCAGGTGCTCATCCAGTCCTTCCCACGGGCGGAGCTTGATGTCTTCCACCGTGGCCGGCAGGCAGACGTAGGCGGCTTCGATTTCGCCGGCTTCGGGCCACTTCCTGCGTGCAGCTTCCACATACAGAGGAAGCTGCAGATCCACCCAGCGCATGAGATGCCCTTTGCCATCGGTGAAGTGTTTCCACTTCTGCGTCTCATCAGCCAGTTCTTCGGCTCTCACCTTGCGTCGATGGGCACCTGCAGGACCCTGCTTGAGACGCGCGGTCTTGTAGTCCACGATGCGCATTCTTCCCGTGCTGTCGTGACGCTCAACGCGGTCAATGGTACCCACGAGTGGCACACCGCCGATCGTGGCACCCCAGGATTCATCCATGCGCTCTTCCACTGCAATGATACGCCATCCATCACTGCGCTGCTCCGCCTGAATCCTGGCAAAGGCGCGCAAGCGTTGCCGCATTGACTCCGCCTGAAGGGCCACGGCAAAGAGCGGCTGCAGTCCATGGCGTGCGCGCACGTGCTTCTCCAGCGCATCTTCCAGCCATGAGGCGATCTCCAGTTCATTCGTGCTGGTGGAAATCATCGTATCCCGTCCAAAAGACTCCAGCACGGCGTGCATCAGACTGCCGAAGTCCGCAGGCGACATTTCACGCTGCCCGGTCTCCACGGCCTCCATGCGCAGCACTCGCGAGAGATAGAAGCGGAAGGGACACGCGAGATACGCACGCAGATCGGAGGGCGAGATCTTCTGCGCTTTCCATGGCTTCAGCTCGGGACGCAATCCAAACGCCAGCGTGCGTGCGGGGCGTGACTGGCCGGTGCTCTCTTCCTCCTGCGGAAAGAGATGCCGCACACGCCCGGGCAGAGCCTCGTCGCTGGCATCCAGCAGCAGGCGGGAGGGGCGCAGCGCATCGCTGTCCTTGCTCACCCTCCCAAGAAGGATGTGGAGAGAGCCCTGCACCTCACGCTGTCCTGCCATGGCATGCAGCAGATACGTATCACGAGCGCGTCGTGAGGCCTGGCAGGAGAGCCCAAGCTTCTCGCGAGCTTTATCTGGCAGGAAGGGATCGTTGCCCGGATTGCCGGGCACATGCTCATCATTGAAGCCGGTGATCACCAGGCCTGGCGAGGGTTCCCACGGCAACTCCAGCCAGCCATAGATGACCAATTCTGACTCGCCGCGCAGGTCACTCATTTGCGACTCCTCCAGCGCATCCAGCACCTGGCCGAGAAGGTCCATGGGTGAGGCGCTGCCCCGCACTGCATCCACATCCGCGGCAAGGCGCAGCACCTCACCAAAGATCTCACCGAAGTGACGATCCGATTCCTTTGCCGTGTCGAAGCTGCGCTCGCCATAGAGCCACAGCAGGAACTCGCGCACGGCAGCGACGCATGAACCCGCACCCCAGATTTCCGACGCCTTCATCGCGGCAGTCAGCGCCGCATGCACCTTGGCATAGTCCTCCTTCCCTGCGGAGAGTTTCACCGCATCTTCAATCGTGGGAGGAAGATGCACGGCATGGAAGTCATCCAGAACGATGAGCACCTCCGTGGGCTTGGCATTCGCATCGCGGCAGATCGCCCGCATCACATCATCCATCCGCAGAAAGGGCAGCCAGGCACGCCATGAAGCGGAAGTTGCTGACTTCCATCCTGCGCGAAGCACTTGGGCAATGATGTGCTGCCGTGCGGAGCGGCCCGCGGGATTGTACACGCGAGCGCCCTCAGCGGAGAGCGTGCCCTCCAGCGAACTGGCCAGCGTGGGATCACACGTGCCGATGGCTACGGGCAATCCCTGCGCCGCCATGGCTGTCAGCAACTTCACCGCGAGACGCGATTGTTCCTCTGGTCCGGTCACGCTTCGCATATGCGAGTGCGGCACCGGACAGCTCAGCACGGCTTCGTCTCCCCAGGCAGAAGGCAGCGGCACACCGAGCCCGCTGAAACAGCCGCGCATGGTTTCCGGTGCATGCACAAAGATGTTTGTCTCAATCTCCTCTGGCAGGGCCAGCAGCCATTGCAGGAAGAGCGGTGGTGCATCTGCCACCGCACATACCAGCACCCGGTGCACGCCCTCGGGCAGCATGGGATGGCGGGCCGCATGCCGCTTGTACTCCTGTGCATCTTCCAGGCCCCATGCGTCCAGTTGTTGTAGATAGCCTTTCTCCAACTCCGCCAGATGCTGCCAGCGTTCCGTGGAATCCATGCCCCCCAGTTCCTGCGCTGCAGACTCCATGGTATGTCCACTAGCTCCGAGGGCATGGCGTGTCTTTCGCAGCGTCTCTGCCACGGACGATGCCCAACCCAGATCACGCGATTCCGGCAGCGAAGGGAACAGCGCCTGCATTTCCACCACACGAGCCTTCATCAGCACCTCGCTCCAAGCCATGCGTTCCTGGAGTATCGGCGCGATGGCATGCTGCTGTTGCTGGTCTGCCAATGGACTCAGCGCACTGGCCGGGTGCCACACATGCGGGGCCATCACCGCACTGCCACGCTTCGATGCTGCCTCGGCCAAGGCCTGTCGCAGACGGCGCACCGCTTCCGCTGTGGGGCACACGATGACGGCATCGCTCAGATCAAGCGCACCCGACTTCCAGCCAGAGGTCAGCTCTGCCACAGCATGCTCCAGCACCGGGCGGTCCCAGTTCCAGAAATGAAGAGTGGCGGTGGACATGGCTTCGTGGTGTGGCGAATCCGCGACTAAAGCACGGGCCACCGTAAATCCAAGAGGCTGCTCTTCCGAAGAGCCGGGCTAACGCCTAGTTTGAAGCAGCTGCCTGTTCCTGCCCAAGCACCCTCAGCACCTCCTGTACAATCTCCTCCGGCGTGCCGGAGATATCCACCACAATGGCTTCCCCTGCTTCCGGCTCCTCCAGCGCGGCGAATTGGGAGTCCAGCAGCTCGGGCTTGAAGAAGTGTCCCTTCCGCGCATTCAGCCGGGAGGCGATCAGTTCTTTGCTGCCGCGCATGTAGACGAACTGCAGTTGCTCCGTCGTGTCATCCCCTCGCAGTAGATCGCGATACTTCCGCTTCAGGGCGGAGCAGGCCACCACGTGCCAGGCGATCTTCGGTCGCATTTCCAGAATGCGCTCCCGCAGATTCGCCAGCCATGGCCAGCGATCCTCATCCGTCAGCGGGATCTTCTGGGACATCTTCGCCTTGTTGGCGGGAGGATGAAAATCGTCACCATCATCGAACACACCACCGAGGGCCTTCGCCAGCATGGCGCCAATGAGACTTTTCCCACAACCACTCACACCCATGACAATGAGGGTGCGCGAGGGTGGCTTCACAGAATCAGACATGGAAGAAATAAGATGAAAATGGAACGGGGCGGTTACGCTCAATCGGAATCACCCGATACCATCTCAAGAAAGAGTTCCTCAAGTCGTTTCCCATTGCTTGCACGCATGCTTTGGAGTTCCTGCATGGTACCCAGCGCAATCAGTTTTCCCTTGTGCAGGATGCCGATGCGGTCGGCGAGTTCTTCCGCGATGTTCAGCAGGTGCGTGGACATGAGAATGGTCATGCCGGCACGGCTGCGTTCCTTCAGTTCCTGCTTCACCACCCGGGCGTGAATGGGGTCCAGGCCCACCATGGGTTCATCGATTACAAAAACCTTCGGCTCATGAAGGAGCGCGCTGGTGATGGCCAGCCGCTGCCGCGTGCCGTGGCTCAAGTTCTCGATGCGCTGGTGCGCATAGTGGTCGAGGTGGAATTTCTTGAAGAGATCCGCTCCGCGTTCCTCGGCCTGGGCCTCGTCCATTTCGAAGATGTCCGCGATGAACCGCATGAACTCGAGAGCGGTCAGCTTCTCGTAAAAAACTGCCACGTCCGGCACATACCCAAGCACGGCTTTGGCCTTGAGGGGCTCCTTCTGCACATCGTAGCCGCAAAGTTTCACGGACCCGCGGACGGGCCGCATGAGCCCGGTCAGGAGTTTGATGGCGGTCGTCTTGCCTGCGCCATTGGGGCCCAGGAATGCGAAGAATTCCCCTTGGGGGATATTGAGGGTCAGACCGTCAAGCGCCCGCAGGCTGCCGTAGTCCATCGTCAGGTCATCTATCTCAATCATGCTCGAATTCTTGGGGGGAGGAAACTGCGACCTGTCGGCGGCAGAACGTCCGCCGCAAGTTCATTCCTCCGCTTCATCCCCATAATCGGGAGCGAGACCGTAAATGGTTTGCTCCATGAGTCGATACCCCTCCGGCAGGGTCACCAGGGCGAGTTCGCCGGCTTCGGTGAAAAAGGCCTTGAGACGCCAGCTTTCCGAGGCGCCGATTTCCATGGTGAAACCGTTGCGCTTCTGCCCGCCGATGTTCATGGAGTTCTGGCGCGAACTGATGTGGACAGACTCTTCAGAGGGTTTGGCTACACCGCCTGGCAAAGCTCCCCCACCCAACATCTGGGTCAGAAGTGTTTGCGCCATTTCGGCTTGGGGGTTGGGCTGCCCCTTGCTGGAGAAGGAAAATTTGGGGGCGGATTCGCCGGCGTTCCAGACAAGTTCTGCTGTCAGGCCGGACTCCTGCATGAAGACGTGGACGCTGAAGAATTCAAACTCTTCCATGCGCTTCAGCCGTGCCTCCATCCGCCAGACCACCGGTTCCTTCACCATGCTGAGCATCCCCCTTTCCAGCAGGCCATTCATCTTCAGCACGTGGATGACGGGGTCGCCGGGCAGGCTTTCGATGCTCTTCACCTTGCGGGTATCGATGGCTGCGTGACCGATCTTCTTGTCGTAGTGGTACACGTGCATTGCGTTGTTCTTCGAGCCCTGCTCCAGGAACAATTTCATGACCACCCTTGGCGGCACCTCGGCAAATTTCGAACCCTCCGGGAAGTAGGTATAGCGCACCAGCAACACCGTCATCACCAGCCAGAAGGCCAGCACCAGCCCCATGAATGCGCGAGTTACCATGGCCCGAATGTTACCTTAGGGATTCGCGCAGACTCAACTAAGAATCGTGCGGTGCCGGAAAAAGTTTCCAAGATTGAACAGAACTCAATCGGGCAATACTCAAGGCCACGATTGCGTGTTCATGGTTCTGAGCTAAAAAATCTCCCAGCATCGCCAGACAATTTCGGGATCCTCCGAGTGATACAGCCAGATCCCCACGACTTGCTTTCGTTCGTACATAGCATCACACATCACCCACACGCACTATGTCCACCTTCCAAATCATCGGCACCGGCGTCCTGGTCATCTTCGGAATCGTCTTCGTGCTCATCCTCGCGAAGTTCTTCAACCTGTGGCTGCGCGCCAAAGTGGCGAATGCCCCCGTGGGCATCCCCACTCTCGTGGCCATGTGGCTGCGCGGCGTACCCAACGCCTTGATTGTGGATACCCGTATCACTGCGGTGAAGGCGGGTATTCCCCTGACCACGGATCAACTGGAAGCTCACTATCTCGCGGGCGGGAATGTCACCCACGTGGTGCTTTCCCTCATCGCCGCGAACAAGGCGGGCATCGCGCTTGATTTTGACCGGGCTTGCGCCATCGACCTCGCAGTGAAGGGCACCGCCAAGACCGTGATTGAAGCGGTGCGCACGAGCATCAACCCGAAGGTCATCGACTGTCCGAGCGCCGAGATGGGCAAGGGAGGCAAAATCGACGCTGTGGCGCGTGATGGCATTTCCCTGCGCGTGCGTGCCCGCGTGACGGTGCGCACGAACTTGGATCGCTTCATCGGTGGCGCCACGGAAGAGACCGTGATCGCCCGCGTGGGTGAAGGCATCGTGACCTGCATCGGCTCCAGCGGCAGTTACAAGGACGTGCTGGAGAATCCAGACAGCATCTCCAAGGTGGTGCTGCAGAAGGGCGTCGACGTGGGGACGGCGTTCGAGATTATCTCCATCGACATTGCGGATGTGGACGTGGGTGAGAACGTGGGTGCGAAACTGCAGGCCGACCAGGCCGAGACGGACAAGAAGATTGCCCAGGCAAATGCGGAAGTCCGCCGAGCCGCCGCCGTGGCCGCCGAACAGGAAATGTCTGCCAAGACACAGGAGATGCGCGCTCGGGTGGTGGAGGCAGAAGCCCAGGTGCCCATGGCCATCGCCGAAGCCTTCCGCAATGGAAACCTCGGTATCATGGACTACGCGCGCTATCGCAACATCTCCGCCGATACCGAGATGAGGCAGAGCATTGCCGGGGAGAATCCCGCCCAGCACGAGAAGAAGTAGCGTGACGAGCGCTCTTCCCAGTAAGCTTCTGATTCCCCTCTCCTCCCTCCAGCCATCCTATTCCCTGCCATGAGGACAGACCTTCAGCCCATCCTTGCCGAAGTCGATCTCGGCCAGGTGATCATGGTCATCGTCTTCCTGGTGGCGGGATTCATCAACTGGCTCTACAAGCTCTGGAAGCAAAAGAGCGAGGATGCGGAACGCTCCCGCCGCCTGCCAACGACGGAGGAACTGGAGAACAACCGGCGCATCCTCGCCGAGCAGGAGCGCGGCCGGCAACCGGAGCGGCGGCATCTGGCGCCACCCACACCACCTCCTTTCCCCGCCTCAGGAGGAAGTGGTGGTGGCGGCGGCTCCTTGAAGGAACTGTTTGAAGAATTGAAACGCGCTGCGGAGGGAGCCACGAATGTGGGCCGACCGATAGCCCAAGAATCTGAGCGCCAGCCGCAACGGCCCGTCCATAGACCTGCCCCTGCAACCACACCCCCGCCCCTGGCTGCTCCCAGCCGGTCTGCGTCTACGCCTACACCGGCACCCACGCGCGCGCGAGTGGAGCCCTTTCCTCTGGCCCCGGGTCCGAAGGAAGACGCCGGTTCCCACTTGGAAGCCGCGCGCCGGGCGGCCGCTGCCTACTCGGGGACACGCCAGCCGCGGCGGGCAGCGCACCCGCTTACTGCCATGTTGCACACCTCGGAGGGTTATCGGCAGGCCTTCGTACTGAAGGAAGTGCTGGATACGCCCAAGGGCCTCCGTCAGTCCCCCTGGGGCGACCTTCCCTGAAGGAACCGCGAAGGCTTGCGGCCCAGCCGCGGGACATGGTATCCTGCCTTTCATGAAGACAGCCCTGTCCGCGTTCATGCGCCAAGGTTTCGTGCGTAGAGCCCTCCTCGTCCCAGCGGTACTGGCACTCACCGGAGCCGGGTTGCTTGCCCAGATCGCCATCCCTGCGACGCCCAAGAAATTCACCAAACGGGTCGAGGGCAGCGGCGGTGCCAGCATCGGGCCTGGACTCGCGCCCTCCACGCCGAAGCCGCCGCCCGTGGTCCGCACCACGATGTACTACACCCTGTCTGATTCACGGCAGTGGACCAGCGCCGACGGCAAGCCCCTTCTGGCGAAGCTCATCGCGTTTGAAGAGCACGTCATCGAGACGCAGGGAAACCAGCCTCCCCCGGTGACTGCACCTCCCATGCCCACCAACCCGACGCTGGTACGCGACGGGAAGGCCCGCCTTCTCTCTGGAAACACGCCCTATGAAGTGCCGCTGGAGCGTCTGTCCCAACCCGACCGCGACTTCATCGAGGGCATCCGTGCAGCCGTCGCTGCGAAGAATGCCCAGGCCAACACGGCCCCGGCAGAAAAGAAGTGAGCTCCAGAGTGCGGTTCCTTTGCAAACGAGCTTGCAACGAACGCGCGGCTGGCTTACTCGTTTTCTCTGCTTCCGCAGAAAAGAAAAGGCCGGCGTGGTGAAATTGGTAGACGCGCTAGACTCAAAATCTTGTGTCCGCGAGGACGTGTCGGTTCGAGTCCGACCGCCGGTACTTTTTCAAAAGCGAGCTCTCGAGGTGGTCGAGTTTGGCATTGTCTCTTGCTCCTCGGCACTGCTCGATTTGGATTCGGAACTGGAGGCGCTGTACTCAAACGCTGGTGAGTCTTGGTGGACTCCATCCCCTCGCGTGGAAGAAAGAACTCCGCGGCTTGCTTCGAGCACGTGGAATGATCCATTGTTCTTCTCACCATGGCCAAGCCGAAGTCAGCAGCCTTTACCCGCATCCGAGCGGAAGTCATCCGGCTCGTAGGATTGATTCCCGAGGGCAAGTTCACCACCTACGGTAGCATCGCGGTGCACATGAACGTGGTGGCAAGGCATGTGGCTACGGTGATGAGCCATCTCACGGAGGAAGAGTCCGCCGCGCTGCCCTGGCATCGCGTCGTGAGCGCGGATGCCCGCATCAGCCCGAACATGGAGCGCAAGCTGGCCGCTCTGCAGCGTTCCCGGCTGAAGGCGGAGGGCATGAAGATCAATCGAGAGGGATACATTCAGGACACGGACGACCATTTCCATGTCGTAGGTCCGCGTAGGGATATTCGTTGGAGTGCGCTAAAGGATTCATGAGAGTGGAAAAAATCGAATGTCCAACCCGGACCGTACGTCACATTAGACTGTATCCACCCTGCTCACCCGCCATGCGATCCATCTCCCGACTCCTGGTGCTCGGCTCCGCCTGCCTTACTGGTTGTGTCTTCTTTGAACCCTCCAGCACGGTTTCCACCCGGGGGCCGAATGGCGAAACCTACTGGATCACGGATACGCTCTTCGACGACCACTACGAGGACTACGACCGTCATTACGACAACGACTCGGACAGGAAGCACAAGCATTCCAATCACGATCATGGTGGTGGCTCGCATGACCACGATCGCCGATCGTCATCGTCCAAAAGTGACTCCCACCGGAGTGACCGCCATGACCGTAGCGATGATAACCGCAGCCACAGCCGCGACCGGGACTCTTCCTCTTCCAGAAGTGAGTCTTCCCGCAGTGATCACAGCTCCAGGAGTGACCACAGTTCACGAAGCAGCGACAACGACAGTGGTCGCTCGCGTGGCAGTGACTCCCATAGCAGTAGCAGCAGCGACAACGACAGTAAATCGAGCGACAGCAAGTCCAGTGACAACGACTCGAAGAGTGGCGACTCGGGAGGACGTTCTCGGTAGAGCCCATCGATGTTGGGCTCCCTTCGCTTGCCATCGCTTCAGAAGATGAAGCGATGGTGCCTCACACCCACTTCACGCGCGTGAGGTCCTGGGTGTCTACCATGCCCACCGGTCGGCCATCTGTATCTATCACGAGCAGATCGTCCACACGATGGTGCTCCAGCACCGCCAGCACTTCCGTGGCGAGCTTCTCCGCGGAAATGCTGATGGGCTTGCGGGTCATGTAGCCCGCGACCGCGTTCTGTCCCACCAGTGGATCGGCCTGCCAGGCCCGCACGAAATCTCCATGTGTGAAAACTCCGGCCAGCGATCCGTCCTCGTTCACCACGATGGCAGCACCAGCACGTGCCTTGGTCATGGCCGTGAGCACACTGGCTACCGGCGTAGCGGGTGATACCATGGCGAGAGCATCCCCCTGCCGCATGACATCGGATACCTTGGTGAGCAGCGCCCGGCCCAGCGAACCGCTGGGGTGATACTTCGCGAAGTCGTCAGTGTTGAATCCCCTCGCCTCCAGCAGCACCATGGCCAGGGCATCACAGAGGACCAGCATCGTCGTTGTGCTCGAAGTGGGCGCAAGGCCCAGAGGGCAGGCCTCGCGCTGCACGCTTACGTCCAGGACCACATCGGCATTCTTTCCCAGGGGACTGGCCACATTTCCGGTGATGGCGATCAGCGTGACATCCAACCGACGCAGGTGCGGCAGTAGGGTCAGCAGCTCGGCGGTCTCCCCCGAGTAGCTCAGCAGCACCACCACATCCCCCTCATCCAGCACGCCCAGATCTCCGTGCAAGGCGTCCTGGGCATTGAGGTTCACACAGGTGGCGCCGGTGCTGTTCAGCGTCGCGGTGAACTTGCGGCCGATGTTTCCGCTCTTCCCCACCCCGCACACCACAATCTTCCGGCGCGTTTCCAGACACTGCTGCATGAGCTCCACGGCGCGGGTGAAGCCGCCGTCAATGCGCTCACCCAACCTGCCGAGCTCCTCCATTTCGAGGGCAATCACACGGCGGGCATGGTCTGGGAAGTCTTCGCGATTCAAGGCTGGCAGTTCGAGGTTGAGAGGTGCGGGTCTTGACGGTTAATAGTTACGCATCATTGCCGCACCCGGAGATCCATGCCAGTGATTATCTGCTTCTTCAACCCCCAACCCTGCCCACCTAAATTTGAACCCTGAGCGCGCTACGAAGCCGGTCATTGCCAGCTATGTGTCGGACTTCGTGAAGCCAGATATGCTGCACGTGTACAGGCAGATCACCGGTCAGCAGAGGGTCACTCCGTGGGTCTTCACGCACAAACGCGAGGGTGAGGAGCGTTTCCCATTTCAGAAAAAACGTCTCGTGGTCCTGCCCAAGCCCAGGCTGCGCTGGTGGCGGCGCTTCGTGAGCAAGTCCATCAAGAGGGAGCCGTGGCAACTCTATCGCTGGGAGCTTCGTCATGCCCTGCTGGAGCTGGTGCGTGCCGACGCCAAGCTGCTGCATGTGTACTTCGGCCACACGGCCATTCATCTGCGTCCCCTGCTGCGTGCTTTTCCTCATCCCACGGTGGTGTCCTTCCATGGAGCCGATGCCGGGGTGGACATGGGCAAGAATGCACACCGTTCCGCAATGGAAGAGGTCTTTGCCGTGGCGGATCAGATTCAGGCCCGCTCACAAAGTCTCGCGGATGACCTGGTGAAACTGGGCTGCCCTCCTGAGAAACTCCGTGTGCAGCGCACCGGCATTCCCCTGGAGGAGTGGTCTTTCGTGCCCCGCACGACTCCCGCGGACGGCGCCTGGCGCATGCTGCAAAGCTGCCGGTTTATCGCGAAGAAAGGCCTCGACCTCACCCTGCGAGCCTTTGCTACAGCGCATCGCGAGTTCCCCCAAGCGCAACTCATTCTCGCTGGAGACGGTCCCCTGAAGGAGGAACTCCAGAAGCAGGCAGAGAAGCTCGGCATCGCCGCCGCTGTCACCTTTACCGGCTTCCTTGCCCAGGACGAACTCCGGAAGCATGTCTACGCCTCCCATGTCTTTTTGCACCCCAGCCGCACCAGCAAAGACGGCAACCGTGAAGGCATCCCCAACTCCATGCTCGAAGCCATGGCCAGCGGTGCCCCGGTCATCGCAACCCAACACGGTGGCATTCCCGAGGCGGTGACGGATGGTGAAAGCGGACTGCTGGTGCCGGAAGACGACCACGAAGCCCTGGCGAAGGCTTTGCTCTCCGTGCTGAAGGACGAAAGCCTCGCGACCAAACTCGGCCATGGCGCAAGGAAAGCCGTGGAAGAGAAGTTCGACCGCGCGAGAAACATCCGCCTGCTGGAGGACAGCTATCTGGAGTTGATTGCGCGTGGGTAGATTAACCGACGGGCGCGATGCATTCCAACGTAGAAGGCTTCTCCAGAAGCCTTGGGCTCACTTGGTAGAGAGACCGGACTCGTCATGCACAAGCGATGGACCATCCTGAAAGGCTTCTGGAGAAGCCTTCCACTTTACACCTTCCGCCTTCGCCTCAGCAATTCATCCGCAGTGACTCCCAGCAGGATCACCACGCCAATGATGGCAAATTCCATTTGGCTCGCCTGACCCAGGACTCCGATTGAATTCGAAAGGACACGCATCACCGCCGCGCCAATGAGTACGCCGAGAATACTCCCCTCGCCCCCACGCAGGCTGCACCCGCCCAGCACCGCTGCGGCGATGGCATACAGCTCGTAAAAGTTTCCATGTCCGGCTGGCTGCACGGTATTCAGCTCCAGCGCGAACAGGATCCCGCCCAGACCACTCAAGAAAGCGCAAAGCACATACGCCAGGATGATCATCCGGTCCGTGCGGATGCCGCTGTAGCGTGCCGCATCTTCATTTCTTCCCAGCGCCAGCAGGTGCCGGCCCCACACCGTTTTGTTCAAGAAGATGGCCGCCACAATGGCGATGCCAATCATGATGAAGAAAGGTATTGGAAGCCAATAATCATTGGGGAGCTGCACACGCCCGGTTGCGAGCCAGCGCAGGCTATCGAACTTACCTTCAAATCCCTGGTCCTGATCATGCGTCAGTGTACGCGCGATGCCCCGGTACATGAGTAGCCCGCACAAGGTCACCACGAACGGCTGCAACCTCACCTTCGTGATAAGCACGCCATGAAACAAGCCAATCAGCACGGATAGCGAGACACCTGCTCCTAGAGCCACGGGTACACTCCACCCCTTCTTCACGAGCAACCAAGGCAACAGCGTTCCCACCAAGCCAACCACGCTGCCGATGCTCAGATCTATCCCACCGGTGATGATCACAAATGCCGCACCGATGCCAAGGATGGCGAAGAGCGAGGTCCACTTAACCACGTTCCCCACGTTGTACGCGCCCAAGAAGTTCTGATTTACCGCGGCGGTGATAACGCAGACCAGGACGAGTAGAGTGGTGATGCCGAGAATCTTCTTCATGAGTGCGTGCCGCTTCTTGTGCCTGCTTTTGAGGCGGGCTCTCCTTTTCTCTCTTCAGTGCCCGGTGGCAAGGCGCATGATTGCCTCTTCGCTCAGATCCTCGCGATCCAGCCAGCCCGCCTGCCGGCCCTCATGCATGACAATCACGCGGTCGGACATGGCAAGAATCTCCTCCATCTCACTGCTCGCAAACAAGATGGCCATGCCTTCCGCAGCGAGCTGTTCCATCAGGGTGTAGATCTCCCGCTTCGCTCCCACATCGATGCCGCGTGTGGGTTCATCCAGCAGCAATACCATGGGACGCATGGCAAGCCATTTGCCCAGTGCCACCTTCTGCTGGTTCCCGCCGGAGAGGGTACCTACCAGCGTTTCCAGCGTGGCTGTTTTCACACGCAGATCTTGCTGCGCCTTCTCCGCATGCCGCTTCTCTGCACCACGGTTCAGGAAGATGCCAGCCTTGGCGTCATAGGTAGCTGCGGGCAGGCCCACATTCCATTTCACGGACTCCGGAAGGAAAACACCGAGCGCCTTCCGATCCTCCGGCACCAGCGCCATACCAGACTCGATGGCATCACGAGGATGCGCGGCCCTCAATTCCTTTCCGTTCACCAGAATCCGACCACCCACGGGCGGCTCCACACCAAAGAGCGTGCGCAACACTTCCGTACGCCCCGCTCCCACCAGGCCTGCCATGCCCACGATTTCCCCCTTCTTCAAATCGATTCCAATCTGATGCTGCGGATGTGCCTGGGTACGCAGGCCCACAACATCCAGCACCACCCACTCGGGATGTTGCGGGCGGTGCTCAAAGACCTGCGAGAGGTCCCGCCCCACCATGAGGCGCACCATGGCGTCATGGTTGATTTCGTTTCGCTGCAACTCGCCCGCATTCTTGCCATCGCGCAGCGCTACCACGCGATCCGCCACACGCTTCACTTCGCCGAGTCGATGCGAAATGTAGAGGATGCTCATGCCTTCCTGTCGCAGGCCCTGCATCACGTCGAAGAGCACCTCCGCCTCGCCGCCGGAGAGACTGGAGGTGGGCTCATCCATGATGAGCAATTTCGTCTCGAGCGAGAGCGCCTTGGCGATTTCCACCAGTTGCCGTTGGCCGAGCGAGAGCCGCTCCACCTGGGTGTCGGCGTTAAAGTTCGCACGCAGTCGCTTCAGCAGCACATTGGTGCGGTCGCGCATGACCTTGCGCTGCAGCAGTCCCGCGCGGCGAGGCTCGCGACCGAGGAACACATTGCCTGCCACATCGAGATTCTCCGCAAGATTGAGCTCTTGATGAATGAGCGAAATGCCCAGCGCCTGTGCATCATTCACCGAGCGCAGCGTCACCGGATTTCCGTTCCATGAAATCGTGCCCGCCTCCGGCTGGTAGATACCCGCCACGATCTTCATCAGCGTGCTCTTGCCCGCGCCATTCTCGCCGATGACGGCGACGGTCTCCCCGGGTGCCACGGAAAGTGATACACTATCCAGCGCCACCACACCGGGGAAGCGCTTGGTGAGGCTGCTGACATCGAGCAATGGCTGGACAAAATCCATGAACGGAATGCGCTGACTACTTCACCAATTCCTTCAGTTGCTTCCAGAAAGCATCCACATCCCCCTTCTTCACCGCCTTGGCTGGCACCTCGACGAATTTGCTTGCTGGAATCACACTCTTATCTCCCTTGGCCAAGGCAGCGAGGATACGCACGCTTTCATACCCGTAGTGATACGGGCTCTGCACCACGGTGCCGTAGATGTGTCCCTCCTGCACACCACGCAGGGTGTCATCCTCTTCGTCAAAGCCGACAATCTTCACCTTGCCCAGTCTGTTCGCCTCTTTCACGGCCTCATAGATCTTGGGCGTATTGTAGCTGAAGAGTCCTACGAGGCACCCGATGTCCTGATGGCGGGTCAACGCGTCCTGCACATTGGATTTCGCCTTGGCAAAGTCCACCTCATCCGTGCGCGTGCCGAGGATGGTGTATTTCGCACCCTTCAGTTCCACATCCGGGGGATCGTCTCCCTGCTGCCCTTCGGGACGATCCAGCAGTTCATCCGTAAGCCCCTGGCGACGTTGCTTTGCGTTGAGCTGGCCCGCACGACCCACGAAACACATCACGGTGCCGCCTTCCGGCATGGCTTCTTTGATGAGTTTTCCACACAGGCGACCGGCTTGGTAGTTGTCCATGCCCACAAAGCACTGCCTTGGCGCGTCCGGGGCATCGCTGTCCTGCGTGATGAGAATCGTGTTCTTCGCGATCTCCTGCATGAGATCGAGCTGGTTCTTCGGGTCCGCGGGACTGAAGGCAATGCCCTTGATGCCGCGCGCCAGCAACTCCTCCACCATCCTTTTCTGATCCGCCGCGCCATTGGCGGGCATGCGCACATCCACCTCCACGCCGAATTCGTCCGCTGCCTTGCGTGCGCCCTTCTCTGCAATTGTCCAAAAGGGAGCGATGGCGTTGCCCATGTAGGCCACGCGCGGCTTGCCTCCACCGGAGGGCTCACCGGACTTGCCACACTGGGTCAGGGCAAGACAGCCGGACACAGCGAGGATCGGCAGAAGGAGGAGGCGTAAACGTGGCTTCATGGCGTGAGAAGGAATCGTTCAATGATGCTAGGGAAACGGGTACAGAAGTGCCAAGCCAAAAGTTTCGCCGATTCAGGCCGGTTTGTGTTGTCTCCACGGAGGCACCATGCCAAGATTCGCGCGTTATGGGATCGTCTGAACTATTCACGCTGTTTCTCGTGGGGGGCGTGGCCGTCCTCGCCTTTTCCACGATCGTCCTCTTCGCTTCCCGATACAAGCGCTGCCCTTCGGACAAGATTCTCGTGGTCTACGGCAAGGTGGGCAAGGGCCAGAGCGCGCGATGCATTCATGGCGGCGCGACCTTCATCCTCCCCATCGTCCAGGACTACCGTTTCCTGGACCTCACACCGATGCCCATTGATATCAAGCTCACGGGCGCGCTCTCGAAGCAGAACATCCGCGTGAACACGCCATCTACGTTCACCGTGGGTATCTCAACGAAGACGGGGGTGATGGAAAACGCCGCTGAGCGCCTCTTGGGCTTGCCTCCGGAGAGCGTCCGCGAACTCGCAAAAGACATCATCTTCGGCCAGATGCGTGTGGTTCTCGCGACCATGTCGATTGAAGAAATCAATGCCGACCGTGACAAGCTGATTGAGAACATCAGTCGTGGTGTCGAGGTCGAGTTGGAGAAGGTGGGGCTCCGCCTCATCAACGTGAACATCCAGGACATCACGGATGAGAGTGGCTACATCGCCGCCCTCGGTCAGGAAGCCGCTGCCCGCGCCATCAACGACGCGAAGATCAAGGTCGCCCAGGCCGAGCGTGATGGTGAAATCGGCAGCTCCCAGGCACAGAAGGAGCAGAAGATCATGGTGAGCCAGGCACACGCGCAGGCCACCCAGGGCGAGAACCTCGCGGCGGTGGACATCGCCAACTCGAATGCTGATCGACTTGTGAAGGAAGCTGAGGCGGATCGTCTCGCTGAGGCCGCCCAGCGCGTGGCTGCCGCCCGCGTGGAGCAGGAAGCTCTGCTCGCCCAGCGTGAGGCCGAACTCGCTCGTGCGGAGAGGGACAAGGCCGCCCAGTATGCGGGCGTCGTGGTGCCCGCGGAGATTGAGAAGCAGCGCATCGAGACCATCGCCGCCGCCGAGGCCGCGAAGCAGCAGATCGAAGCCAAGGGCAAGGGCGATGCCATCCGCCTCGTGCAGCAGGCGCAAGCAGACGGCCAGAAGGCCCAGTTCCTGGCCGAGGCCGAAGGTCAACGCGCCAAGCTGCTCGCTGAAGCCGAGGGTACAGAAAAGGTGCTCAAGAGCAAGGCAGCCGGTTTCCGTGCGCTGGTGGAGGTCACCTCCTCCAATCCTGATCTGGCCATCAACCTCCTCATTACCGAGCAGCTCCCGCGAATCGTAGAGGAGCAGGTCAAGGCCATCTCCAACATCAAGGTGGACAAGGTCACCGTGTGGGACAGCGGCGCCGGTGCCGATGGGAAGAACAGCACGGCTGCCTTCCTCAGCGGCCTTGCGGGCAGCCTGCCTCCCATCCATGAACTGGCGCGGAATGCCGGCATTGAGCTGCCGCAGGTTCTTGGTCGCACCCGGGGTTCCGACGGCAGCTCACGAGAGCCTTCAGGCGAAGCGCCATCCACGCCGCCCGCGGGCAAGACGAAGTGAGGCCTGCCTCGTCAGGTAACTCGCGCTCTCCATTCGACCGACCATGACACCCACATCTTCACTCACCTGTCGTCGCGGCTGGCTCGTGCTTGCTGCCATGGCAGTTGTCTCTAGTGGGGCGTCCCTCTGCCGGGGGGCGGATGCTGCGGTCGCACCCGCAAGCCTCAGTGAGGGGCCTCAGTTCGGGATCACGGTATACGTCGGAAAGCCAGCTTCAGAAGTCTGGGCCGCGCTCGTCACGAAAGAGGTCGTGGACCGCTACTATCTCGTGCCGCTGCTGAAGCTGGAAGCCAAAGTGGGCGGCCGTATCGCCTACGGCAGGGATACAGCTATGATCGAGGGTGTCATCAAACAGTTCGAACCACAGAGGAGTCTGGTCCATACCTTCCGGTTCGTGGGTTCCAACGATCCAGAAACCACCGTCATCTATGAAGTCACGCCCGAGGGAGAGGCCATGTGCCGGCTGCGGATCGTTCACATTGGATTCAAGGAGGAGAACCAGACTTTTCACGATACCGTCGGAGGCTGGCCCATGATTGCCTCCTCGCTCAAGACCCTTCTGGAGACCGGCAAGCCCCTCCCCTGGCCGAAATCTTGATCCTTTCTGCTGTCGCTACTACACTATTCCTATTGAACAACCACGACCTGCCCAATGTTTGACCTCTTCGATTGGAGCACCCTTGGACTGTTGCAAAAGGTCTTTGCCGTCATCGGCCTCACCTCGCTGGCTTTGATCATTCTTACCACGTTCATGTCGCTGGTGGGTGGTGATGTGCATCATGACTTCGAAGTGACTGCGGATCATGGCGACATCGGTCACACGTGGGGGCTCTTCTCCGTGCGTGGCATGCTTGGCCTCATGCTGGGCCTCGGGTTCGGTGGCCTCATTGCCCTGGACAAGGGATTGGGCGGAGTGCTCGCAACCTTCATTGGGTTGGGTGTCGGGATTGTCATCGCCTTCGGTCTCGCCTTGCTGATGCGGGTGTTTCAGGCGGCTCGCGCGGATGGCACCATCAGCCTGCAGAACGCCGTGGGCCAGACCGGCAACGTCTACCAGCGCGTGCCTGCCAAACGCGATGGCATTGGCAAGGTGCAGGTCATGGTGCAAGGGCGCCTGCAGATGATCGAAGCCTGCACCGACTCCGAGAATGACCTCATGCCGCAAAAGCACATCAAGGTGACCGGCGTGGTTTCGGGGAATACGTTGCTGGTGGAGTGAGTGTAGTCCGCCGAGCTTCGGCGTCGAGACGTCTCCTGACGCAGGAGGCTCGACAGCGCTTCGAGCAGTCCCACGGTGTTATCCATGCATTTCTTGTAGCACTCCTCTGATCTATTGCTTTGCGAGCCCAGAAAACTGGTGGGGAGCCGCTGCGCCGGCTTCCTGATAAGGTGGGCGGAGGCGGTGTGGAACTGACGCGTGGCAAGCTGCCTTCACGCTGATACTCCGCCCTCTCTAGTTAAGGAAACGGCGCTGCGGCTTCCGACCGGTGGATAAGGCCCGCATGGTGATCGACCAGAGAAACGTACATGACCGCCGAAGCTCGGCGGACTACTTTCTACGCTGTCTTCATGAACTCCTTGATCCCCCGCAGGAACATCTCCACGGCAATCGCGGTGAGCAGCAGCCCCATCAGCCGCTCCATGGCTTGAAGACCGCGCTCGCCAAGCACACGAGCGATCCTCTCGCCCAGTAGCAGCACGATCGTTGTCGCGCCCATCGCCAGCACGATGGCCAGCATCGCGGTGCCCGTTCCCACATGATGCTCCGTGCTGAGCAGGATCACCGTCGCCAGCGCCGAGGGTCCCACCAGCATGGGAACGGCGAGTGGTACGATAAAAGGCTCTCCCTCCGGCAGTCCCCCAAACACGTTCGCGGAAGACTCAAACACCATCCGCAGTGCAATCAGAAACAGGATGATGCCACCCGCGATACCGAGTGAGCTTTGCGAGAGTCCCAGCAATTTCAGGAACTGCTCCCCTACTCCAAGAAACAACACCAACAGCACGGTCGCCACCGCGCACTCGCGCAGCACAATCTTCCTCCGCCGCGCCGGTTCCACACCCCGCAGCAGTGCCATGAAGGTGGACACATTGCCAATCGGGTCCAGCACCAGAAGCAGCAGGATGAATGCGCTGAGCCAGCCGGGAGAACTCATGGGCCGCAGTTCACGATAAAGTTCACGACGGGTCAATCGCGAAAGGCGAACTTCTCGATCCAAGCAGGAACCTCACTGGGTTATCTCTGCCTTTCCATCTTCTTAATCTCATAAGAAAGATGGCGACCCCTACGGGAATCGAACCCGTGTTACAGCCGTGAAAGGGCCGTGTCCTAACCGCTAGACGAAAGGGTCTTGTTGAGCGGGCGGTTATAGTGCTTTGGAATGAATAAGATGCAACTACTTTTTGCAGTGTTTCTGCATCATTTTTCGCCGAGCAGAAGACTCGCCGTGCGCTCCGTGGCTCCTGCATGCGGAAGCAGGGCTTTGCGGCCAGCTTGAGCGAGTTGCTGTCCCTTCGCAGGAGACTTCAGGAGCGAACGAATCACGGATTCGGACGCATCAATGTCGGCCACTTCCAAGGCACCTTGGTGCTGTAGCAGCAGGTCCTTCAGCGCGGAGAAATTCTCCATGTGCGGACCGAAGACCACGGGCTTGGCGGCCACGATGGCTTCCGCAGGATTCTGCCCACCGATGCCCAGGAAGCTCTTCCCAATGACCACCACGCTCGCGAGGTATTGCCAGGCACGAAGTTCGCCGGTGGAATCCACCACCAGCAAATCTCCACCTCCCGAAGAGACTGTTGCGTCACCGCCAAGTGTGGAGCGCAGCCGCGCTTGCAGGCCCACCCCCTCCAGCTCCTTCGTGATTTCTCCACCACGTTCCGCATGGCGGGGCACTACAACATAATACACCCCCGGCACCTCCTTGCGCAGCCGCTGGTACATCTTCGCCAGAGCCAGTTCCTCGCCCGGGTGCGTGCTGGCGGCTAGAAGAATGGGCCTCTCCGCAACGATACCCATGCCGGAAAGCAAAGCCCGGAACGCAGCCACCTGCTCCACCGGTTCCTTCTCCCCTGCCGTATCAAACTTGATGCTACCGGTATGGACGATGCACTCGGGACGGATGCCAAGCGCAGAGGCGAAACGCTGTGGATCCTCCGCTTCCTGCACACCCACATGGTCGAGCAGTTCATAGATGGTCTCCACCATGAAGCGCATCTTGCGGAACCGCCGTTCCGATCTCGGCGAGAGCCGCGCATTCACCAAACTCACGGGGATGCCTCGCACATGACAGGCGAGCACCAGATTTGGCCACACCTCAGCCTCCACGAGCACGAGTTGTGCGGGCTGCACCAGGTTCAAAAACCGCCGCACCGTAAACCACCCGTCCAGCGCGCTGTACATGGGAATCACGCGGCCATCGCACTTCACGGCGAAGTCCTCAAACTGCCGCAAGCCCGTCGGCGTGGTGGTGGTGACGAAGAAGCCAAGATCTGGACGGCGCTTGCGCAGCTCGCGAATGAGCTTCATCGCAATGCCCGACTCCCCCACACTCACCGCGTGGATCCACCACACTTCTCCCGAGGCGCGAAAGTCGTGCAGGCGCTGCTCTTGCTCTGCGCTGAAGTATCCAAACCTCTGCCAGAGATCAGCCGACTTGCCCCCGCGCGCCTTCATCTTCTTCCAGGCTTTCGGCGCCATGGCCAGCAGCATCAGGGGCTGGAGAAGATTGTAGAGCAGCAGCACCAGGAATCGCGCCATCGTTGGGAGTCAGTGTCGGAAGTTGCAGGATGAGAATGCGGGTGGAGCCATACGCACGATCGCGCAGGACGTCCCATCCGGCGATAGCCCCGCCATCGCCCTTTGTCACCATGCATTCCAGTACGAAGATGCCGTTTGGGTGGAGCACCTTGCGCAGGTTCTCATCTTCCAGGAGCTTTGCTCCAAAATCCACGTCACCCGGCTTCTTGGCGTAGGGCGGATCGGCAAAGATCATGTCGAAATGCGTGCCACTTTCCGCGAGTCGTCGCAAGGTCGCAAAAGCGTCGGCCTTCACGATCTGGCCGCCCTTCAAGCGGGAGCGGGTGAGATTGTCCTGAACAATGGCCGCTGCCTGTCCCTGCTGCTCCACGAATGTTGCGTGCGCGGCCCCCCGGCTGAGTGCTTCCAGTCCCATGCCTCCAGAGCCGGCGAAAAGATCCAGCACCCGTGCTTCCACCACCGACTCGCCCAACATGGAGAATACGGCTTCACGCACGCGGTCCGTGGTGGGGCGTGTCACGCTCGGGGGAACTTTGACCGGTATGCCCCCGGCACTTCCTGCAATGATCCTCATGGATGGGCTCTCTCTCCCATTTACTTCCGTGAAGCGCCACCACTTTGATCCCGCCGCATGATTTCTTCCCGCGCACGGTCGAGCAATTCGCGCTCCTCGCCGCTCAGGCTGTCGAGGCCATGCTCGGCAATCTTGTCCAGCAGAGGATCGATCTCCTGCGCGATGAACTCCCGAGTGCTCACCGGTGGCAGGGTTGCTGCCGGTTCCTCCGCTACTCTCGCCGTCCTCTTGCGGCGCGGCACTCCGGCAAAGGCCCTGGCTTCTTCCGTGCGCTGACGCTCGTGCCACATGCGTTCATAAGTCACCGGCGGTCCGCCATAGCCCAGCAAGCGCACAAACCACCAGCCAGCCAGCGCGCCACCCAAGTGCGCAAAGTGCGAGATGTCCGAGGGCAGGATCTTGGTGACTTGCAGCAGGGCCAGAACGGAAGACACCCCCATGGCAAACACCGCCACCGTCCAGAATCGCAACCGGGCTGGCAGTACGAAGTGGAGCATCGCACTCACCGACTCCTGCGGCAGCATGGATGCCAGCGCAAGGAAGGTGCCATACGCCGCGGCGGTGGCACCAATCACCGTCTGTGCCTGGCCAACCCCCAATCCGTAAACGGCCTGGCTGGCTGCCCCAACCACCCCAGAAAGAAAGTAGATGTACAGGAAGTGCTTGGCCCCCAACAGCGCCTGAACTGCCTTCCCGGCGATGAATATGAACACGCAGTTCCCCAACACGTGCACCAGCCCCTGATGCACGAACAAGTGAGTAAAGAGCGTCCAGACCCGGCCATCCAGCAGGGCCGCCAGGGAGAAGGCACCCCACGGCCGGCCCGTTTCGTCAATGGCCACGCGGAAGAAGTGCTGCAACACAAAGACCGCCACATTGAGAAGAATCAATGCTGTCACCGCGTCTGGCAGCAAAAGGTCCTTCCAGCGGAAGGACTGCCGCCCACGCATGTAGTCTCGGTCATGCAGAGCCATGGTGGATTCTATTACCTTCTTACCACAGATCGTCTCAGCGCGCCAAATCCACGTGTGAAAATTCCATGGTGGCTGTGTCCCACAGGCCGAAGCCCGGCTGGCCAAAGCGGCCCATCACTTCCCCTGGGTTTGCCCACAAGGTGCGGCCGATTTTGTGAATGTAGCGCTTGTGGTCGTGGCCGCTGAAGACGGCGTCATAAGCTCCGCTCTCCGCCAACCGCCTGGCAATGTCCGGGTAATGGTTCAGCGCCACCTTCCTGCCGGCCACCTCAATTTCGGCGAGCTGGCCGTGGATGGTCACATGGGGGTGCTTGGAGGCCACCTTGGAGATGTTAAAGGGGTCCCCGTCATTGTTTCCGAAGACCAGATGAATCGGACCGCTGAAGCCCTCCGCGATCTGCCCCATGGTGAAGGGGGCGCAGAGGTCCCCGAGGAACAGAAGCACCTCGGCTCCCGAGTGCTGAATCTGCCGCAGAATTGCTTCGAGGTTCCAGATGTTGTCGTGAATGTCACTGACGATGGCCGCTTTCATGCAATATGAAGACAAAGGTTTCAGTATCCAAATGGCTGCTAGGGGGATTTCCCATTTGACGCACATTTTGCCCGCGTCTAGGGCTTGCGCGAACGAAGATTCACCGCACACTAGCCGTTCGCCTCACAAGTCCAGTCCCGTATGAATTTCCGCGCCATCCTTGCTTCCCTCGGCATCGCACTCGCCTTTTGTGTTCAAGCCCCTGCGCAAAACCTGCCTGCCGACCATCCGGCGAACGCGCTGGTGAAGCAGTACCTGGATAATGTGGCCAAACAGGACTGGAAGACGGTTTCCGCCATGCTCCAGCCGACATTCCTTGAGCGCCGCCGCCTGAGCCTGATCAACAACGTGAAGAACTCCGAGACGATGTCTGTGGAGGCTGCGAAGCTGGCCATGCTCGGCGTCAAGGACGTCAAGGAACTCGAAAAAATGACCCCTCAGGAGGCCTTTATTGCCGACCGTGAGGCGGTGCATAAGCGCATGAAGGTCAGCCCCGAGGACCTGAAAAAGAAGCAGGAAACCCTCAAGATCAACGTGCTGGGTCTCGTTCCCGAAGACGGTGGCAAGATTGTGCATGCTCTGGTGCGCACCTCGCAGGACACCACCAAGGTTAAAATTGACGAACTCCTCCTCGTCTCCCTCGTTCAGGACAAAGAAGACACCAAGAAGTGGTTCATTGTGCCGGACATGCAGCAGCCCATTGCCACCGAGATCGGCACGGCCAAGCCCGCTCCCGCTCCCTGATTCCCTTTTCCCGAGAAGCCCCGCCTGCCAGCGGGGCTTTTTTTGTGCCTGTATGAGTGTAGGGGGGGCGGAAGCTTGAACCGTGGTTGACGAGTCTCGCGACCTTGAGCATGGTTTTACCATGGAAGCCACCAGTGCCAGTGCCTCCCCCATCCCGACTTCCACCGGTCCCCTGCTGGTGCGTCATCAGGGCCACACTCCCCGCGAGCGCAGCACGTGTGGCTGGCGCGACCGCCTCATCAGCCGGGAAGATGCAGCCCTCTCACCTGCCGCATGGGCTCATGCGGTGGACATCGATGGAGCAAAGCTGCACTACCACAAGCGCTCCACCGAACTCTACTATGTGCTGGAAGGCAGCGGCAGCGTATTGCTGGATGGCGTAGAACAGGAGGTCCACGCCGGCTCCCTCGTTCATATCCCGCCGGGCGTGGTCCATGGCGCCCGCGGTCGCATGCGAGTGTTGGTGGTAGGCATCCCGGACATCGCGGAGGATGACTACTTTGAGCCGTGAATTTCGTCCGGGTGTCGGCAAGCGACACACTGTGTTTCAGCAAACTGAGGTTCAGATCCAATGAAGTTGCTCCTAGCACTCGCCCTTTCATTTACCGCCCTTTTTTCGTGCAGTGCCGCCCCTCCTTCCAGCACCTCTCCTGGCAAAGAACCCGGTGCGGATGAGTATGCGGAATTCATCCGTTTGGTTAAGGAAACCGGTGGGAAATTCGATGACCGGCATCTTGCCGCGCTTCGAAAGGCGGCAACACGAGGACATCCGGTGTCTCAGGGGGCTCTAGGCGTCTATCTCACGACTGAAAGTGGCCGGATTGACCCTGAAGCTTTCACTGAAGGTGTGTCCTGGCTCAAGAAAGTGGAACACTTGGACAAACCTGAGGTTGATACGGCTGTGTTTGCCCTCAGCCTTTGTTACCTGTGTGGAACGGGTACCCAGCAGGATATTGAGCGCGGCGGTGCCTTGTTGGCACGAACTGCAGTCCGTGGGAACTCAGACATGAAAATGGCCTATGCCGAGTTTCTCCACGGCATCAAAAATGACCTCGCTGGCGCAAAGGCTATCTGGTCAGAAGTTGCCAAAGATGCAAGTAATCCAGAGGCACAGCAGGAGGCAAAGGAACTCCTGCGTACCCTGAAGTGAAGCAGTGCCTCATGTGAGAGAGGTTCGGAGTACCTCCATGCTGAGCCCGCACCCTAGTCCCGCAGCGACTTCCACGGCTCCTGCTCGCTCACATCCACAATCGCAGGATCCGCAGCATTGGCCGGGGAAAGGATGGCGAGGAAGACGAGGCGTTCGTTGAAGGGATTGTAGGTGCCATGCACTTCCCCCATCGGGATGAAGGCAATCTCACCAGGACCGAGGATTCGCTTTTCCTTGCCCACCCACTGTTCCGCACGACCGGAGACGATGTAGATGATCTCCTCCCGGGTCGGATGCGTGTGGAAGGGATGGTCCTTTCCCGGCTCCATGTTTGCCCGCACCATGAGGAGTTGCTCGTTCTTCACAATGTCGCCACGGCAGAGCCATTCTTCGAGGGTCCACGGGGAAAGAAAATCCACCTTCTCGGCGGCGGTCACAAAGCGGCGTGAAGCGATTTCGTCAGACATGGGGAGGGCAGAATAGCGACGCTGTCCCATCGGAAAAGCTGAAATATCAACAACGTACCTCGCGAGATCAGAGAGGACGTAATCACGGGTGGAGGACTGCGGGACGTTTCCGGTTAACCGCAAAGGGGCAAAGAAGCTTGGAGCTAGAAAGCACGGCGCTGCAGACAAGTGGTACACCTTGATGCACAGGAGGCAGAGATGCGCAGGGGCGACTCGTCCGTGACTTTACCCTCCCTCCTTCTTTTGGGTCATTTGCGTCTCTTTGCGGCTATTCTTCAGTCGCCCCCATCAGTGCCCTTTCCATGTGACAGCATTGTCAGGATCGCCGTATTGCGTCACCGGGGGCATAAGCGCTTCACTTAAAGCGCAACCCCTCCGTCCGTTCTCATGGAAGCTCGTACCCTCAAGGTCCTGTTCGTGTGCGTTCGCAATGCGGCCCGCAGCCAGATGGCGGAGGCTTGGCTGAATCACCTCCATCCTGACTTGGCCCATGCGAAAAGCGCTGGTTTTGAACCCGGTATCCTGGACCCCATGACCGTGCAGGTCATGAAGGAGGCAGGCATCGACATTTCCCATAGCCCTACCAAGGGTGTGCTGGACCTTTTCACCAAGGGCGAACGTTTCGACCGCGTCATCGGGGTCAGTGACCAGAGCGCGGATGAACGCTGCCCGCTCTTCCCCGGCCTCACGGAGCGCCTTTTCTGGAGTTTCCCCAATCCCGCCCACTTCGAGGGGACTCAGGAGGAAAAGCTGGCCCAGACCCGGGCTCTGCGGGACGACATCAAAGCGCACATCGAGAAGTGGGCAGCCGACGAAAAGGAACGGTTGGCGGCTGTCACGGCTCCGGTCTGATTTTTTTGGCCTCCCGCCCCTTCGCCCAGGCACTGACTTGCGAGCGGGATTGCGTTCTGCATAGTTCTGCTCCATAGGGTTGCGCCATGGAGCCAACCGACCTTGGAACCGGAAGCCGCCGCGAACTCAAATCACGCAATACCAAGTGGGCCCAGGCATTGGCCCGGAAAGTGGATGCCATGGGCATCACGCCGAACGCAGTTTCGGTATTGAGCATCCTCTTCGCCATCGCGGGAGCGGCCCTCATGATGACGGTGAGCTACGCCTGCTGCAAAACCGCGGCCACGTTCATGTGGATCGGCGCTGCCGCCTGCATCCAGCTTCGACTCCTGTGCAATCTGATCGACGGCATGGTGGCCATCGAGGGAGGCAAGAAGAGCGTGGTGGGCGGTCTCTACAATGAAGTGCCGGACCGCATCGCGGACCCCCTCTTTCTGATGGCTGCGGGTTATTGCAACGACTGGGTCATCAAGCTCTGGGACATCCCACTGGGCTGGGTTGCGGCCGTACTGGCGCTCATGACGGCCTATATCCGGGTGCTCGGAGGTACCCTGCTGGGCACCCAGAGTTTCATCGGCCCCATGGCAAAACAGCACCGCATGGCCGTGCTCACGCTGGCCTGCCTGCTGAGCATCGGAGAGCTGTGGTTCCGTCAGGATGCCAAGCCTGCGGAGGCCGTCATGACCGTCGCCCTTGCCGTCATTGTGGTCGGCAGTCTTGTCACTTGCTGGAGGAGACTTCGTCTCATTTCAGCGGAATTGCACAAGAAGGCATCCAATACTCCTTGAGGCTCCCATGTGGCTCCGTTCCAGCTCTGTCTTCCTAATCCGGCTCATCACCGGGGTGAATCCCGTTTGGGTGGATTGCCCTGCGCCCTGCGGGCAGCTTCGCGTGTATTTCGCGAACCACGGCAGCCACCTTGACTTCGCCACGCTCTGGGCGGCTCTGCCGGCAGCGGCCCGTGAGTGTACCCGCCCCGTCGCCGCTCGCGACTACTGGGGCAAGACCGCAGCAAATCGCGCGATCGCTGTAGGCCTTTTCAATTCGTTGTTGATTGCCCGGGAAGGCATCACGCGAAAAGACAACCCCATCGAGCAGATGGCCACGGCCATGCGGGAGGGCAACTCACTCATCCTCTTCCCAGAGGGCACGCGGAGTCCAGACGGCACCATGTGCGAATTCAAGCCGGGGCTCTACCATCTCGCGGCCAAGGTGCCGGAAGCGGAATTCGTTCCGGTGTATCTGCAGAACCTGAACCGCATCCTGCCGAAGGGGCATCTGCTTCCCATTCCTCTGCTCAGCAGCGTGGTCTTTGGGGCACCGCTCAAGCTTGAGCCTGGAGAGAAGAAGCAGGACTTCCTGAAACGCACCAAGGAGGCGGTGGTGAATCTGATGCCGCATGCGACGCATGCATGAAGGCAGTGCCATGAGCTTTGGAGAAGCCTTTTGCATCGTGGTGCCTGGGCTCCCGTTACTGGCCAGCGGGGCTGTCGCACGACCGGCTACTCGCCCCTGCCTCTGGCAAGCTGCCCTGGTGGCCGTGGCGCTGGTGGCGTGCTGGCTTTCAGACGGAACGCCCTACGGCAAACTGGCGGTCTCCATCTGGGCTCTCGGAGCCATGACATTTGCGTTTATGGTCGGCTTGGCTCTCAGATGGCTCGCCTCTGCCACGCGCTAGCTTTTACTCCTGCCCTATACACTTTCCATGTTCACCGCCTCCATCAACTGGTCCTCCCAAGTCAGCCAAAATGTGATGATGGTCGTCTTCGGCGTACTCGTCGTGGCGAGCGTCGTTGGCTTCATCCTTTCCAAGACTGCCAAGAGTGAGTCTGGAAAGGCCACGGTCTCGAATCTCAATGCGCGCACCAAGAGCTGGTGGGTCATGGTGCTGGTAATCATCGGCGCCCTGTCACTCTCATCGCCCGGCACGGCGATTGTTTTTGGCCTGGTTTCCTTTCTGGCCTTGCGTGAGTTCCTCACCGCGACCCCCACCCGGCGGGCAGATCACTGGGCTCTCTTTGTGAGCTTCTTCATCATCGTGCCCTACCAGTTCTATCTGGTGGCCGTGAACTGGTACGGGATGTTTGCCATCATGATCCCGGTCTATGCCTTCGTGTTGATCCCGATGCTCACAGTATTGCAGGGAGATGTGCAGGACTTTCTGGAGCGGAATGCCCGCACGCAGTGGGGCCTGATGGTGTGCGTGTACTTCATCAGCCACATCCCCATGATCATGAACCTGAACGTGGAGACCATGCGGATGGGCCCCGGCGGGCTGGTGCTCTTCCTCATTGCCGTGACCCAGGGCAGTGACGTTCTGCAGTACGTTTGGGGCAAGTTGTGTGGGAAGCGACCCATCGTCCCGAAAGTGAGCCCTAAGAAGACGGTGGAGGGCTTCATCGGCGGCGTAGCGACGGCGAGCCTGATTGGCGCCGGCATGTTCCGCCTGACCCCCTTTTCCCCGGGGCAGGCCTTTCTGGTGGCCATGCTCCTCTGCATCACGGGCTTCTTCGGGGGGCTCGTGATGTCCGCCATCAAGCGGGAGCGCGGCATCAAGGACTGGGGCACCCTGATTGAGGGGCATGGGGGCATGCTGGATCGCATTGATTCCCTGTGCTTTTCAGCCCCTGTTTTCTTCCATGTCCTGCGCTACTTTTTCCAACCGGACTAATTTACAACCGCACAAAATCGTTTTAGCTGTCTCCTGCTTCTTTCTTAAAAATCCATGAAAGCTTTTGGTCTGCTTCTTCTTCTGGTTGCCGTCGGCGCCGTGTCGTACTTCTACGCCTACGAGCCGATCGCTGACTACCTTGGCCTGGAAAAACCCAAGGTGGAAGTGGTGTCGGAGGTCGAACCCATTGTGGTGAAGGCACCTGAGCCTCCCCCTGCCCCGCCGAAGATGGAGGAGCCCAAGCCCGAGCCTCCCAAGCCGGAACCCATGCCGACGCCTCCGCCCATGCCCTCCGTCCCACTGGTCATGGACAATACTCCCAAGCCGGATGCGGATGGCTTCCTTGCTCCTGTATTTCCTCCCATTGAGGAAGTGGTGAAGGGCTGGATGGAAATCCCCAAGAGCGCCTTCAATCCGCCGCGCCCGGTGAAAGTGATGAAGCCCCTGGAGTTTGTCCGTGTCATCAACGGCAACAAGATCGGCTCCAAGGTGCCCGCTGGTGGCACCGCCTATGTCACGGGACAGGAAGGCCTGAACCTCATGGTGGCTACCTCGCCCGATCCCGGCGCCCCGTCCTCTCAGGTGTCCATCGACGACACTGATCTCAAGGCCGTGCTCACCGCCGCCTACGAGAACTGGAAGGTGAACATGACGGAGTACAAGCGCCGCCAGCATCTCTTCGCCAAGGAGTCTGCTGGTCGCGCCCAGGAAGCCAAGAAGTCTGGAGGCGGCGCTGCCACACCGGCCGCTGCTGGAGCTCCCGCACGCAACACTGAGGGAACCTATGACGTCCTTCTGGCAAGCATGAAGGCTGGCCAGGTCACGGAAATCACTCCCACCAACGTCAAGAAGTGGGGAGATGCCCAGATGGAAAAGATCGATGGCAAGGACTACTGGACCATCATCGTGGACTACACCACGAAGACCATGTTCGGCGATTTCGACACCCAGGCCCAAGCGCGCATCCTCAACGGCAAGGTGGAAAAATGGATCTATACCGGTTCCGGCGAAGTGGTGCCTTGATCGTGTGCTGAAGCCAGCCACTGCGCCTTTCGGGTGGATGGGTGATCGTTTAGCCAAGTTCGTCAGCTGCCAGTGCCCCGTCGACAACGTCCGCGTTGTGGATGAAACACGGTCGCTGATGAACGCAGCATCATCACCATCCGCCACGCATGAAGGCGCTCGCCTTGCTCCTGCTGCTGGGAGTCACAAGCTGCACCGCTTATCTGTACGCCTACGATCCCATCATTGACTGGGTGGGGCTGAACCGCACTGGCCCTTCGCTTGAAGCAGTCGCAACTTCAAGAGGCACGGCGACCGCAAGCGTGACGGTGCCAGCACCTCCTCCCCTGCCTTCTCCTCCGGGTACCTCGGCGACCACGGCAACCCTGACCAAGCCCCCAACGCCGGAGCCATCTCTGTCGATGGCCTCCACCCAGAGTGCGGTGATGCCTCCATCCTCCGTGACGGAGAACACACCGAAGCCTGATGCGGACGGCTTTACGCCTCCCACATTTCTTCCGCTGGAAGACGTGGTGAAGAATTGGACCCAGGTGCCAGTGACGGCATTTCCGCGAGAGGTGCGCGTGATGAAGTCGGTGGAGTTTGTCACGGTCCTGTCCGGAGGAAACAAGATGTCCTCCAAAGTGCCGGCCGGCAGCCATGTGCAGGCCATCGAGCAGGAAGGCAGCATGTTGGTCATCGCCATGTCGGTGAGTTCACCTGCGCGAGTTCAGGTCTTGATGGATGACACGGACTTCAAAGCGGTACTCACGGAGGCATATGAACAATGGAAACTGTCCATCACAGAGCGCTCCCGCAAATCCCACCTCGCGATGCTTGCCGCAAGGAAGCGTGCAGCGAACTCGCCAACCAACAAGGCAGCAGATGCCCCAGGGGCGCCCACACGAAATGCCGAGGGCACTTATGACATGCTCCTGGCGAGCATGAAGGCTGGCCAGGTCACTGACATCACACCTCAAAATGTACGCAAGTGGGGTGAGCCAGTGCGTGAAGAGATGGATGGCAAGGTCTACTGGATGATTACCGTCGACGTTACGGTGCAGACCGCATTCGGTCCTATCGATGCCCAGGCGGTCGCCCACATCCACGACGGAAAAGTGGAGAAGTGGCTCTACACCTCGGGCGAAGAAGTGCCGTGAAAAGTGGTGCTGAATGCGAGCGACCTCCGTCAGCACATCCTCCGCAGGATGAAGGACCTGCGTTTGTGTCGATGTCGTGGTTTGATCATCAAAGATTCTGCAAGAAACTATCAAAATGCATTTGCGTATAACGGAATCAAAGCTAGTCTTCACGCCTTCCCGAGACCCGGGAAGACAAGGTTGGAGCGGTAGCTCAATTGGTTAGAGCGCTGCCCTGTCACGGCAGAGGTTGCGGGTTCGAGTCCCGTCCGTTCCGCCAGCCTTGTTTCCCGATGCAGAAGTGACTGCCGGGAGTCCGCCGCATCACAAAATAAGACGTGATGCACAATTGAAGCGACGTCGGCATTTGGAAACAGAATGCGATGACTCGAAGAGCTCGCAAATGAGCAGCCATCGGTGCGCTTCCTCTTATCTCCGCCTTTATGCGTGCTGAATGAATGAAGCACGCGGGACTGTGAAAAAGTATGGCACAAGAGGGCTGATTCTACGATTATCCAGCATACCCCCATGAACCTTTCCTCTATCCTCGTCGTGTTCCTCCTGGTGGCTGCAGGGCTGGTATATGTGTTTCAGCAGAAGCCCGAGTCCAAAGAGACCTCGAAGCCAAAGAAGACGGTCGTAAAAAAGGTGGCAGAGGACGAGCTTCCGCCGTTGCCTGTGCCGTCGCCTGCCTTGCCTGAACCCGCTCCTGAGCCGGTGGTGGCTGCACCTGCGCCCCCCGCAGTCTGGTATACAGCACGTCGGATTTCCTCCATGTCAGAAACTGGAGTGTCGTCCGTGCCGGCGGGGCGGGAAGTCACCAAAGTCAGTGAAACGGAAGTTCTCTACAACGGCAAAAGCTTCACCGTAAAGCCTGGCGACCTGACCTCGGATATGATGGTGGTGGCTGATCTCCTCACCAAGCAGGATGCAGCTGGTGCCCTGGAGCAAAAGGAACGCGAGTCGGCAGTGGCAGCAATGGAACAGGCGAACAACGCCGCAGTGAAAGCCCATGCCGAAGACAAGAAAGCTGAGCGCCGCCAGCAGGCAGCCGCCGCCATCGAGTCCATTGACAGGCAAATCGTCTCCTTGCGAGAGAAGATCAAGCACGAGCGCGATGCGGAACTGGTGGCCAGCATCAACAACCGTATCTCCAGCCGCGGTGCCGTGATCGCGAAGTGCGAGCAGGCAATTGCCAAATTGGAAGCGGAGCGGCTCAGACTTTCAAGCCTGCAATAGCTTTCGGCAGATTCAATCCACGGGACCTGCGCAACAGGTATCGCACTTGCGATTCACGTATGGCGCAACCGGCTCTGCACGTCACACGAACACATTTGTCCACGCTGTATATTTGCTGCCATGAAAACAACGTCGTCGCCATATCGCTGGGGTGTTGCTTGTGCCTGCCTCGCTTGTTTGCTGCCACTGGTGCTCTCCTCCTGCCAGGACCTGCCCCCCGCGGAACAGATGTCCAACGAACAACGCGAAGCCTACGTCGAGCATCGCAAATGGGATCTCGAAGCTGAGCATCGCAAGCAGATTGACGCCGAGAATCGGAGGTAACTTCTCAGACTCGCCAAAACGGGTCTAGTTTTTCACGTGATACACATGGGCGGCATTGCCGTCCTCGGAGAAGCTGCTCCGAGTGTAGTCGAAGGTGAACTCCGCTTTCCGATCATCCGCCCAGAATAGGCGGATTTTGTTGTTTGCCGTCGCCTCCCAGCGGGATGTGCCTGCAGTACCGGGCGAGGTAAACGTACTGTCCGCGTGAAACTGAATCTCCGGTCGTTCCCCGAACCAGCGTGTGCCAGCGAGCCACTTGGCCAGTTCCACCGCATCTTGCGGCCCATAGAAGCTCTCGGGAAGCACGTGCTCATTTTCATTTCTCCACTGCTCGCGACGCACGCCGTCCTTCATGTAGATGATGTGGAGTGACTTGTTCCAATAGGGGTTTGGATCGGCGCCGAGTTCGGGTGGGCTGACGGAGAACATGCGCTGCTCTGTCTCCACGAGATCACGCACTTTGGCCGTGACATCAGCATCTTTCCCACCTGTGCCGTAGATGGCGGAGAGAACCTGCACCGACCATTGCTTGGGGCGATACGACTTCGGCTCAAGCTTGGCGGGATTGGTGGGGAGGACTATGTTTACTTTCTTGGGGTCGATATCCCCCTGCCCCTCAACATCCTGGCTGATGTCTTCGAGCTGTCCTCTTCCCACAAGGGGCGCTGGTTCATCCACCACGAACTTGATCCACGTGGAGGCTGCCCCGCCCCAGAGGGGTCTCCCTACATAGCCATCGCCGACAAACTTCCGCATGTACATGTCTCCCTCACCCCAGGGATTGGCAATGGCGCCAGCCCGCACTTCCATGCCAGCATCGCGATTCCGGATGAACTCCACCGACTTCACCGGATCATCACACACGCCCCATTGCTGGGAGGAAGGATCCGAAACGAATCCAATCTGCGTGTCATCCACAAGCCCTGCGACGGCGAAGTACTTTGAGCCGCCCCAACGGATGCGATTGTGCACCACTTGAAATACGAGCCAGTCCCCCTTTCGCACATCCACGGCGATGCGTTCTGCGGTGGCGCCAAAGCGTTCCTCAAGCAGCTCACGCTTCGCGTCGGGAATGCGTTTCCCGTTCTTGTACACTTCGACAATGTAATCATTAGCCACCGTAATGAGATGCCGGGCCTGGACAGCCTGGGACTGGATCCGCGCTTCACGAGATGGATTCAACTGCGAGCGTTTCTTGTTCTGCACCCTCTGGGTCAGTTCCTGACTTGCAGCCTCCCTCTTGCGAACCAGCTCGGCGTGGTGTTCAGGCGTGACGGGTATGGATATGGGAAAGGATTCCTGGGGGTATGCCGTGGTCAATACTCCGGTGACGAGCATGGTGAACGCGCACAAAGGCATCGTTTTCATAAAGGTAGGCTAACGCAGTTCCACTGGGTGCGTCATCACAAATGCATCGCCTTGCCCTTGCTTTCCGTAAATAGTCTGTAAACAGCGTGAGTCTTTGTCTTTTCCTCCCGCCCGTTCCATGACTCAAGAAGACCAGACCCTGTTGCAGGAGTACATGCGTGTACGCACAACCCCCAATCGCATCTTCGTGGAGGTGAAGATGGTGGATGGCGGCGACGGAGACACCCTGGCTACTCGCTGGTCCCTCGCGTGCGTGCTGCCTTCCAAGGCCACGCCCCTGCAGGTGGACCGTGCCCGCATGATAGCTCTGGCGGACTATCGCTATTTTCGCACCTGCGATTCGTGCAGGGAAAAGCTCCCTGCGGGACTGGTACCAAGCGGAGAGAACGGGGTGGATGTTTGTCAAAACTGCCGTTGAACTATCAGCTCAACGTGAAGGTTCTCACATGGTTGTGGAGGATTTCTCTCTCCCCCTACCCGCGTGATGTTGCCGGATTGCCAATTCCCGAAGGCACCAGTCGATCCCGCAGTCGAAGCAACGGTGCTTCTATGAGCCAGCTCACTGACAACGATATGCCCATGGTCGCTACCACGTACCCCGCGAACCATGCCATCGAAGTTGGAGCTGTGGGGGCAGCAAGGTAATAAGGACTCATGACTTGGACGAGTGGGAAGTGCCAGAGGTAGAGCGTATAGGAGTGCCTCCCCAAAAAACACAGCGGAGCCAGCACAGGTCCGCTTCCATGTCTCTGCTGCCATCCATACAAGGTGAGGATGAGAAGACAGGTGGCCAGCGACACGGCGGTCAGGCCGATGGTCATGGTCCAGTCATTCCTGCCGTAAGCAAAACACGGGGACAAAAGCACTGCGATTGCCGGAGGGCCCCACCAGCGAAGCCTGTCTGCCCAGCGGACAAATACATCTGGGCGAGCATGTCGGGCATATCTAAGCAGCACACCCCACATCAAGGCATCACCATGAAGATGGGTGGCGGCGTAGTTGTACGCGTAATGCCCGCCATGGAGAAATCTCAGTATCCTGAGTGCCGGGCAGATCAGGCAGATGCAAAGTGCGAGTCGCGGGAGCCAGCGCAAGTTTTCACCATCTTTCGAGGGAGCCCTTTGGGAAACTGCGAGTGCAAATGCGAAGGCCAGAAGCAGGTAGAACTGCTCCTCCACACCCAAGCTCCACGTGTGTCCCCAAACACCTCCCAGATAGTTTTGGAGATACAAAAGCTCATGGGTGATCCGATCGATGGATACTTCCGCACTCTGCAACGGGACAAAAGTCGCTGCCACCACCGTAGCCAGGATCAGAATCCAGTGTGCTGGATAGATCTTCCATGCCCGTCGATACAGAAAGCGCCCCACTCTTACAGAGCCGTTCTGCCGCCACTCCTCCAGCAGGAGACCCGAGATCAGATAACCGCTCAGTACAAAGAAAAGGTCCACCCCCATCCACCCTCCCCGATTGAACATGAGGAGCAGTGGCTTGGGGAAGTCTGGCACTCCTTTGGGCCAGGGCACGTGCGCGAAAAGGACGAGCATGATCGCGATGCCACGAATGGCATCCAAGCTCCATTCGCGGGCAGGCTTGGGACGTGGAGCGGCAGCCTGGGCTGTTCCCGGCCATAACGCACTCCAGATCCAGAAGCCCCAGAGACCGCGAGTCAAAAAGAGAGCACCCAAAAAGATCAGGATCCAGGCGGTGGTCAGCATGAGCTTGGGCACATTGCGGGAAACCTGGACCTCGTACCTGCGTCCGTTCTGTCTCGGGTCTGTACCATCGGTGGATGACAACCAGACTTGCTTCAGGCTGATGCTGAATAGTCCCCTGCCCCCTTCGCGCACCTGATTGCTGGTTGCAGCTTGAGTCAGGGGCGCTCCATTTTCCAATAAACGGACGGAGGTAGGAATCTCGGTCTGGCGAAGCTTGGCCGGAATCGACCAGGCATAGGCTCCCCCGTCCGCGGGTTCCAGTTTGGAATTTTCAATACGGGCCGTCCATGCAGCCAGAGTCCCGCTCGAATGCTGAAGCAAAATAACGAGTCCCACCAACACTGCCAGAATGCCGCACAAAACAGAAAAGGAGCGCACTCGGGACTTGCTGTGAGACATGGGGAAGTTGTTGCCAGGAAACTATTGAAACGATGGATTTCTGCGGTTTGGATCTGGCACAAGTTATTCCAGCCACCAATGGAAATCGTGCTTAGCTCTGCAAAGCTTGTAACCTTCATCACTTGGTGCACGTCCTCAGCAGCATCGTTACCCGTCATGAGACTTCCCAGGACTCGCTATTCCCCTGTTACCTGCCTGCTGCTGGCCCTGCTGGCGGCTTCATCACTGTACGTCGAAGCGGAGCCCCCAACGGCCCGTCAGCGCTTGCAGCAGGCCCTGCAGCTTCCAGAGAGTCTGGGGGCGGCATCCTACACCGTGGAGGGCGTAGCCCGTGAGGCGCTGATCTACGCTCCCGCATCGGCAAAATCATCACCCACCCCGGTCGTGTTTGTTTTCCATGGTCATGGTGGTAATGCCAGGCAGGCGGCGCGCAGCTTCGGCATCTACCACGAGTGGCCGGAAGCCATCTCGGTCTACATGCAGGGGCTGCCCACCAAGGGTCAGCTCACGGATCCTGAGGGAAAGAAGAACGGATGGCAGGGACGCGAGGGGCTGGAGGGCAACCGCGATCTCAAATTCTTCGATGCGGTTCTCGCGAAGCTGAAGACGGACTACAAGGTCGACAGCAAACGCATCTACTCCACAGGTCATTCGAATGGCGGTGGATTCACGTACATGCTGTGGGCAGAGCGTGGCGATGTCTTTGCCGCGATGGCTCCTTCAGCCGCAGCCGCCCCTTTCAGCATGCCAAAACTCAAGCCCAAGCCCGCGATGCACCTCGCTGGCGAGACGGATCCTCTGGTGAAGTATGAGTGGCAGGTGAAGACCATGGAAGCCGTGCGCAAACTCAATGGCTGCGAATCTCAGGGAAAAGCGTGGAATGAAGTGGGTACTGCTTACCCCTCACTCACCGGTACTCCCTTCGTGAGCCTCATCCATCCCGGAGGCCACCAGTTCCTCCAAGATGCTCCGCCACTGATCGTAAAGTTCTTCAAGGAGCATCCTGCCAGCAGCACGACTTCATCCGTGGATACGGTGAAGAAGTGAAAATGGAACTCCCCACCCAGGGGATTATGAGTCCTCTGCTCTAACATCAACAAGGTCGGGAGCGATACTCACACAATCGCCTTGAGATATCTTTCAGCGGATCTCTTCACCGCCCCCTTCCCGTCCTTCGCCACTACACCCGGCCAGAAGGCGCCATAGATGCGATCGTACTCGAACGGATCCAGCGCCTTCACGATGCGTTCAATGGCTGGCTTGTTGAGCGGGATGTAGTTGGGATAGCTGTACATGAAGCTCACCCAACGCCGATCCGAAACCACCTGAGGTTGATCTCCGGCCAGGAGCACGCCCTTCCCTTCCGCACCATCCCGCCAGTGCAACACCTGGAAGCCATCGAAGTGACCGCCCGTGTTGATGAGCGTGAGGCCATCACCCAGGGATTTGGTTTCTCCTTTCCAGAACTGGATGGCCGGATCCGGCCGCAGCACCCATTGCTTGTCGGCTTCATGCAGGTGAATCGGTACACCACCAAAGGCGCGGCTCCACTCCACCATCGCCGTATAGTAGTGTGGGTGGGAGATGGCAATGGCTGAGATGCCTCCCAGTTTCTTCACCTCACGAATCGCCTCGTCATCCAGGTAGCTGATGCAGTCCCACAGGATATTGCCCTTGGGTGTGCGTACCAGCAGCGCACGCTGGCCGATTCCAATCTTTGGCTCAGCGCCGATGCCGATGATATTTGGCTCCTGTTCCTTGAAGATGTTCTTCCATCCTCCGCGCCGCATGGTATCGAGCGTGGTCCATTCCTGGCCATTGAGTCCCACATACTGCCTTTCATCCTGGCAGATCGGACACTCCTTGGGCGCGGCCTCTGTTTCCGCAAATTGAATGCCGCAGGTGACGCAGATGTAGTGCGCCTTGCCGGAAGGCGCTGGCGATACGGAGGGTTTATCCTGTGCGCTCACGGAAGGAGTACGTGCAATGTGTGCCAGACCAATCGCGGCGGGCGTGCCAAGGAGAAATCGACGGCGTGAGGAAGAGGAAGCAGGTCTCTTGGATTTCATGGAGTGCTCGGGGTGCCGGATGCAGTGCGTGTCTCGATGAGTGATGGATTCGGGGAGAAGCGCAAAAGCATCATCAACAGCACCAGCAGTGCAGCCGCAGCGACGAACCACGCCACCGGGATCACCTGCAACCCTTGCACGCGCCCGAGGAATCCGACGAACGACGGCACCAGCGCGATGCCCAGCGTAGCTGCGGCAATCTGATACCCAACCGCGTTTGCGGTGTGCTGGAGTGGCACACGATTGGGAGTGGTCGAAATCAGCGAGGGGAAAATGGGCGCGCAGCCAAAGCCGATGAACATGATGCCCACAATGGTCAGGGTGGCGCCAAGTCCTGACACTATCAGCACGGCCCCCATGACAATGATCCACGCACCTCCGAGGATGAGCGCTCGTGGCGTGAACTTTCCTGCAATGAGTCCCGCCGCGATGCGCCCTACCGTAAGCGAGCCCCAATAAGCCGCAGTCCAATTCCCAGCCCTGTCCGGTGCCACGCCATGATGTCCCGTGAGGAACGTGTATGCCCATGTCCCCACGGCTGCCTCTGTTCCCGTGTAGATGAAGAAGGTCGCAATGCCCAGCCACACGGTCCGCAGTCTTAGCGTGCTCCACAAAGTGGCCGGCGGCTGTGTCGCTGCTGTTTCCTGTGTCTGCTCGGCATGCGCTGTGCCAGACGCCTTCGGCCACCAGGACAGCGTGGCGAGGAAGCAAGCCACCAGCACCACTTCACCAATGCCCACCCAGAAGTACCCACGCTGCCAAGGTGCGCCACTTGCAAGAATGCTGGTGAGCAGCACCGGACCAGAGGCGGCACCGAGACCGTAGCATGCATGCAGCCAGTTCATGGTGCGCGCGCTGTAGTTCATCGCCGCATACGTGTTGAGACCGGTATCGATGGCTC
Organism: Roseimicrobium gellanilyticum; assembly: GCF_003315205.1. Taxonomy (NCBI): domain Bacteria; kingdom Pseudomonadati; phylum Verrucomicrobiota; class Verrucomicrobiia; order Verrucomicrobiales; family Verrucomicrobiaceae; genus Roseimicrobium; species Roseimicrobium gellanilyticum. The sequence continues at coordinate 836,535 of NZ_QNRR01000002.1, read as the reverse complement.
CCGCGCCGAGACCCGAAATGAACGACAGGGCCACGATCACGGCCCATGCTGGAGCTGTGGCATAGCCAATGAGTCCCACCGCTGTGGCCGCACCACTCAGCGCCAGCAGCATGCCCACATTCATCCGCGCCAGCAGCCAGCCGCTTGAGAGGGTCGAGATGAGATAGCCTGCGATGAACACCACCAGCACGGCGCTGACTGCATCAAGGGGCAAATCGAACTGCGCCCGCATGGATGGCCAAGCGACTCCGAGCATGCCATCCGGCAATCCCAGGCTGATGAAACCCACGTACGTGAGCAAGAGCAACAAAAGAGCGCGGATGGGCTTGGACGCAGGCGGCATGCGAAAGAAAATAAAGTGACAACGACCATAAGGAATTCGTCTCCCAGATGCCACCGGGCACTGAGAAGTTGATTCCCTCTCAATCTTGCGGAATGAAGAATGCTCCCTGAACACCTCCTCCACTCGAAATGGGGGCACAGTTCACTGCGTATTTTACAAGCCCCTATGAGGAACTCCCACCCTGTCACTCCCCTTCGTCACATCGCCCTTGTTGAGGGTGTGTCCTTTCTCATCCTGCTTGGCATCGCCATGCCCTTGAAGTACATGGCCGGCATGCCCATGGCTGTGAAGGTGGTCGGCTGGATCCACGGCCTGCTCTTTGTGCTCTTCTGCTTCGCCCTGCTGCGCGTCATGATGTCCACCAGTTGGTCCTTCGGACGCAGCGCGCTGGTATTCATCGCCTCGTTGCTGCCGTTCGGCCCCTTTCTCATTGACCGCCGCATGCGTGAGTGGGAGAAAGAGCCGGTGATTGAAGAAGCTGCAGAGAAGTAGAATTGCCGCGCTTCAGAGCGGGAGTACGATTGGACCAGGAAGCTCCGGCCTCCAGGCAATGCAGCCGCATTGACACACACGTTACGGAGCCACTCGCAACTTCTCCGTGGCAGAGAGCGCATCACGCACCTCAATGCGCACTTCAGAGAAGGCCCCGGTCACTGGATCCTCGACGCGCAATTCATGATGCCCGGGCACAAGCGTGGCATAAGCCAGTCCATTCTCATCCACAATGGCGATGGATGGCGAACTCCACTTCATGCCCGCGGGTCCCGTAGCTCGCAGAAGCAGGCGACCGCCCTTGTCTTTCAAGTCCGGATCGAGTTGAAATACGCTCCCGTCCACTGGAATGGAGATGCGAGGAGGAGCGTTGTTGCTGTCCTCAGACTGCAGCGCCACCAGGCCCGCCAGCCAGTGGTCACCGCCATGCACCCAGCGGGTGTAGTCGCGCGGCAGCAGCGCCCGTCCCTCGCTGTCATAGTCCCTGGCGGTGGCTGCCGGAGGAAGCGTACCTGTCAGAAACGACTCCTCGCGTGAAGCACGAACGCTCGGAGAGGCATCATCCAGCCGCTTCCCGTTCCTCGGGTCAATGCGCGCACGAACGATGCCGGAAGGTTCCGCATACCACGTTGTTCCCTGTGTCTCATGAAGGTGTATCATGATATCACGGAAAATGGGGCCCGCTCCCGCCACGCCTGAGACTTGGTTCATGGGTGAGTTGTCAAAATTGCCCACCCAGACGCCAACAGTGAACTCAGGGGTGAATCCCATGGTCCAGTTGTCCCGGTAGCTCGTGCTCGTGCCGGTCTTCACCGCACACGGAAACGGCATGCGTATGACCGTGTGCGGGCCGAAGGCGAGCATGCGTGCCTGTGCATCATGCAGGATGTCCGCGATGAGAAAGCTCACCTGCTCGGTATGTTTTCGATTGGCAGCAGCGTCGCCAGATCCTTGCGCGGTCGCATGCAGGAGGGTCCACTCTTTCCACTTCCCGAGCCGGGCGAGGCACGCATAGGCATTGGCCAGCTCCAGCAAGCGTACGGGAGCATTTCCAATGGTCAGGCCTAAACCATAGTGCTCAGGTGGCTCCGTGAGGGTGGAGATGCCAAGGCTCTTCAACTCCTCGCAGAGCACCTTCTCTCCACCGAGTTGCTGTAGCGCACGCACCGCAGGGATATTCAGGGAATTGCCCAAAGCCTCGCGAAGCGTGATCGGGCCATAGAACTTTTTGTTGTAGTTTTCCGGGCGGTAGATCCCTGTGGGCGTGGCATACTCGATGGGCAAATCCGCAAGAATGGTGGCCGGTGTCGAACCTCGCTCGAGCGCCAGCAGGTAGGTGAAGGGTTTCAACGCGGAGCCTGGCGAATGCGGTACCCATGCACCATTGAGCTGTCCTCCATCTTCCGCGAAGAAATCGCGCGAGCCAGCCAGGCCAATCACGCGCCCTGTCTCATTCTCAAGCACCACCGCAGCGGCGTGCGTCACATGCTTGCCCGTCAATGCGCCCAGCCGCTGGGCAATAATTGACTCCATCCTTTGCTGCAAAGCCGTCTGGATGGTTGTGTGAATCTTCCCATCCGCTGCCAGCGATGCCCCACCTTTCAGCAGTTCGATGGCATGCGGTGCAGCGAACCCACCCGTGTACCGTTGCAAGGTGGCTCTCTCCGTGCCTGCGAGCTTCCCCTCCTCTTCAGTCAACCAGCCGAGTACCGCCATGCGCTCAAGAATGTGTTTCTGCCGCTTCTGTACTGCAGGCAGGTTGCGAAAAGGATTGAGTCGCGTGGGCGATTGTGGCAAAGCCGCCAGGAACGCGCACTCCGCCGGCGAAAGGTCACGCAGCGGCTTGTTGAAGTAACCTTGTGAAGCGGTTGCACAACCAGTGAGCAGATTGCCATAGCTCACGCGATTGAGATACTCGGTAAGAATCCGATCCTTGTCCCAAGTCATCTCCAGGCGTCGCGCTTGGAGCGCTTCTTTGATCTTGATGAAAAAGGTCCGCGGAGCGCGCTCGTCCGCCGAGACCTTCACGAGCTGTTGCGACAACGTGGACGCGCCAGAGACAACGCGACGCGAAGTGAGATTATCCAGCGCTGCGCGTCCAATCGCCAACAGATCAACACCTCCATGAGAATAGAAGCGTTTGTCCTCGGCGGCGAGTGTCGCTTGCACGAGCTTCTCCGGCAACTCCATGCGCGACACCGGTGCCAGGGTGCGTTGTCCATCGACGCTGAGAAGCTGGCGCAATGGAGTGCCATCGGCCGCGAGGAATACGGGTGACACCGGCAAAGGCCGCTCCAGCCTGGGTGGCAGCGGCGCGACCCAGGGCAGTACCCACCATCCCAAAGCGCCAAGCAACGCCACACCACCCACCCCTTTCAATGTCCACCGCCATGTCGCCTTCTTGCGAAGCATGGCAGGTAAGAGGGACATGATGGGATGCTGGTGAGGCCAGGGAATGAGTGTCACTCCCTGGCCGGATGTTTTCCGTTACTGTCCTGCGACGTCCTTGCCGTCGCTCATGGGCAGTGTTTGGATGCGCTGTACACCGCTGGTACCATAGTGTGCCGGGTCGTACATGGCCTCAATGCGGGCCGGAGGAGCCACCACATCGCCTTCGGCAATGACGCGTGCGAGGTACTTCAGCTGGAACTTGCCAATCGTACTCCAGTCATTGGTGAAGAACAACGCACGATCATGGCGCAGCTCTCGATGATCGCAGTACCAGGCGTTGTCCTCGGCATCAGCATCCTGCTTCTTGTTCTGCGTGGTAAACTCAGGGTTCACTGGCTCGAAAACACTGGGCAGTCGATCTTCCAAGGCAAGGTAGCGATTGCCCTTCATCACATTGATGTCGAGCGTCACCACGATGAGGTCACCCACGCGCAGGTTCTCCGCAGGCTCCAGCATGCCGGTGGGCGTGAGTCGCTCATAACGGCGGCTGATGCCAAAGCCCTTCTGCACGGGTTGGAAGGTCTTCAGCTCAGGCCAGGCTTTTACTTCCACCCGGGCACGCACGGTCTGATCCTGTGGCAACGTCACCTTCGCGGTCGGCGCTTCCTTCTTGGCGTTGTAGCTCAGCAGGGCCGTGGTGCTTTCCATGGGAGTCGCAAGCGAGAAGGGCTTCTCCTGACCACGGATGGCCACATTGAAGCTCAGCGGTTGCGGGTCTTTCACGGGGCGCTCCAGTGTGGAGAGACCTGTGAGGATCCAGGAGTTGCTGAAGGTGGTGCCCCAGTGGCCCCAGCCACCGCGGCGCTTCATGAGTTCATCTGCGATGACATTCGCTTCCTTTGTCAGGCCGCGATCCGCGCACACGATGAGACGCAGCCCGGCAGCCGTATCACCACCGAGCCAGAAGCGTCCCGCTTTCGCGTCGTTCTTCTGCGGCTTGAGCAGTTCGGTGATCTGCACGTCAGGCGCTTTTGTCACGCACATGCTGAGTGCAAGGAACAGACGTGCCGTTTCAGGCATGCGTTCGCGACGGCTATAGAGCGTATTCGCGTAGGCGGGCTCCGCCTTGCCCGCACGGGCCAGCGTATAGAGGGCCATCGCGGCGTCATTCAGCTTGTTCAGGTCCGAGGTGTTCGCCAGATCCAGCTCGCGAAGCTGCTTGCTGATCCAGGTGGTCAGGCTGTCGAGAGACGATTGCGGGATCGGAATGCCCCATTCCTTGGCCTTGAAGAGGCAGTGCCCCCCATACGCGCTCGCCCAGAGTTCAGGTGTGTCACCTCCGGGCCAGTAGGCCAGGCCACCATCATCGGTCTGCATCTGCAGAATGCGGTTCACACCGCGATTGATGGCATCGCGCACCTTGTCCTTCTGCAGGAGGTCGGGGAACATCGGCTCGTACTTGCTCAGGGCAAGCCAGGGCAGCGTGGCGCTGGTGGTCTGCTCGACGCAGCCATACGGGTAGTGCAGCAGATACTCCAAGGCATCGCGCGCCTCACTGAGCCGGGACTGACTGAAGTCGATGCGCAGTTCGCCATCACTTTCCAGAAGCTGTGGGTTGATGCCCTTCAGCAGATCCTGGCTGGCGCTCGCGCTGGTGAGTTGCAGGTAGCGCACTTCACGCAGGGCCGGCACGGGATGATGAATGTCAAACTTGGACTCCACGGCATCGCCGAGGGCCTTGGCATCACTCCACTCCGTGGTCTTGGCCTGCCACTTCCATGTGGTCGTGCCGTTCTTGATGAAGCGTACCGGGAAGGCCAGGGCCGTCGTCTCACCCGCCTTGAGTGTGATGACGCGACGTTCTGACCTGCCGTCGTTCGTGGTGGTGCGGTTCTTCAGTGCAGCCAGGGCAAAAGGACGCTCCTCGGTGATGAGTTGTGCATGGTCATCGAGCTGCAGTTCCACTTCCACCTGTCCGCTGTGCTGAGTGGTGTTGTGCACCACGGCCTTCACCAGAATCTCGTCACCCGCATGGGCGAAGCGGGGCACGACCGGCTCCACCATGAGAGGCTTGTTCACCACAAAGGAGGACTCGCCCGTGCCGAAGCGGTCACCATCTTTCGCGGCAATGGCCATGACGCGGTAGCGTGTGAGGCTGTCTGGTGCATTGAAGGTTGTAGTCACCTTGCCGTCCTTGTCCGTGATGAGTGAAGCCTGCCACACCGCCGTGGCCACAAAGTTTTTCCGCAGCGCCATGTCCGCGCCGAGTTCTTCATCGCCGCCGCCCACTATGATGCCCTTGTTGCCACGATGGCGTTGCTTCATGTCTTCAGTCAGCAGCGCATCGAGTGTGGTGTACGTGGAGACAAAGAGAGCCTTCGCCGCATGGAAGAATTCGAAAGGCTGCGGAGTCTCATAAGCCATGAGGCTGAGCACCCCTTCATCCACGGCAAAGAACGTGACCTCACTGCCCTCCACCGGCTGGCCTGCGCCGTCCTTCACGGTAGCGGTCAGAGTCTGCTGACCGTTCGGCAAAACGGATGGCTGCGAAGCTTCCGTCGTGACCAGGAGCTTCTTCGTATTGCTCTCCACCGCGATCTCGCAGTAGCCCACCTTGTAGTCAGGCACCTTGTCAGCATGCGGGCTCTGGTCCGCACCGCGGATCACCACCACGGAAATATACGCATTCGGACCGTCTTCATCCGTGATGGGCACCTTCACCACCGGGTTCTCCGTGGACACCGGTGCGAGGAACTGCCGATGGATGCGGTTGCGTTCCACCGTGACCAAGGCAGTGCCAGCGATGGGTGACTTCACCACCACGCTCACTTCTTCACCCGGCTTCACCGTGGTCTTATCCGGCTGTAGCGCGATGAGCGCGCCATCATCCCAGGCCCAGGGGAAATCCTTGCCTCCCAGCACATAGAACCCCAGGCGGGAAAGCACCGTCTTGCCGCTGGCGTCCGTCGCCGTCGAGGTGATGAAATAGGTGCCGCCAGCCTTTGGGGTGAACTTCACTTCCGCCGCAGCCGCGCCACCGTTCTGGCTCTTAAGTTCCACACGGGATTTCAGCTCTTCGAGCAACACACTCTGGTTCTTCGCTGTCATGGCGCCACCTGCGCCTTGCACACGCACGGTGTTCCACGCCTGGCGCTCGATCTTCACATCGACCGGAACCGAAGAGGTGAAGCCCTTGCCCTGCGGTGTGATCGCCACGAGGTCGATGGAGAATTCCTTGCCCGCTGTGCCACTCCAGGCATGGGTCTTCGCGCCCACGATGAAGTCCGCGCCGGGAATCTTGAATTCCGTATTCGCAGCGATGGTCTGCTGATTCACATCCGTCACATCCGCATAGACGGAAATGGTCTGCGGCAGCGCTTCCTTGTGCGCTGGCGGAGGTGGCAGTTCGATGGTCGCAGTGCCGTCGTCATTCAGCGTGAGTTCACCATGAGCGCCCCAGTTGCTGGATTCATCCTCGTCTTCCTCGGAAGCCGTCTCATCATCGCGATCTTTGCCATAGTGCCACCAGGAGGGGGCATCGCCGAAGTGGTACTCCGCAAATTCATCCGGCGGCATGTATACGCTGGAAAGGTTCGCACTCCACGTGGCTTTCGCCGAGGAGAGTGCCTTGCCCATGTAGTAGTTCGCCTTGAGCGGCACCTTGATGCGATCCTTGCTGGCCTGGAACTTCTCCCCATTCAGCTTCACCTCAAAGGTGTTCGGCTTGTACTCGTCCACACGCAGTGCGAGGTTCACCAGCGAACCGGTTTCATACTCATCTTCACCGGCCTCGGGTTCGCGGAAGCGGATATTCAGGCTGTACCAGCCCACCGCGCCTTCAGGCAGCGCAATCTGGTCGCTCCAGGTGCCATTCGCCGTGAAGGTGATTTCCTTGTTCAGCACCTCACGATTGCGCGGGTCGGTCATGGTGAGCTTGGCCTTGGTAGGCTGGCCAAGGGTCAGCGCATCACCGGTGCGCATGCGGGTGATGGCTTTCACGTTCGCCTTCTCGCCGGGCTTGTACACGGGACGGTCAGAGAAAATGAAGGTTTCGTTTTTCGCCTTCCATGGGTCACCCCACCCGATGTTGATGTTGTGACCCCAGAGTCCGATGCGATTTTCCCTACCACTGCAGATTGCTGCGGTGCAGTCGTCGCCATTTTTTGCCAGCACCCAGGCGGCATTCTGGCTTGGTACCATGGCCATGCCTTTGTCATCCGTTTGAGCAGACTTCAGAAAGGCTCGCTCCTCATCCGCGAAGGTAAGTTGCACACCCGGCAGGGCCTGGCCCGTCTTCAGGGAGAATGCATACACGAGCGCTTCTTCACCCGTGTTCTTCACCATCAGGCCGATGTCCGTGAACTCCACGATGCTGCGGTTCAAGATGGCGCCGACAGGTGCACCGTCTTGTGGAGTTGCCTCGATTTCCAAGAAGATAGGGGCCGCCTTGGTCTGACCCAGCACCTCGTGCCAGTTGATCTCATGGAGCGAGCCACGCTCCAGCGGCTGGTTGTTCGTGATGACCTTTTCAAACACCTGCTTGCCCGGAAGCTTGTCAAAGGGCGTCAGGCGCTCGCGTGCAGGAGTCTTGTTCTTCTCGCTGTAGTCGAAGTTTTCGTACTCCTTTTCATAGATGGCACGCGCCGCGATCAGCTCCCCATCGCTGAGCTGCTTCGCGCGGATGCGCATTTCCTTGAAGTTTGCGCCATAGATGTCCAGCAATGCCTTGCCAGACGAGATCTGCGTACTTGCACCAGCACTGGTGGATACGAACACCGGACTCGCCTTGAAGGTCACGGTTTCGCGCACGGGATTCTCCAGCGGCAGGTCATCTGCCCCGGGCAGGCCTGTATTTACCGTGACCGTGTAAGGCGTGCCGAGGGCGAAACTGCCTTCCATCTCCAGTGAAGACCATCCCAGATTCACCTTCATGTCCGCCACGGCAGGCTCCACCGTCACAAACTTCGCTGCTTCCACACGGGCCTTCTCAAGATCTGCCGCCGAGAGGTTTCCATTGCGCAAGTTCTTGTTGAAGTTCAGCACGATGGAATGAGGACCGTCGAAGCGGTTCTCCGTGCTCACGGTTTTGAAAGCCAGCACCTGCACGGAGCCCCATTCATGGCGGGCTTCTTCGCCGAGGATGGCATTGCCACCTGCATTGGTGAAGTCAGCCGGCATCACCAGGGTCCAGTCCACACCGGGAGGCAGTGGTTCACCGGTCTGCACAATCAGGGCATTCGGGCGGGTTTCATCATCCTTCACGGAGGGCTTCACTCCTTTGCCCTGCTCTTCCCAAGTGGGGACCAGATCCGTGCCGTAGCGCTTCTTGAAATCCTTCCCCGTCGCATAGCGCACCTTCGCCGCGATCGGCTGGGTGCCAAAGCGACTCACGAAGTGGAACTGTCGCCCGGCGGCGGCAGCGTCCACGGCGTCAGAGAACTGCAGGATGAAGTAAGGCGTGCGGCGCGCAGACTCGCCGAAGCTGTAGGGATACTCTTTATAGTCATCCGCGACGCGGAAGGCTTCCGTCTCATACTCGCCAAGTTCCTCAACGGCCACCGGTTTGCCTGTAGCATCCTTCAATCCTTTGCGGAGAGTGAAGGAATAGGTGGTGGCGATGGCAGGCGCCTTGGTGAAATGGAACTGGCCGCTGCGCGTGCTGGTCCACTTGAATTCGCCTTCGATGGCGGGCTCACCCACCAGTGGCGAAATTTTCTCCACGGTGCCCACCTTCTCCTTTCCGATCATCGCGCTGTCGAATCGCAAATCCAGCGTGCTGGAGGGAAGGAGCTCTTCGTTATCAATGACGAGTTCAGCAGCGGGCACGGGGCTCGCAACGGTTAAAAGACCCAGCAGGGTCAGCAAGAAGGCACGGGCTTTCATGGGGGAAGGTTGCTTCAGAAGAGCATAGCAGAGCTGTCGTCGGACGACGAGCCGGTCATGCGCATTCTGTATGACAGTGTTGTTGCGATTTCGTTCCCCGTGACAGCAAAACATGAATTTTACTTGAGCGCGGTGGCAGAACGGGGCAGTACCGACGGATGCACCGTGTGTGTGTCTATTGCGGCTCGAATTTTGGGAATGACCCCGCCTTTCGCGAGGCGGCGGCAGCCGTGGGCCATGAAATGGCAGTACAAGGGCTGGGACTGGTGTACGGCGGCGGCAGCGTGGGCCTGATGGGTACCGTGGCAGACGCCGTGCTGGAAGGTGGAGGCGAGGTCATCGGCGTCATCCCCCGGAAGCTGGTGGAGCTGGAAAAGGAGCACCGCGGCCTGACCAAGCTCCTTGAAACGGACACCATGCATGAGCGGAAACGTCTCATGATGGAGCATGCCGATGGGTTCCTGGTACTGCCTGGCGGGTACGGCACTCTGGAGGAGCTGTTCGAGGTCATTGCCTGGCTCCAACTTGGCTTCCATCACAAGCCGGTCGGCTTGTTGAATGTCGACGGCTTTTACGACCTCATGCTGGCCCAACTTGACCACATGACTGCGAAGGGGCTGCTCAAGGCCGAGCACCGCGCCATGCTGCTGGTGGCCACTGAGGTGAAGGAACTGCTCGCCGCGATGCAGGCGTTTGAGCCGGTAGATGCGGGGAAATGGCTCTGAAGTAAGAGGCTGAACCGGTCGAGGTGCGCCGAGCGAGGACAAGCTTTGCCGCTCAGCTCCAAAAATATGCGCATAAAATACTGGTTTAAAGCGGTACTTGATTTACCCATTTCACCCCTTTTCCATGTCCCGCGACATCCATCCTCCAAAATGGCTGCCGTCCTGCCTGCAGGTCATCGCGACTTTGTTGGTCCTGACGGGTGCGCCTGTGCGGGGCGAGGATGTTCTGGAAGACGCCAACTGGCAGGCCTCGCGGGATCCCGTCGCCATGCTGTGGCGCCGTGTGGCGGCTGGTCAGACCAAGCTGGACACGTCATCCGACAAGGCCTTCCTTGGCAGCCTCCTGAGGGAACTGGACGTGCCGGTGGAGTCCCAGGTCCTGGTCTTCTCAAAGACGAGCCTGCAAAAGTCCCTCATTGGGCCGGCTACTCCGCGGGCGCTCTACTTTAACGAAGAATGTTACATCGGCTGGGTACAGGGCGGTGACGTGGAAGTCGTTTCCTCTGAACCTGGCGGGGACCTCCAATATTACCTGATCCATCGTCCAGGTCCCTCCCCTGCCCAACCGCGCCTCATCCGGTCCAACCAGTGCGCGAGCTGCCATGTTGGTGGAGAGTTGCAGGTGCAGTCCGTTTTCACCCGGCCCTCGGGCTATCCCATGGGAAACGAGGATCGTTTTGTCACCTCGTTTGAGAGTCCGCTGAGCGAGCGTTGGGGTGGCTGGTACGTGACCGGGCGCCACGGTGGAGATTTCCACATGGGAAATGTAACCACGGAAACCGGTCCCAAGGGCATGGTCCTGGATCGCAAACAGGGGGCCAATCTCGAATCACTGACCGGCTGGTTTCCGGTGGAGCCTTATCTCACGGGCACCAGTGATCTCGTAGCTCTCATGGTGCTGGAGCATCAGTACGTCCTTCACAATGCTCTCCAGGATGCTGCCCGCGTGGTAAGGCGCATGCTGGAACGCAAAGACAACAGCGACGCTCCGGACGAGGCTGCCCGGCAGCGCGTCGTGACGAAGCGCGCGGAGAAGATCGTCGAGCTGTTGTTGTTCACAGGCGAGTACCCGCTCAAGGACGGTGGAGTTGCTGGTGGTGACGCATTTCAGAACGCCTTCCGCCGCAACCGCAAGACTTCCACCCATGGAGCCTCGCTGAAGGACTTCGATCTGCATAGCCGCATTTTCACGCACCGATGCAGCTACATGATTCACTCCGCCACGTTCAAGGCGATGCCACAGATTCTGAAGGCCCGCGTGTATGCACTGCTGGATGATGCTCTCTCCGGTCGCGGAGGTACCGACTACGCTCATCTGGATGCAGTTGAATGCCAATCCATCCGCCAGATCCTCATCGACACGGAGTCCGAAATCCGAGCCGCCTGGGCTTCGAAACCAGAGTCCTGATCCTCTTCCACGAAACTTCACCTCTCAGTTCGCTCGCATGCCAAAACGTCAGTGCCTCTTTTCGCAGAATCGATCGTTCCTTGATGCCATTGCCCCTGTAGCCGCTTCTCGTCTTGTCATTCCGCCTGCCACGAGATGAGAGGTCTGATTTCCCTGATAGGTGTTGAGCTCAGTGCAGTGTCGCCGAAGGAGAAAATCCTCTCCGGTCTTGGAGGCCTTTTTGCGATCTGCCTGCTGGTCTGGAGCACGCATCACATCCTTGGCGTGGATAATGCCGCGTGTGTGATCGCTTCCATGGGGGCGAGTGCGGTCCTGCTTTTCGGCGTACCCCATGGCCAGCTCTCGCAGCCATGGCCGCTGATAGCAGGGCACGGTGTGTCGGCCATTCTGGGAGTGCTGTGCGCGCAGCATCTCGGCCATGATTGGATTGCCGCCGGATGTGCTGTGGGGAGTGCCATCCTCGCGATGCATCTCTTGAAATGCATCCATCCGCCCGGTGGTGCGACGGCCTTAACCGCCGTGCTCGGTGGCGATGCCATTCGCGCGCTGGGCTTTCATTTCGTCCTGTGGCCCGTGATGGTGAATGTGGCCATCATGTTGCTCGTCGCTGTTCTCTTCAACTGGCCTTTCCACTGGCGGCGCTATCCTTCGGTACTATCAAAGAGAAGGCACCCCAACAAGCCCCACCCCTTTGGCAGGGAAAACGAGCACGAGGACATCGTCAAGGCGTTGAAGGAACTGGATTCCTTCGTCGATGTGACCGAAGCAGATCTGATCGCGCTCTCACGCCAGATTGCCCGCGAGCGTGAAGCGAGATTGCTGAAGCAGGGGCGGAAGAAACACGTCCGTCGAGATTCGACCTCCCTGACGGCGTGAACTGCATTCCACGCTGATCAAGGATAACCAAAGGTGATATTGCCTTTGGGCAACTGAAGAACCAGTGCCTGAGGAATCTCTGCCCATGAGGGCTCTTTCAGAAAGAGCTTCGGGAATGATCGAATCATCAGTGACTCTGCCCAAGCCGCTGGGAAAAACAGATAGCCTTGCCAGTCATGGTTGAATCTTCTATAGTGGAAATACGCTCCAGCACTTCTGGCCCGACCCTCACTACGCTCAGCGAACTGGAAGTAGCCTCCGACATAGGTCAACAAGCACACGATCACGACCGCGAGAGCCATGGGGTGAGAAAATTTCCTCATGCCGGAGACTACAAGAAAGGTCGCGCCTGCCAAAGGGATCCGGATTCGTTCCTAACCATCGTGCTCCGCCAATCGCTTCTTGAGCAGGTCCACTCTCCTGGTAACGATTCTCGCTGGCCAATGGCTGGAATGACCAAGACCAAACCATAACCAGTCTTTGAATTCCCCCGGTGGCATGGTCTCAAACACTCCCAGCACTACGACGCGCTTACCGGACCAACGTTTCAGAACTTCCTCGTTGAATGAGAACGCACCCTCGGTGACGATCTTAATCGCTTCTCCAGCTATCCGCTCAGCTCTTGGCCAGTGTGCGAGGTAAAGCTCGGGAGGGGCAATCTCAGAATCGTAACCCAAGAGTCCCTCAACCTCGATACAATGGCCGTGGATTTGGTCCTTCGTGCCAAGGGCATCGTTGACGGTGAGGGTCTTCATTTTTGCACCGTACGTCCAAAAATCCAGCACCTCCAATGCGGCAGCAACCATAGTACGAGCAACAGAATCCAGACGGTTCCTGCTGCGCACGCAGTACCCAGGCTGGCCACGCCACGATTGTCCGCCACCACCAGACTCATGAAGCCAATGACGGTCGTGGCTCCGCAGAAGAACACGGCGCGACCAGTGCTGTGGCGCACACGGCGGACATCATTGCCATCACGCTTCATGGCGAGAATCGTGTGGATGCCATAGTCGATGCCCGTTCCCAACAGCAACGGCAGCGCCGCGAGGCTCGCCAGATTCCATGACTTGCCCACCAATGCCATCGTCGCCATGAGCGCTGCTACGCCCAAGGCCAGAATCAACACGGAGAGCAACAGATCCCGCCAGTTCCGATAGGCCAGGGAGAGCATGACGAGAAGGATGGCGATGATGGGCAGCATCTCGCGCGTGATGTCCTGCTGCACCCGCTCAGACAGGGCCTGACCCAGCGACTCCCAGGCCGCGAGACGTACGCCTGCTTGTGAGGACAGCTTCGCATCCAGTTCCGCAAGCTTCACGGGATCAGGATTCCCGGGCTGCCCTTTCATCTGCACAAAACCAAGAGCGACGAGCTTGCTGCCATCTCTCCCCACTCCGGTTGTTTCCTCCCTGCCGACAAACCTCCGCAGCAAGTCATCCGCCCCTGCAGCTGGAGTTGCAGCGGGGCGCATCTTGGGATTTGCCGCGATCTCTCCCAACCATTCTTCCCATGCCGACATCACGCCTCGGAAGAGGAGCAGCGTTTCCTCGGTGAAACCTTCCTTCAGGACTGCATCTTCCAGAACGCGGCGATGTTTCACGAACCACCCAATCCCAGGCTCGTTCGACTTTTGATACCCCTCGTGCGGCAAGAAGGTTGAAGGCAGAGCAATTCCCTCAATCACCCCTTCAAGCCGTAGCTTCGCGAGCAAAGCGCCGACCTCAGCAGCTTTGCTCTGAGCCCCGGCCGCATCTTCAAACGTCAGCACCACAGGCACGGTGGCGACGTCTGCTTTCCCCAGCCGTTGTTGTACGAGGTCCCAGTTCTCCGCCGCTTTGCTATGCGTGGGGCGCAACACTGCAGCGCCACCTTCAAAGGGGGGGAGGCCACGCCACAGTAGCACTGTCGCCACACCCGCAGCCATCAATACCGTCCCCACGATCGCATAACGATGCGTCACCATTCCGCCTCGCGTTCGTTCATGATCGCCATCCAGCACCCGATGCCGCACCGCCACATACGGCATGAAGGTCAGCATCACCAGCGCTCCGGTCACCACATTCATGCCCACCAGCAGTCCCAGTTCCGCAAGACCCGGCAGGCTGATGAAGAGCAGCGCAAAGAATACCGCTGAATTCGTGGCGGCACCCGCGAGGATGCCCGGCATGGCGAGCCGACGCACTCCCTGCGCATCGAGCTCCGGATGCGTCCGAGCCTCCTGCAGGATCAGAACGCCATAGTCCACCACGATGCCCAGCACGATGGAGGCAAAGCCCAGGCTCATCACCGTGAGCTTGCCCACGGTCCAACCCGCCAGGGATAGGGAGAACAGAATGCTCACCCCCATCAGCAGCAGGATCCAGAAGAGCGGCTTCCACCTCCGGTGCATGAACCAGTAGAGCGCCGCAATCAGCGCCGTGCCCAGCCCAAGCGTTCCACTCAGGTCACGTTCGATGCCGCCGCCGATCTCCGCCATGAACGCGGGTTCGCCCGTCATCCGCACCACGACATCGGAAAACTTGGCATCGGAACTGCGCCACGCAGCGACCACTTGGTCTACCTCCTTCAGCCATCCTTCTGCCTTCCGATAGCCCGAGAGTTTCTCCTTGGGAGTAAGAAAGAGCATGCGGAAGGTGCCATCTGCCGAGGAGGCTCCGAGCCCCGCTTCCTGAAACGCCATCATCTGGCCGAGGTCCACTCCCCCCAACAGCCCCAGCGGATCATACTGCCAGCGCTGCACCACTCCGGGATCAGGGGAGCTGGCCAGTTCCTCCAGCACGCGTTCGAGGTGCTTCTGGGGGCCGTCGGTCCCCTCAAGCCGCCTTCGGACCGCCTCCAGTTTCAGGGGGTTGCCGTTTTGCAGGACCCAAGCCAGCAGCGCCCCGGCGGTCTCGGAATTCTCCATGGAGTCCCCTTCCTGAACGGTCCGGCACAAGTGGGCAGCCTCGCGGAACCGGCCTGCCAGCGAGGTCACAGCAGCCTTGGCCGTTTCCGCGTCCAGGGACTCCACCGACACCACCAGATCCCCCCCTCCTGCAAAGGCGTCGCGGAGGGTCCGCAACGCCCCGACCTCCGGCAGATCCGGCGGCAAGGTCGAGAGCACATCCGGGTCCAACCGCAATCGTGAAAGTCCCGCCGTCACAAAAGCGACTGCAGCAACAACCACAACTAGAATGACCGGCGTGTGTTTCCCGGAAAAAGACATCTGACTCAGAATAGACAGCCCCTTTCGCCCGTCCATCCCAGTACGCAAATGTTTGACATTCCCATATCAAGCCGCCAAAACAACCCGATGCCCATGCCCGCCGCAGTCACCGACGAGCCGCAAATTCAGATTCATTTCGGAGAGAAAGTTTCCCAGATTACGGGGGGCGAGGGTGCGGGCGTGTTGCATTTGGGAGTGCCTTGGCTGGCAGGCCGCAAAACCGAAACCGTGGCGTTGCCCAAGGGGCGCGCCGGGCGCTCGGGCAATCTTATCACGCTCGAGAATGAAACCCACCTCATCGGGGCGGCCACCATTGATGTCTCCACCCGCATGGAGGAACCCGTGCACCAGATTTATCGGGAGGTGCTGAATGCCTGCTCCTCCCGAGGCATGCACCTGCACCGCGCTTGGAATTACGTCCCCAAAATCAACGAGTTGGACCACGGACTCGAGCGCTACCGTCAGTTCAATATCGGCCGCTGGCTGGCTTTCGAGGAGTCATTCGGTCGGGACTTGCGTTCCTTCATGCCCGCTGCATCCGCAGTGGGAGCCGAGGGTGGGCAGTTCGCCGTGCTTTTTGTCGCGGGAAAGACGCACCCCCAGTATCTGGAGAACCCCTCCCAAGTGCCCGCCTACCACTACCCGGCCGACTACGGTCCCCGCCCGCCGAGTTTTGCCCGTGCGGTCTTGGTGAAGTGTTCCCGGGAAACCGTCGGCTACCTGAGTGGCACGGCCAGCATTGAGGGCCACCGCAGCGTGGGTGAGGGCGACTGGCACACCCAGTACCGCACCACCATGCACAACATCCAAATCATGTTTGAGCGCATGGGCATGGCGCAAATGCTCAAGCCGAAGTCGCGGAACGCCCAGTCGAAGCTGGTTATGCGCGATTTCAAGGTGTACCTCCGTCACCCGGAGGCCCTGCCCCTGGTGCAGGAATGGCTCGCCGAAGAAACGGGCCTCACCGGCGAAGAGGTGATGTTCCTCAAGGCAGACATCTGCCGCGCGGAACTGGACTTGGAGATGGAAGCGGTCGTCTCGCGACGTACTGGTTAAGTCGGCGAATTGGTCTTGCCGTAACCCCCCGCTTTTTCTAGCCTGTGAGATAGAATTCCTGGCAAATCCTTGTCCTTCGCAACCGCTTCATCCAGTACCCCATCCCGACTCCGTGCCTGTGGCAGATGGCTCGCCAAGGGATGGTGCATGCTCATGCTCGCTCTGCCCCCTGCGCTGACCAGTGGGGCACAGGATGCCGGACCGGATTTGCGCTCGCTGAAGGCCCAGCTCCGCAGGGAACTGCTCACCGCCGCCCTGCCTGAGCAGAAAGCTCAGCGTGAGGCACTGCTGGCGTTGGAGAAAAAATATGCCTCTGCCCAGGACTACTCCGGCGCCATCAAGGCACGCGACGAGCGCCAGCGCATTGAGCAGGAGATCACGATCATGGAAAAGGAGCTGGCTGCGCTTGGCCAGCGTGCCACTGCCGTGGGGGCCTCGCGTGCCCCGGAGCGCATCGAGCTGAATCTTTCCGAGGCTGCCCTCTCAGGCGTACGTTTGGATGCAGGCGACAAGTCACTGACCGGCTGGAACGCCACCGGAGCCAGCGCTACATGGAAGCTGCCCAATCTCCCTGCAGGTGGCTATGAGGTCTCGTTGAATCATCAGGGAAGCAATGCCAGCGCCTCACTGAAGGAGAGCTTCTACACACTCACGTCCGATCTCAAGCCGGCCAAAGACAAGGTGGTGACTCAATCTTTGGGAACCTTGCGGGTACGTGATGGTGCAGGTTCCCTGACTCTGACCATAGGTCCCGCAGACAAATGCGCCAGCCTGCGCATTTACTCCGTGGTACTGGTCCCTGCCGCGCGCTGAACTGCCCTTCCCCATGATTGCCCGCTGGTCAGCTTCGATTTTCCTCACGCTCCTGCTGGCTGGCAACGTCGCGTCTCAGACGACACCCGCACCAGCACCGGCGACAGCACCCACCGAACCTCCGGATCTGATCCAAAAGCGGCAGCAGTTCATGACTCGCGCTCTCACGGGTTCCCAATTGCTTTCCGAGCAGTTTGCCAAAGCGCTGGCCGCCCTGGCGCGTGAGGCTGGTGTCGCTGGCGACTACGAGCTGGCGCTCAAGGCGCAGCAACGGCGTGAAACTCTCGCCGCCTTGTACAGCAGCGCGTTGGAAGGCTCCGCCATTTCAAATGTCATTATCTTGCGGGCAGCAGAGGCCCGTGTCGGCGGCTCCGTAAGCCATGACCGGGCCAAGGACGTGCTGGTGGGATGGAAGGCCGTGGGCAATGTCGCAAGCTGGGGCGTGTCACGCATTGCTGCCGGCAGCTACGATGTCGTCATCACCTATGGTGTTGCCGATGTTGGGGATCCTCCCAGCCGCCCCAACCCATACCTCGCTGCTCCGGACCTCACCACGGGAGGTGACTTTGAGTTCTACGAGGACTCTAGTTTGTCCGGAGCCGCCGCCAATCGCCGCACCGGAACCGTGAGCAGTACGGGCGGTTGGGGAGAGTTCTCCACAGTCACCCTGCCAGCCATCCAATTGACGCGAACCAACGCGACATTCGCGCTGAAAATCACAAAGGCAAAAGGTGAAGGGGGGGTGATGCATCTCAAGGAGATTCGCCTCACTCCCGCGAAACCGGTGACCGCCGAAGCTGCGGCTCCCGCGCTCGATGAAAATGGCCAACCTCTGCCACAAGTGGATGAGCTGACGAAACTGAAGCAGGATCATCTTGAGCGCCTGAGGCAAAAACTCATGCCCATCTCGGTGGACTACACGGGAAAGCTTTCTTCCCTCGCCACCACCCTGGCCAGAAATGCCGAGGCGGTGGAAGATTTGCAGAACGAGGTGAAGCGTGTGGAGCGCCTGGGGGATAATCCTCGCTCCTTGCTACAGCTTCGTGACCGCAACCGTCCGGTAGCCACTGCGGCTCTTGCGGATGGGATGCATGAAATGCGTGATGCTATCTACGTGGCCGCTCCGGAGAATACCGGGGACCGATTCATGGTGGCATGCAATGGAGAAACTTTTCCTGTGCGTCTCATGTGGGTCAGCTGTCCCCTGCCCGGCCCTGTCACTCCCGGAGCCTCTGGACAGGACCCCGCCAAATACTTCGGCCTCAATGATGAAGACATCACTGCCATTGGGATCATGGCACGCGACTTCACTGCCGAGTATCTTAAAGAGAAACCGCTCCGGCTTGTTACCCGCGGGCTGAAGGATCCTGATGGAGCTCTGCTGGTGTCCGTGCAGACAGAAGCGTTGGGCGATTTTGCAGGTGCGCTTGTGGACAATGGACTTGCCATGGTGCATCAGCCCGTCGCGAGGGCCCGTGCCGCGAAGCTGCATGAGGATGCAGCCCTCACCGTGTTGCGTGAACGCGAAGCGGCAGCCAAATCGCGCCACATCCCACCTGGAGCCTGGTCGCGCGCCTCAGATGCCACCCCTGCCACTCCTGGTACATGACTGTCCGCTTCATCAGTGTTTCCATAGGCTTTTGCAGTCTGTCGCTCTGGCTGGCTGGCAACCTGACCGCACAACTGCCGCAGGCACCGCTCCTCGATTCCTTTGTCTCTCCTGAAGCCCGGTTGGAAATGATGGAGAAAACGTATGCCACGAATCTCCGCCCGATTCACGGCCCGGTCATGCAGGACTACCTGCGTGAGCTCGAGCTCCTCAAGAACAAAATGACGGCGAGCGGTCGTGCCGCAGAATCCCTTGCGGTGGATGCAGAGATTGCACGCATTCGGCAGGCCATGTCTACGACGGGCACCTTCCCTTTTGTAGCCACCGGCGAAGGGGCGCCCGCTGATCCCGCGAAAGCGACAACTCCAGAACCTGCCAAGCCTGCGTCGGAACCAAACGCTCCACGCACGGTGCTGACCCTTCAGGCCGCCAAGGCCAATGGCAACACGCTTGCGGCTGGAAGCGCCGCGCCTCTGGGTTCGCTCGACTGGACCGTGGAGAAACTCGCCGCGGGCACTTATGACGTGGCGATGGTCTTTGCCTGTGCACCGATGGAGGCCCCTGAGAAGCTCACGCTGAGCCTGGCAGGAGTCGCACATCCCTTCACACTTCCGGCTGATCGCTCCACGGGATCCGTAAAAGACTTCCGTATCTTCCGATTTGGCACCGTCACGGTGGAGAAGGATGTGGCAGCCGGAAATCTCCGCCTTCAGTCGGAGGCGGTCACGCCAAAGCTCATGATCCGGAGCGTCATCCTATCTCGTCCCAAGGTCCCCGCACCCCGACAGCCTGGCACGACACCGTAGCTTACGTCGCGGGCTTTGTAGGGACTTAAGTGGTGTATAACACCTAGACCCTGGCGAAGAGCAGCCAGCCAAGTGCAATGGCGGCGGTCATCCCCACGGCGTCTGCGCAGAGTCCGGCCGCCAGAGCATGCCGTGTGCGACGGATGCTCACACTGCCGAAGTACACGGCCAGCACGTAGAAAGTTGTCTCCGTGGAACCAAAGAGAATGGCCGCAGTATAACGCAAATGATCCGTTGAGGCCGGATTGAAGATGATCTCATTCAGGAACCCCGATGACCCAGAGCCACTGAGGGGACGCATGATGGCAAGTGGGAACAGATCCACGGGCATGCCGATGACCGAGAGCACGGGACGCAAGGCATACTCGATCAGCATGAGAGCTCCCGAATCCCGGAAGCAGACAATGGCGACAAACATCACGAGGAGGAACGGCATGATCCTCGTCACCACTCCAAATCCTTCCTTCGCGCCCTCCGCCATTTCCTCGAAGACGGGAATCCCTCGAGCCAGGGCCCATAGCACCACGCCAATCAGGATCAGGGGGATCGTCAGCGTGGACAGCTTGAGCAGTTGCTTCCGCCACACGGACTCCTCCTTCTTGGGTTGATCCACCACGACGGGTGCCTGCGCTTTCAGTTCCTTTTCCCTTGCCGCAGCAGCCTTGGCGTCCGAGTCGGCTTCTGTCAGCAGCTTTTGAAGCCCCGTGGCCTCCAGCACTCTCGCTCTTTGTTCAGGAAGGAACTCCAGAAGCGCTCCGAACATGAATGCCGAGGCAGCACCGTAGACCAGAATGGCACGGACGGGAGGCATGCGGTAGGGCTTTGCAGATGCTTCTCCAGATTTGCTCGCTGCGGGTTGGGCATCGGAAGTCGTGGGCGCCGTGGCTACCACATCATCAGGCCGTGGCCGAAACATGGGAAGGCGTTGAAAAAACATGGCCGCCAGGATCCCCGCAGTCGTCGAACAGATGGTGGCCAGGATGGTAGGCAGAATGATGGACTGCGGATTTTGCACGCCACCGGCATTCAGGTAGTTGAGCGAGGTCATCGGCAGGAGGGTAAATCCCGCCGTGTTCAGGGCGAGGAACATGCACATCGCGTTGCTGGCGCTTTGCTTGTTTGGATTCAGTTCCTGGAGATGGGTCATGGCCTTGAGACCCATGGGTGTGGCTGCATTTCCCAGTCCCAGCATGTTCGCGGCGATGTTCATCGTGATGGCGCCCATCGCGGGATGATCTTTGGGCACCTCGGGGAAGAGAATCCTCAAAAGCGGCGAGAGAAGCTTCGCCACGACATTCATCATTCCCCCCTTCTCCATCACCCTCATGATGCCCAGCCAGAGCATGATGGTGCCGGCCAGCGGAAGCGCAATCACCATGACTACCTTGATGCAGATGTCGAACACCCCCGTCACCATCGCGTCCAGCCTCCCAAACAACGCCGCAGCGATGATTCCTGTGACGATGAGGAACGACCAGACGTAATTCAACATGAAGCCGTGCTTTAACAGGATGCCAGCACTTGGCAAGTGCGGCATGGCCGCAGCGGTGTAGATTGCATCAAGGTTCGTACAGGCTTGCTTTTTTCGTCCCGTTCTTTTGAATTGTCCGCTTCCAGCCAACCGTTCCGTCACCTTCGCACGTAATCTGACCATCCCATTGTAGACCCTCTCTGTATTCATGTCCGCCCCCTCTCGTGAACTGCGCCATCCCATCAAGGTCGTGTGCCACCGCACCGGTCTCACGGCGCACGTGATCCGCGTTTGGGAGAGGCGCTATGGACTGGTCTGCTGCAAGCGCACGGACTCCAACCGGCGTCTCTACTCGGATGAGGAAATCGAACGTCTCCGGCTTCTGAAACAGCTCACGGGATGTGGTCATCGCATCAGCCAGATTGCCTGCCTGTGCCTGGATGAGCTCTACCACCTGCACAAGAAGGAACTCCCCGAGCGCATCGATGCTCCAGCGCCGGTGCCAGACCTCACCCACGCCACGCCCGATCAATGTCAGGCAAGGTGCATGGATGCAGTGAAACAGTTGGACTGTTTCACGCTGACCAAGCTCCTGGAGGAGGCCTGCCTGCGCTATGGAGCGCGGACCACCTTGCTGCGAATTGTTTCGCCGCTGGTGTATGAGGTCGGAGAAGCATGGCGCAAGGGAGAGCTCCGGGTATCTCACGAGCACCTTGCCACTAATGTGGTCCGTGATTTTCTTGCCATCGGGGCACGGTGCTACCAGCCACCTCCTGATGCGCCTGAGATTGTGGTGACCACTCCCAGCGGGCAATGCCATGAAGTGGGTGCCCTTCTTGCTTCAGCAGTCGCCCGGGATCTGGGCTGGCGTGCGACCTATCTTGGCCCCTCCCTGGCCGCGGAAGAAATCGCCGCGTGCGTGCAGACCCGCCGGGCACGTGCCGTGGCCCTGAGCCTCGTGTATCCGTCGGATGACCCCAATGTGCCCGCGGAGATCACCAAGCTGCGGCAGCTTCTTCCGTCCTCTGTCGCCTTGCTCATGGGTGGTCGTGCCGCCTTTGGTTATCACCGGGCTGTTCGTATCCCCGATGTGCGCCTCGTAGATTGCCTCGCCTCTCTGGAGGGCGCCTTGGAAGAACTGGTGGGCAAGGTGGAGATGGCCACGGATCCTTTCACGGGATTGCTGGTGAAGAATTGAAGCTGGCGTCGCTTCTCGTGTTTCTACTGCAGCGGCCTTGCAGGTTGCGCAGGCTTCCTGCCCGTTCATAGGTTCGCATTCATGCCCCCAGCCTCCTCCCCCACCCGCATCTTGTTCGTCTGCATGGGAAACATCTGCCGCTCGCCTGCTGCGGAAGGCGTGATGCAACACATGATCGACGAAGCGGGTTTGGGCAATGAAGTTCAGGTCGATTCCGCAGGAACCATCGGCATGCATGCGGGCAACCCGCCGGACTCACGCATGCGCAAGGCAGCTTCGCGACGTGGCTACACCCTCAATCACGCGGCACGCCAGTTGCGTCCGTCCGATCTGGAGGCCTTTGATCTCGTGCTGGTGATGGATGAATTCAACCTCGCTGACGCCAACCAGCTTGCGGGCGGGGCTCCTCGCAAGGCGCGCATGCACCTCTTCTGCGAATACTGCACGGAGCATGATCACACCGAGGTGCCGGATCCCTACTATGGCGGGCCGGAGGGATTCGAAGAAGTGCTGAACCTGCTGGAAGACGGATGCGCCGAGCTCGTGCGCCGTCTTCAGAACGGCACGCTTCTGGCACGCTGAGAGCAGACCCATTCGTTCATGGACGCGGCGCTGCTCCACGCCATCGGCACGGAGATAGAGCGTGCCACAGGTCATTCACTGGGCGCCTGCGAGGCGCGGCCTGTGGGA
Organism: Roseimicrobium gellanilyticum; assembly: GCF_003315205.1. Taxonomy (NCBI): domain Bacteria; kingdom Pseudomonadati; phylum Verrucomicrobiota; class Verrucomicrobiia; order Verrucomicrobiales; family Verrucomicrobiaceae; genus Roseimicrobium; species Roseimicrobium gellanilyticum. The sequence continues at coordinate 813,569 of NZ_QNRR01000002.1, read as the reverse complement.
GGCGGGTGCATTCATGAGGCGTATGTGCTCGTGGCATTCACGCCGTACTTCGTGAAGGTGAATGCCATGGCGAAGGCTGGATTGTTCGATGCAGAAATGGATGCGTTGCGGGCCCTGGCTGCCACAGGAGCGATCCGTGTGCCGCGTCCCGTCACCATCGGCAGGCACGGGGATCGGAGCTTTCTGGTCCTCGAGCATGTGGCCATGGGCTTGAGCGGAGCCTCGTCTTGGGAGACTTTTGGAGCGCAGCTCGCTGCCATGCATCGCCACCTTTCTCCTGACAGGTCGTACGGGTGGCACTGCGCGAACTACATTGGCGTTACCCCACAACCAAACGCAGCCAGTCGCGACTGGCTCATCTTCTGGCGTGAGCAGCGGTTGGGATTTCAACTGAAGCTCGCTGGAGAACAAGGCGTCCGATTCACTGGTGCGGAACGCTTGCTGGAACGTTTGCCTCTGTTCTTTGAAGGTTATGCGCCGGAGCCATCCTTGCTGCACGGCGATCTTTGGAGTGGCAATGCCTCTTTCACGGATGACGGGGTGCCCATCATCTATGATCCTGCCAGCTACCATGGCGATCGCGAATGCGATCTCGCGTTCACCGAACTCTTTGGCTCCTTCCCTGCCGCGTTCTACGAGGCATACGACCAATCATGGCCACGACACCGAAACTGGCCGATGCGCCGTGACCTCTACAACCTCTACCATGTGCTCAATCACTTCCACCTCTTCGGTGGAGGGTATCGTTCACAGGCACAGCAGATGATTCATGAGCTGAACCGGCTTGTTTCGTAAGCAAGCCGGTTCAGGGGAAGACGGGCAAAGTAGGTCTCACCTTCCCTGCCAGAGATAGCCAGCGCTGTTGCCTTCGCCGTAGACATGGATGTCACCGGAGGCTTTCGCCGCGGCACTCGCTTCATCCATGGAAACGGGACGTGCCAGCCGCTTCTCCAACTCCATGGCGAGCATGGGATAGCTGATGAGACGGCGGGCCTTTACCAAGTCGCGCATCACCTTTTCCAGACTGGGTGGACTGGCCACTTCAGACATCACGGCGGCAGGAATGAGAGGTTCGGCGACATGCATCTCCTCCTTGGCAAAAACGGCAACACGACGGCTGCCCTCGGGAGCATCACGTTCCTGATGGTACTCGCGCAGGCACCGAGCCAGCCACACCATCGCCTCATGTGATGGCGATTGGGACAAGGGCTCTTCATCTTCGTGCGGAGGATCGGCATGCCCATTCGCATGGGATTTCCCATTGGAGTGTGCATGGCCATTGGCGCTTCCATTGCCGTTCGCCTTGCCCTTGGCATCTTTGCCCTTCTTGGGATGCAACAGCTCAGCGAGCCGGGTCATGGCTTCATTGCTGAAGGACCATGGCTGCGTCGGATACTGACGCACAGAAGCAGGCGTCGCCAGGAAAGGCGGTACCGCAGGAGATGCAGGAGCCACTTTTGCGACTGGTGCAGATACCACAGGCGCGGGAAGCGCCACGTCTACAGGTGCAAGTGACCGCACCCCTGCCGCCGGTACAGGGGCAGGGATTGACTCGGGTATCTTCGCTTGCTCAACCACCACCGCAGGCTCTGTCTTCACAGAGTCCACGGTTTCCTTGACCTGAGTGGTCTCAGGGCTGCTGGTTGCGCTCGTTTTATTTTCGACTGAGGCGTCTTTCGCGGGTGACGCCTCAGTCAGCGATTTTTTTGGCGGCTCCTCGGCGGGTCGGACCGCAGCCTCCGGTGCATCATTGTCGCTTAAGGGAACGACAGCGACGGGTTCGGTGCTCTTGGATGCGGCTGCAGGAGCTGGCGCTGGAGCACCGGGAGCTTTGGGGCCTGGGGGACCGCCTGGCGGAACTGCTCCGGCAAGGCGGGCAGCGGTCGCTGCCGGCATGGGACGCCGCGGTGCGGAAGGAGCCGCAGGTGCCGGAACTGGAACGGCCTCCTTTTTGGAGAACATTTTTCCGATGCGTCCGAAGAACCCTGCCTTCTCCTCTGCAGGAGAGGTCGGTGCGGCACTCGGTGCTGCGGGTGCCGAAGCTCCACGGGGACCTGGTCCCGGCTGAGCTGGCATGGGCCCTCTGGCCGTGGGGGCACCGGGAGCTCCGGGACGCGGGGCCGGGGTGCCGCTTCCCCCTGGCGTCGGTCCGGTGGGACGGCCCGGCACACCGGGTTTCGGGGTGCCTACAGCTGGGGCGGCAGCGGGACTCTGGCGGGATACGGGCGAACCTGTTCCGCTGGGAGCGGGTGCTGGCGCCACTGGCTTCGCTGCGACCGCGGGAGGTGGCGCGGAAGGCTTGGTCGGTGCTCCCGCATTCGGCGGAGGCACGGCACCGGCGGGACGAGGTATCTCTCCTCCGGGGCGCGCAGGCGACGGAACGGTAGGACGCAGGGGGGCGGCCGCAGCAGGCGCTGCAGCGGCCGTGACAGGCTTGGGTGACTCGTCATCTGCCGGTGCTTGAGTCTCCGTGTCCGGAGAGGGTGACGCTGCGGGACTTCCAGATGGAAACGCCTTCTGTCCAGGCTTGGGTTCCACCGTGCCCTGCGTGGGCTCCGCACTCTGAGGAGGTGCGGGCTTCGGAGGCGCGGAGAATCCCGTCGGTGGTGGGATGAACTGGGCAAAGGACTGCGGAGGCGCAGGTGGAGGAGCAGGAGCCGGGAGCGGTGCAACCGGGGCCGGAGCGGGAACTGGTGCAGGCGCAGGCGCGGCAGGTGCTGGCAAAGGCCCGCGAAGATCCGGTCGTACCGCAGGTGCACCGAGGATATCACTCACGGACGCAATCACGATTCGGTCGGTGTCCGGGCTTACCGCTGCCGGAGCCATGTAGGCAGGAGCAGGAGCGGGTGCAGGTGCTGGCGCAGGCGGTGGTGCTGCGGGAGCTGGAGCGGCAGGGGCCATCGCTGCAGGAGCCGTGACAATCGCTGGCGAGGGCGCTGGAGCAGAAGGCACTGCTGGCGCAGGAGCCGGCGCCGTGACGAGCGGAGGCTGCGGCGACATGGGCACCACAGGCTTCAAGCCTGAAGGCGGTGGGAAGGTCATGGGCGCAGCACCCGGAGCCGGGCTCTGCACAATCCCATCCACACGCGTTGTGATCTTGATGGCCGTCTTGTGGATCGGCGCAGTCTCTTCCGGCGCCTTGAGCCCATTTGCCGAAGCTGCAATGGCAGGTGCCGGGCTGGGAGCGGTGTTCGCACCTGCCAGGGAACCGGCTCCAGAGCTAAGGAAAGATGGAGGGACGTACGCTGGAGCTGCCATCGGCTGAGGAGGCGGGGCCGAAGCGGGGGCAGGCGGCTGTATGGCACTCCGCGGCATGATCACCGTAGGTGCCTCATGCGACTGGAGCGCTGCGGTGGTGACGCCGGTCCCAAGTTCGGGAGGCAACGTGGAGGCTACTGGCTCTCCCAGCATCGCGCTGTAGACCGGCACGAGCCGGTCGAAAACATAAGCCAGCACCTGCTCGGGAGTGTATTCAATGTCTCCCTGGCACGCCTGAAGGTAAAGTTCCCAGCCTGCATACACCTTAGAGAGATCTCCCGCGTTCAGCGTGTAAACACGGAATGCTTCCTTCCCAGACGCCTTGTTAGACTGCACGTGTGCCGCCTGATTATCATGAGGCACTGCCCCCTGACCTTCGATGCGCAGTGCGACGACACCAGCGTCGGGACTTTCTGCCCGAAGAGCCGCTCCCTTTCGGAAAATGGCCTGCCAGACGAGTGTGTGAGAACTTGGCTCCAACACGATGTAGCGATGCGCTCCCGACTTGCTCTTCCAATCGGCAACGTAGGAGGCCACATCGGTACGGCAAGCCGAGGCCGCAAAATCGGCACCAGCCTTTGTGGGAACGGTGAGCAGTGCCCAACGCAGAGCATCGGCACGGAAGTCCTTGGACTCGCGTGGATCGCTTTCGATCTGATTGCGCTCCTGGGCGAAAAGCTCGCCCAACATCAGCTTCGGCCGCGGCGGCTGAGCCAGCGCGGCAGGCACGATTTCTTCATACCGCTGCTCGCAACGACGAAGGAAATCGCGGGGCGACAGAACCGCGTTGCCAAATTGGTAGGCCACCCAGTCAGGAGACAGGACGAGGTCTTGGAGCTCGACCGGAAGGCGGGTCTGGCGCAGACGATTCAGGGCAAGTTCCCTGCCCTGCATCTGAGACAAGCCGGTGAGCTCAATGCCTGGAAGGATGCGGTCACGGTCGGCGACCTCTATGGAAGGGGAAAGCTGGGTGTTCCAGATCTCCTGATTCGCCGTGACCACGGTGAACTGCGCTCCTTCACACTGCACCAGGTCAGAAAGCATGCCCCCGAAGGCGCGGGCCAGCCCGGGCACGCGGCCAAATACTTCCGTCTGGTCAAAGCAAATCACGAACGGACGGAAAAGCCGGCCCAACGTGAGCAGGTCCAAGACACGGCTGCGGGCCATGGAATTGCGTGCTGCAATGCCTCCCTCCGAGTCGACACCGTCCGTGGACAGCAGGCCGAGGGGCTTCGTCACAAGTTCGATCATCGGGGTGCGCGCACGCATCCACTCGAGGCACTGATCACGCAGTGCCGTGGCACCACGATTGGCGGCAAAGCGGCGCAGCACACGGAGCCATGCCTGAGGGCGGGTGGTACTGCCGAGGTGATTGCCGGTCGCCTGGTTCAAAGACTTCAGCACGCGACTTTCGCGGCTCTCAGACTCTTCATACCGTTGTAGCATGTCGCTGGCCCAGAGCCCCCAGTTGCTCTGCGGATCACCCAAATCCCATTTCACGAAAGTGCGGTTCCGCAGACGATCCTTCACGAATTCCGGGTCACCGTATTCAAACTCTCCGCTGTCGAGCAGCGAAATCAGCACCGAGGCGAAGACCCCGTGGGCGAAGGCGTCAAGCTGGGAGGGCGGGTAGGTGCCACGATCCCTGATTTCCTCCTCTTCCTCACCGGTGAATTCCGGAGCCAGCATCTCCTGGATGATGGTGTGCAGGAGCGAAACCCAATGAGTGTCCGGGTCGCTGAAGGGACGCACGTAGATCTGAGTGGCCCGGCGGCCCAGTTCTCTATAGAGACGGCCCGTGAGGTGCGACTTGCCGTAGCCACCACTGGGTGAAGTCACCAAGTGTATACGGCCGCCACGACGCGGCGGCAATTCCATCGCCGTAAACGCGCCTACAAGACGTTGAAGAGCCTGATCGTTCAACCCCTGCACCGAGGGCTCTGCCCGGCGGGGGGAGGTCACAATCTGATCAGAGAAAGGGTTCAGCGGCACGACTACAGAACTCATGGCTAAAATGACGGTTTTTTTTAAGATGGGGACTCGATCTTAATCAAGATCGCAGAACGACACACGAACAAACTTTTCTTTGTGCAGGGAAAATGCACGATGCACAACCTGTTGCCGCCGTTGCGGGGACACAAGGTGCACTGGCTTCAAAATTGCATACGTACGGGTTTGGCCCATGGTGCCACAACTTCCCGCTGGACTTTGGCAGGGGCCTCCGCCAGCATCGCGCTCTTCGCTTTTCCGAAGATACGCAACCCAAACATACGACACGATACCATGGCCAAAATCGAATTCGGGTCCCAGGTCTACACCTGGTTCATGCAGGGCACCGGCTCCGCCTACGACAACAAGCTCGATCACATGATTAAAGTGGCCGCTGAGTCCGGCTTCACCAGCATCGAGCCCATGGTTCTGGAGCCCTTCCCCACGTACTGGCTGGGCGACTTCAAGGATCCTGCCAAGCTGAAGGACACCCTCGCAAAACACAACATGAAGCTGGCCGGTCTGGCCCTCGTCTGCGGCTGGAATGATGAGAAGGAGAATGATGCCGAGCGCGCCGCTGCCGACTATGCCATCGCCACGCTGAAGCATTTCCCCGGCGCGAAGCTGGGCACCGTGCCCCTCCCCAGCAACCGCAAGAACCTTCAGGAGCGCCGCATGAACCTGGCGAAAAACGTGAACGCCGTGAGCCGCCGCGCCGTGGATGCCGGTCTCGTCTGCTCCTTCCACCCGAACAGCCCTCCCTCCTCCGTGGTTCGCACCCAGGACGACTATGACGTGGTGCTCAACAGCATCGACCCGACGGTCACGGGCTGGACGCCGGACGTGGGCCATATCATCCGTGGCGGCATGGATGTCATCGAGACCATGACCAAGTGGGGCCACCTGGTGAACCACATCCATTATAAGGATTTCTCCGGAAACGGTCCTGAACCTTGGGCTCAGATGGGCACCGGCAAGCTCGACTTCCACAAGATCACCGAGTGGCTCACCCTCCGGAATTACGAGGGCTGGATCATCTGCGAAGACGAGTGCCACGACGCCATTGGCGACCCGGACGGCGTGACCCGCCAGAACGGCGAGTGGTGCAAGGAGAACCTCCTGCCGCTGGTGGGCTAGGCTCCGCTATTCCAAGCATACTCAAGCAAGAAAAGCGCGACCGGTGGGTCGCGCTTTTCTTGTCTTGACTCAGCTCCTACTGCTGAGAGACCGCGGCGGGAGGGATGAGTGCCTTGGATACAAGAGCGGCCCATCCTGCGAGTCCTTCCCCTTGAAGCGTATCCCTTTGGCCTGCCCGTCAGTTCTTCTTGCCGGATGCCTCACTCCATTTGAGGCGCATTTCCTTCCTGTAGCTCAGCAAAAACTCAGAAGGGTGCGTCAGCCCCTCCTCCATGTTGATGGCCTTATCGAGTAGACGCAGGGCCTCCTCGGTCTTCCCGCGCTTGAATTCGATTTCTGCAAGTCGGGCCCAGCAGTGGGCCTCCTGAGTTGAGTCGCCCTCATAAACCAGACGATTGAACTCTATTGCCTTCTCAAGGTGAGTCTTTTCGCCCTCATATTTCTCCATGCGATTGTAGAGCCAAGAAAGCTGGTTGTGTGCATTTAGGTGGTCGATGGGTCGGGAGGTCTGCCCCGTCTCAACCTGCCCTAGAACCATCCTAAAAGCAGCTTCGGCGGCACCGTAGTTTTCTGCGTCGACGTGCAACCGTCCCAAATAATCCCACATGCCGCTGAGACTCTGATTGCCCGACGGTGATAACTCGATGGCCTTCGACACATGCTCAATCCCTTTCAGACGGTCACCAGCCTGGACAGCGGCGGTCCCACGCTCCCACTGCTCTTCCCAGTCGGGCATGGAGGCCAGAGTGAGTTCGGGAACGAAGAGGACTGCGGTCAAAAGTGATACAGCGCCATCCAGCCACCATGCACCATGCTGGGTGCGGAGCTGGAGAAGACTCTGAAAAACCCAGCCGTAGGAAAACCACAGGAGACCGCCCAGGAAGAACATTGAGCCCCCACCCGATCCACCTGAAGCAAACATGAAACTCCGGCTAACCGGATAGTCCAACCAGAAGAATATGTAGAACACCATCCCTCCTTGCGGGTCTCCGCTGGCGGCGACCACGAGCGCAAGAAGCAGGAAAAGGGCCGAATGAAGGCCTCCAAAGACGAGGCCAAGGAGAAATCGACGCGGACTTTCCTCAGTGACGGTCATGCTGGCTCGGGTTCTGCCGACCACTCAATGCTGAACCGGGGTCAGGACATGGGCAACCAAGAAAATTGGTGTCATGCATGGGGGCGCGCGATCGTTTCACCTCACATCCCACCTTTGGGAGCGTCGCCTTCCACGATGACCACCTTCTGAATGTAAAAGGGCACGTCAGAGGTGGGTGGTTTGGCAAAGGAACGGAAGATCCCCACGAAGGCCAGGGTGGCATCGGCTGGCACCGGGCAGCCGGCCATGACGATCCATTTCCAATTGTCACGCGCAAATTGGGTTGAGCCAGTGACGCGGTCGCTGGAGTTCGTGGTGAACTTCACCTGGATGTCTTGCTCGGCTTCCTTCGGCACATAACACAGTACGGCAAGGCTGATGGTCTTTCCCCTCACCTTGGCTAGGGTCACGCCTGTGATGCTGATCTGCAGGCCGTCATTCTGCTTCGTGCCGGTAAGGGCTAGCGAGTACGGCGCCTGACGGAAGGTGTGTTCCGTGTCCTTGCGCGCAACAGCCCCATTGATGAGCCGCCAGTTCGCGGGCAGTTCTGCCGTCCAGTTGGCGAGATCGCCATTGGCGACCAGAGGTTCCGCAGCCTCATTCGCCCAGCAGGTGGTGGGTACCTCCGCTTGGGGCTCGGTGGATTCCCACGCGGCGACCAGTCTCTGGTAGATCAATTCATAGCCGCGTGCGCTGGGATGCACATTGTCCTGGTAAAGGTCGCCGCCCTTCTTTTGCTCGATGAAGGGTGCGTGGCCATCGATGAGCGTCAGCACGGGCATGGCCTCTGCCGTGGAGAGCCACCAATCACGCACCCGGTCGTAGCCGTCATTATCCCGCCAGGGATTCTGAATGATGGCGGCCTGAGGCGCTTTCGGAAACTCCATGCCCACCCGGCCCAGGGGTGCCAGGAAACCACCGCGTCCGTTGGGGAAGTCTTTGGGTGCGAGCGCCGCTTGATGATTGTGGCCGTGATTCCAGAGGATGAGATCCGGTGCTTCGTTGTTCAGCGGTGCAATCATGTTTGCCCATCGAGAACCATCGATCATGGCCTGGGCCACGGAGCCTGGCAGCACGGCATTGAGGATGGTGAGAGAGGCCTTGGACGTACCCTCCGCGATGACGATGGGCTCACCGTACATTCGTGGGCCGGTCGGTGCCTTCATCTCCCACTCCGCCCAATAATATTCCACGGCGCGATGGGACGGAAACTGGGTCGCCAGCCAGCGGAGGAAACGTCGGGTGCCGGACACATCCTTGTATCCCGTGCTGTCGGAAATGATGAGCAGGGTGGCAGACTTCCCCTCCCCGAGCTTTTTCTTGAGCGGTGAGAGCGCATTCACCGCCGGGAGCGCCGGGGTGTCCTTGACTGGGAGTGTCTGTCCCACCAACGGAGCAGCGGAGCAACCTGCGGCAAGCTGAACGAGGAAGGTGCGGCGTGGAATGGAAGTGAGGTGGCCGGGCATGATGGAGAAAATAGGCGAAGGCGTGTCTCGCATGAGAGTGGGTTGACGCAAGGGCCGCAAGGTCAAAACGTTTGTGCCGAGGGATGACGAACGCAGGCAGCTTAACGTAGCTCGCGAGTCCCTTCGCGAGGACTTTCTGGTTAGCTGGCTTTGATGACTCACGAAGGGACTCGCGAGCTACGTTGCGCAGGGCGCATCTATAAAATCCCATCCGGCCGCAATGAAAGGGTGGCGGAATACGTTGAACAAAGCCTCCTGCAATCCGCCTGCTCTACATCCCTCATGAGATTTCTCTGTGCCATCCTGCCGCTCCTCTTCCTCGCAACTTCAGCGTCCGCCCAAGTGAAGGATGCCAAGGAAACCGACAAGCGCCTGCCTCCGGGAAAGGGCGGCTGGGGCGTGCGTGAGGCTGAGGTGAAGGACGCGTCCCTGCCGCGTGTGTTGTGCATCGGTGATTCCATCCTTGGCGGCTACCTGGAAACAGTACGCAAGGATCTGGATGGCAAGGCTAACGTGGATGCCTGGGTCACACCTGTGTCCCAAGCTTCTGGGGAGCTTCCCAAGGCCATCGCGGAGATCCTGGCTGCGCACAAGTATGATGTCATTCACTTCAACCTCGGTCTGCATGGCTGGCAGAAGGGACGCATCCCGGAGGGCAAGTTTGAGCCGCTGACCCAAAAGATGGTGGACAATCTCCGTGCGGGCGCGCCCCAGGCAAAGCTCATCTGGGCCAGCACCACACCTGTGACGGTGAAGGGCAAGCCGGAGGAACTGGATCCGGTGATCAATGCCACGATCCTCGATCACAACCGCATGGCGGCAAATGTCATGAATACCAGCAAGATCCCCATCAATGACCTCTATTCACTGATGGCAGACAAGCTCTCGCTCGCGAGCGGAGACCAGTTCCACTGGAAGACCGATGCCCGCGTGATGCAGGGCCACGCTGTGTCCGCAGCCATAGAGCAGAACTTGCCCAAGAAATAAACCGTGCTCTCCTCCCCTTCCCTTCTTCGCAAACGATTCACTTTGTCCTTATGAAACTGAAGCACCTTTCTTATCTCCTCTTCCTCGCCTTCGCCGCGACCGCGCCGGCGGCCGACTCTTCGCTCAAGGAAACTTCCGGCCAGCATCTCGATGTGATACGTGATGGCAAGACCATCGCCCGCTACATGACGGCGCATGACAAGTCCACGCCCGAGAAGGCGCACGAGACCTACAAGCCGTATCTGCACATCTTCGACGCGGCAGGCAGCGGCCCGATCACCAAGGGCGCGGGCGGTGACTTCACACACCATCGTGGCATCTACCTTGGCTGGAACAAGATCACGGTGGACGGCAAGACCTACGATCGCTGGCACATGAAGGGTGGCGATCAGGTGCATGAGAAGTTCCTCGAAGAGAAAGCGGATGGCGGCACGCTTTCCATCACATCGCTGGTAAAGTGGGATGGCGAAGCGGGGGCTCCTCCGATTCTCCAGGATGAGCGCACCTTTTCCTTCCCGCCCGCCAGCGCGCCCTTCTATACGGTGGTGGATGTGACCCACAAGGTGAAGGCGCTCGTCGGCGACACCATCCTCAGCGGTGATCCAGAGCACGCCGGTCTTCATTACCGCCCCGCGCAGGAAGTGGATCGCTCGAAGACGATGTACATCTATCCGGTGGAAAACGCGAATGCGCACAAGGACCTCGACTATCCGTGGTTCGGAGAGAGCTACAGCGTAGGCGGCAAGACCTACAACGTGGTTTACCTCAATCACCCGGACAATCCCAAGAAAGCCCGCATCTCCGCCTATCGCGACTATGGTCGCTTTGGCGCATTCTTCGACACTGCCGTAAAGAAGGATGAAGTGCTCACGCTGAAAGTGCGCTTCCTCATAGGCGAAGGAGAACTGCCTTCCGCAGATGTGATTCAGAAGGCGTGGAACGAATACACCGGCAAGAACGAGCCCACGCCGAAGAGCACCCTGAAGCCTGCCGAAGGAGCCGGCAAGACACCGGGCGGCAACAAGCCGAAGCCGAAGGCGGATGCGAAGGCTGGAGATAAAGGTACCAAGCCTGCCGCTGCAGAGAAGACGAATTAAGCGTCAGGACTTCACGAACCTTTTCAACTTCGAATGCGCGTCCTTGCCTTGGTGGCGGGACGCGCGTTTGTTTGGTGACGACAGAGATCGGGCAGCTACATGGAGTGCTGGAGCTTGCTCCAGCTTTTGGGAGCAGAGCTTGCTCTGCGTGAAGCTACCCATTGCTTCCATCCGCCAAATGTAGTGGCCTTGTCCGTGGAAGGGAAAACTCGCCGAGCTTAGGAAAAAAATGCTCTGACTCGCGATCGCAGCCAGAGCATTTCTGAAAAGGCACTTCTGCCGTTTGCGGCCCGGCCCTACACCCGCTCCAAGTCCGGCAACGCCACGTACGGGTCTTCCTTCAGCACCACTTTCTTCGCACCGCTCAGCAGGCGAACCCATTCATAGAGGCAGCCGAAGAAGATGACGCCGACCGCCAGGAGGAAGAAGCCCGTGACAGCCACATTCACCTGGAAATTGAACTCCAGAGCGGACCACACCTTCATCTGCGCTTCGGTTCCTCCCTTGGCAATATTTGCAGCCGCTTCATTGGCGCCCGCGATGAAGCCCATCTTGGGATCCTTGTCGAAGATCTTGATATAGCCCGCGGAGAAGGTGGCGGACATGAGGAACAGGAGCGGCAGCACGGTCACGGCCATGTAGCGCGCCTTGCCCATCTTGATGAGCACCGTGGTGCCAAGACACAAGCCAATGACCGCGAGAAGCTGGTTGGCAATGCCGAAGATGGGCCAGAGGGTGTTGATGCCGCCAAGCGGGTCCACCACACCCATGTACAAGAAGTAACCCCACGCGGCCACGAGCAGTGCGGAGGCGAAGACGTTCGCCGGCCAGCTTCGGGTATTGCCCAGAGGCTTCCAGATGCCCCCCATGAAGTCCTGGAGAATGAAACGCCCCACACGCGTGCCCGCATCAATCGTCGTCAGGATGAAGAGCGCCTCGAACATGATGGCGAAGTGGTACCAGAATGCCATCAGCCCGTCACCGAAGGCGCGCGCGAACATGTGCGCCATGCCTACCGCAAAGGTCGGAGCGCCGCCCGCACGGCCGAACATGGTCTTCTCACCAATGTCGGTGGCAAGCTTGTTCATGCCATCCACGGTCACAGGGAAGCCTGCCGCCGTGATGGTCTCCACCACCTTGTCAGGGGGCAGGGTCTTGTTCATGCCGGCGTTGATGGCGAAGTACTCACCGGGCATCAGCGCGCAGGCAGCGATGAGGGCCATGAGAGCCACGAGCATCTCGGTAACCATCGCACCGTAGGCGATGCTGCGGATGTTGTCCTCCCGGTCCAGCAACTTCGGCGTGGTGCCGGAGGAAATCAGCGCGTGGAATCCTGAGATGGCACCGCAGGCAATGGTGATGAAGACGAAGGGGAATACCGTGCCCGCAAAGACGAGACCCGTGCCATCGACGAACTTCGTCAGCTTCGGCATGTGGAGCTGCGGGGCCACAAAAATGATCGCCACGGCAAGCACGGCCACCGTGCCGATCTTCATGAAGGTGCTCAGGTAGTCTCGCGGGGCTAGCAGGAGCCACACCGGCAGTACCGACGCAGCGAAGCCGTAAATCATGATGGCCAGGGCGTGCCACTCACCGCGATGATCGAAATAGTGGGCGATGCCCCATTCAGGCAGCTTGCTGCCCGCCCAGACACTGACCAGGAGGCCGACAATGCCGAAGATGGTCACTCCCCGTACGCTCACCTTGAAAATGGTGTGCGCGATGCCCATGATCAGCGCGAGCGGGATGGTCATGGCAATCGTGAAGAGGCTCCAGGAGCTTTCCGCCAGGGCTTTCACCACCACCAGGCCGAGCACGGCCAGCAAGATGGTCATGATCCCGAGTACGGAGATCATGGCGACGATGCCCACCACGGGATTGATTTCCTCCTTGAGCATCTGGCCGAGGGACTTCCCCCCGCGGCGGATGGAGGCAAACATCACAATCGCGTCATGCACCCCACCACCGAGGGTGGCGCCGATGAGGAGCCAGAGCATGCCGGGGAGGTAGCCAAACTGGGCAGCAAGCACCGGACCCACGAGCGGTCCAGGACCGGCGATGGCGGCGAAGTGATGGCCGAAGACGACCCACTTGTTGGTGGGCACATAGTCTTTGCCATCCTTCTTGGTGTAAGCGGGCGTGGCACGCTGTGCGTCCAGCACGAGCACCTTGGTCACCAGCCACTTCGAGTAGAAGCGGTACGCCACGGCGAAAGTGCACAGTCCCGCAACCACCAGCCAGAGGGCGTTGATGGTCTCACCCTGGTGCAGGGCAGAATACGCCACCGATCCCGCGCCGAGCGCAGAGATGCCAAACCAGAGGAGAATACGGAGAAATTTCGACATGAGAATTCAAAGGCTAACGGCACGGGAAACCACTTTCAAGCGGCAAAGACATGTAGGTCGGTCAGCGGCTTCCTTGGACACGGGATTCTCATGAAATGTGCTAAGGTTTCCCCATGACTTCCCTCCCAAGGCTGCTCCCACCGGTCATGATGTGCCTGATGCTGCTGGTAGCGCTGCCGCTGCCACCCCGCCTCGCCGCGGATGATTCCAAGCCCGCGCCACCGCCTTCCCCTACTTCCTTCAAACCGGGCCACGAGTTCGTGGAAGTCTCCTCGATGATCCCAAGCATAGTGATCTCCTTGCCGTACGCCACCGATCAGAATTTTTTCAAAAAGAGATTTTATGCATCGAACACCTGTCTGCTGCGCCGTTCGGTGGTGGACCGACTGGCTGCGGTGCAAAAGGAGCTGGCCGCTCAGGGACTCGGGCTGAAGATCTGGGACGGCTACCGTCCACGTTCGGTGCAGTACGAATTCTGGAAAACGCTGCCGGATCCAAACTATGTCGCGGATCCTGTGAAGGGCTCCCGCCACAATCGCGGTGCAGCGGTGGATCTCACACTCATCGATCTCATGAGCGGGGAGGAGCTTCCCATGCCGACCGGCTACGATGATTTCACCCCGAAAGCCGCGGCCGATTTCAAGCTCGTTTCCCCCGAGGTCCTGAAGAACCGGACGCTACTTCAGGAGGTCATGGTCAAGCATGGATTTGTGATCTTCCCCAGCGAATGGTGGCACTTTGATGCGAAGGGATGGGAGGAATTCCCACTTGAAAATTTTTCTCCAGAGGAATATGTAAAGTCCCAAAATGGGTCACAAAAGTCGCAGGCGAAAACACAAGAGTACAAGGCCCTGAATTCACCCAAAAACTAATAATCAGTGTGCCTAAAAACCTGTCTATGGCGGGCTAATAAAGTTACCTGCACGGGCGTCGTGTGCGCAAATACAGCGTCCACACGTGCCCACGATCGAACTCATTTCCATCGACTGTCCAGAAGCTCCCCCGCTTCCGAGGTACCCCACGTTTGCGTGCCGTACGGAGCAGGACCTTGTCAGCCGCCGGGGGCTTTTTCAGCCCACCTTCGACGAATTGAGCGGCGTGATGGTCAACCTTGCCAATAAAGAGCTCGAAGGCGCAAAGGGCGCTCCCTATGCCGGTACCGTGATGGATTGGCCCTGCGACGATGCCCTGCTCTTCCGCTCGGAAACTCGCGACGATGTGATGGACCTCATGCAGCGCCTTCTGGAGGCCTCGCCCCGGCACTGCCTGGCCTTTGCCGCCGAATACCAGTTCGGCGGGGAAAGGCGTGAGTGCGGAGAAGTGTCCCTCTCGGAGTTCTTCCAGCTCCACGACAGCCACGCCCTGCGGTACAATTGCCTGTGGTATGTGCGCAGTGACAGCCGGAATGGCAACGGCCACTGAGGAAAAGTAAAATAGCCTTGTTGCATTCCGGCCATTTGCTACAAGCAGTCGGTAATGCCAATCACCGTCCTCATCCCGGCGCTCATGCCGTCGGGGCAGCTTCTGTCAGTCGTCTCCGCCCTCTCCGCGGATGACCGGGTGAACCGGATCATCCTGGTGAATGATGGCAGCGGGCAGAAGTACGAGGAGGTATTCGAGGCGGCCGCGAAGGATCACAAGGTCGTGCTGCTGCGTCATGCAGCCAACCTGGGCAAGGGGGCTGCACTTCGCACGGGCATGAACCACTTCCTCTGCACGGATACGGCGAACAGTGTGCTCGTCACCGCCGACGCCGATGGGCAGCACCTGCCGGTGGACATTCTCAAGGTGGGTGAACGCGCCATGCAGACTCCGGCCGAACTGGTGCTCGGCTCCCGCGGATTCTCCGGGGACGTGCCGCTGCGCAGCCGCTTTGGGAATACCCTTACCCGTTCGGTGTATCAGGGCCTCATGGGGCCTTGTCTTACGGATACCCAGACTGGGCTGCGGGCCATCCCGCGCTCGCTCATGGTCTCCCTGCTTCATGTGCGGATCAACGGGTACGACTTCGAGATGCAAATGCTGGTGATGGCGGCCCGCGAGCGCATGACCATCACCCAGGTGCCGATTGCCACGGTCTACATTGAGAACAATCGGGACTCGCACTTCAATCCCCTGCTGGATTCCATCCGCATCTACTATGTTTTTGTGCGGCACCTCTCGGTGATGCTGTTGTCGCTGCTGGGTGACTTCCTTGTATTCCTCTGCGCCACGATCGCTGGAGGAAGCCTGGGCCTGGCCATGGTGTTGGGGCGTGCGGCTGTCTTTGTGGGGCACCTCATCGCTGGGCGAATTCTGGGGCTGCATCTACGCTCCGACTGGGGGCGGCGCCTTGCGCGGTTGGCCCTGCTGCTGGGTTGTCTGGGGACCGTGGCCTATCTTGCAATCGGATTTGTGGCGCATACTCCGGACAACTGGGAGCGTCTCTTGCCTGGGGTCCATGCGTGGACCTTGGTAAAGCTCGCGATCACAAAGCTGTTTGTAGAGCTGATGCTTTTGGCCGCCACCGTCGCGTTTCAACGAAACAGCGCATCTGGCGAGCACTCGGTGCTCGCCCCCGCCCCCGCCAATGGGCCGCAGAAGGTGGGGAGCGAAGCGGCCTCCCTCGGAGGCACTCCGTAACTGGCTCACGCCCGGGACCTCACCGGATCCGAACCCCTTTCTCCCATTACGGTCCCTATTGCAGAATGCAGTGCTCTTCTCGTGGCATCCCGGCCACTGCGGAGATGCGAATTCTTAGGTCCACTTTGCCAGCCGGTCGCGCCTGTACTTCCCGGTTGGAATTCGCGACTTGTATCGTAGTTTAGCTTTCCCCGTGTGATTAATGACCCTCGCTGACCTAGGCTGGAACGAAGCTTTCGAGAAGGAGTTTGCCCCATTCCAAAAGAATGGCTGGGTGCCTGCGCGTTTGATCCGCGACAACAAGATCACTTACGGCGCTCTCATCGAAGACGGTGAGGGTGGCTATGACGATGTGGAGGTCGTGATGAGTGGCAAGGTGTATCACGACGCGGAGTCGGATGCCGCCTTGCCTGCTGTAGGCGACTGGGTGGCGCTGGATCTGGGCGGCGAAGGTGAAGACACCGTCATCCGCGCGCGCCTGTCCCGGCAGACCTGCCTCTCCCGCAAAGCACCCGGCAATAGCGCGGAAGAGCAGGTCATCGTGGCCAATGTCTCCACCGTAGTAGTGGTTACAGACGCGGGTCCCGATTTCAATCTCCGGCGCATGGAACGCTACTTCGCGGTGATTGCCCGCAGTGGCGCCAGGCCGGTGGTGCTGGTGAACAAATCCGACCTCTATACAAAGCAGGAGAACGAAGAGGCGGCGGCGGCCATTCGCGAGCTTTCATCCGAGGTGGATGTGCACATCACAAGCGTTAAGAAGCACCGCCCACTGAAAGAGTACTTCAAGAAAGGGCAGACCATTGCGCTCATAGGCTCCAGTGGTGTGGGCAAGTCAGCCCTGGTGAATGCCATCTTCGGCGACGAGTACCAGTGGACCGGTGAAGTGAACGAAACCACCGGCAAAGGCCGCCACACCACCACGGCCCGCGAGCTCATGGTGCTCCGCAAGGGCGGTATCCTGGTGGACAATCCTGGCATCAAAGAAATACAGATGTGGACGGATGAGACCACACTGAGGGATCGCTTTGTCGACGTGGATGATCTCGCCGCCCAATGCAAATTCCTCGACTGCAAGCATGGCAAGGATACGGGCTGCGCCATCCGCGCTGCCGTGGAAACCGGCGCTTTGGATGCTGGACGCTATGAGGCCTACCTGAAGCTCGACAGCGAAATCGCCAAGCTCCGCGCCCAGCGCAAGAAACGCCAGATGACCATCGAGCGCCGTGCCAAACGCGACCACAGGATCAAGGCGCGCAACCCGGTGGATCGCCGCGAACTTGAGCACGACCTGAAACCGCGGGCCTGAGCCAGGCAAATGCACACCGTCCTTGCCGAAGTCCCGCTGCTCGGTAGGCTCCGCTTTCCGTCAGTACCCGTTCAATCCTCCAACATCGATTCCCATGTCCGACATCGCACTCGCCAAAGGCGAAAAGTTCCTCGCTGAAAACGCCAAGAAAGAAGGCGTAGTCACCACCGCCAGCGGCCTCCAGTACAAGGTCATTACCCCCGGAACGGGAAAATCCCCCAAGGCCACGGATACGGTGCTGGTACACTACCGCGGTGAACTGATCAGCGGCGTCGAGTTCGACAGCTCCTATGCCCGTCGCGAGCCGATCGAATTCCCCCTGAACGGCGTGATCCGCGGCTGGACGGAAGGCGTGCAGCTCATGCAGGAAGGCGCGAAGTATCAGTTCTTCATCCCCTCGAAGCTCGCCTACGGCAGCCGGGGTGCGGGGCGCGACATCGGTCCGAACGAGGCGCTCATCTTCGAGGTGGAACTCCTCAAGGTGTACTAATCCCTTCAAGATAAACATCGACCTCTCAGGGCGATCTGCTAGAAAGCTGCGGAGCAAACTCCGCGGCTTTTTTGTTTTCGGAGCTTTCCGTCTTCACACCTCTCCAACTCCCATGAAACGCCTCTGCACTCTCCTTGCGGCCACCGCCGCCCTGGCATCGTGCTCCTCACCGGAGCCTGCAAAGCCAGCCCCGACTCCCGCTCCACCCGCTACGGAAGGTCCACTGTCCCCCGGCAGCACGACGGCCGGCTACACCACCACGGCCTCCGGACTGCAGTACAAGGTGGTACAACCTGGCTCCGGGCGCCGTCCCACCGCCGCCAGCACGGTCACGGTGCACTACCGAGGCACGCTGCTCAATGGCACGGAATTTGACAGTTCTTATAGCCGGGGTGTGCCCGCCACCTTCCCCTTGAACGGTGTGATCCCGGGATGGACAGAGGGCCTCCAGCTCATGCAGGAAGGGGCGCAATATGAATTCGTCATTCCCTCCCACCTCGCCTACGGCACTCGTGGCGCTCCCCCGGACATAGGTCCGAATGAGACGCTGCGCTTTGTGGTGGCGTTGATTCGGGTGGAGTAGCCACCAAACGCACTTGGCCGCAGCCCGCTTTACTTCGCGGGTGCCGGCTTCTTCTCAGGCTGTGACTCGACCACCTCGCCACCTGAGGGCAGGCACAGTCCGTCGCGAATCTTTTCGAAGAATTTGCCGTTACCCGAGGCGTGGATGAAGAGACGCTGTTTGCGGCGCTTGAGCGTCCTCAGCACGGTTTCCATCTGCGCATCGTCGACCTGATCCTGGAAATCAGAGAACCAATAGAGCGCGTCCGCTTCGCCCAACTCGCGAGCCAGCAGAGCGATCCATGCATACTGGATGCCCTGGCTCTTCATGAAGTACGTTTCTGAGCGGTTGTGCATGAGGCTGAACACCGCCTCCTCCTGGACGGGCCCTTGCTTGGGGTCAGGCGGTGGACCTCCAGCAGGAGTCTTGGGAGGATGGCTCCTCCTCCAGAAGACTTCGAAGTTCTTGTCATCATCCTTGCTCTTGCTGCTGGTCTTGATGGCGTCCTTGTCCAGGCGCTTGTCCTTGGGCGTCGCCACGCCGCATCCGACGTAGAGCATCACGCGGCTGCCGGCGGCCACGCGGTCCAGTTCCTTCACCACCTTGGTGAGGTGGGGTGTCATGGATCCTGATACATCAAGGATCACGGCAATTTTCCGTGCCTTCAGATCCTTCCCGAACATGACGATGGGTTTGAAGGTGACGCCCTTCATGCCTCCAATCCCCTGCCCGGTGCCAAATCCACCACCGGCGCCGGAGGATCCGAATCCACCACTGCCCATGGCCCCCCCGCCCATCATGCTGCTCATCTCCGGCATGTCGATGGGATCCTGCGGCATGTCCGGCAGGCTGATGGCAGCTGTGCTGTTGAGGGAGACAATCTTCTGCATCGGCGTGGTCTGCCGCAAAGAGTTGCGCTTCTTCATCTGCACCGTGTTTGCCAGTGCCTGCGAAGCTTCCTGCCCCGCCTTGCTTCCACCACCCGGGAGGAAATCCACCGGCTTGTCTCCGGTAACGACGGTGGTGACAATCAGCGTCGCAACGGCCAGCAAACCTGCATGAATGGCGAGGCTCAGCAGGAACGAGCCTGCTCCGATTTTTTTCCAGTACGTGGAGAAAAGGCCGGGTTGCTTGACGGGCGCAAAGGAATGGCCTGCTGCCAGTGGCACCTGATCCACCACGGAAACAATGGTGGCCTCAACCTTCGAGGGAGCCGGGGGAATGACCGGCATCGCTCCCGGTGCCGTGGGGTACTCAGGGATGGCTTCCGAAGAGGTCGGCGTCAGGTTCTGGATGGTAACTGCGGGCTTGGTGCTTGCAGTATCTCTTGGAGAAGCAGGATTTCCGTCGGCATTCATCATCACGCACTACGGTTATGCCTTGGATTTCTTGGAAGAAACAAGGCAAATCGGACGACAATTTCCACGGTGGATAATGCGTGACCATTCCGCGCAGAACCGCTACGATCTGCGCTCAATTTTTATCCGCGAATGCGGTGCCTTGGGGTCAGCTTGGTCCTTCTTCGCATCAGACCATATTCACAGGCACGGACTTTCCTGTCTTCGCCGCCTCTTCGATGGCCGCGATGATTCGCATATCTGCCAGCCCCATCGATCCGGGTGTAAGGATGGGCTTGTCATGCAGCACCGCATCTGAGAAGCCATCCATCTCCTCGGTAAAGTGGTTTACTTGAGGGATGAGGAGCTCAGATTTGGCTGCATCGCCGCCCTTGGCATCCCCTTCTCGCACCCACAGTTTGAGGCCCCGATAGCTGAAGGCGGGATCCATACCAATGGTGCCTTTCGCACAATGCACGGTGTAGAAGCGGCTTTCCGCAGTGCCGAACGAGCAATCGCAATGCGCCAGCGCTCCTGAAGGATAGCGCATCTGGAAGCTCACACTCTCAGGCACCTCGCGAAATCGATCATCATCGCTGGGTTCGTGCATGTACGCGCTCACCTCCACCGGTTCCTCACCAATGACATAGCGTGCCGCATTGATGGAGTACACACCCACATCACCCAGCGGACCTCCTTTGAGCGTGCCACTCAGGCGGATGTTCGGAGCCTTCACATCCTGGCAGTTGGAGGACACAAAGGTCTTCACCGCGCCGAAATTCCGTTCCTGGCAAAGGTACATGACCTTGCGATTCAGGGGCTCGTAGTGCAGCCGGTAGGCCACTCCGAGTCTTTTGCCCGTGGTATTGGACGCAGAAATCATGTCCTCCGCCTCCTTCACATTACCCGCCATGGGCTTCTCACAAAGGACATGCTTCCCAGCCTTGAGCCCGCGAATGGTGAACTCCGCATGCATGCTGTTGGGCAGCACGATATAGATGACGTCCACGCGCTTGTCCTCGGCCAGCTTGTCGTAGTTCTCGTAGCTGTAGATGGCGTCTTCAGCAATGCCATACGCCCGAGCCACACGGCGCGCCTTATCTGGATGGCCACTGACCAGCGCGGTCGGCTTTGAGAGTTTGCATCCACCGAAGGCCGGCATGATTTCTTCCAGAGCCAACTGCCCCAGACCCACGATGGCCCAGCCCAGCGTCCGATCCGGTGCATCAGGCACATCGAGGTCGGGTGGTTGCTTGTCCGGCGGCGCGAGTGGCACGGTGCCTCCACCGTTGTTCTTGCCTGGCGAAACTTGACGTGCAGCACTCTTGGGCTGCGAGGGGCGAGGTTCATCTGCAGCCTGACCTTGGCCTTGGAGAACAGCAAACGTCCCACCCGCCAGACCCAGTGTCTGGCCGAGAAACTGCCTTCGATTGGAGTAGGTTTGCATGGCGGTAACGGGGTTACTTCGTGAATCGGATGCGCGGTGGGCGGCGATTGCACGGAGGCCGAATTCTCAAGGCCGCGTGGCCATCGGCCGAATGCCACCACCCAGCCATGCCTGCTCGCTGTCCCGATAACAGGACATCAGACCACGAGGTCTGCGGGGCCTGACCCCGATGAAACTTCAGCCTTTCTCCTTACGACCATGGCCCAGATGCAGCAACAAGAGAAGCCCGTTCGGCCACCTCAAATCCAGACGCGGCAACCTGGACTCGAGTCAGTCATGGAGCCCGCACCACACGCAGAGCCGCGCCATCGCGCACGCGAACCGAAGCTCAAGGATCGTGTGGCTCTCATCACCGGTGGAGACAGCGGCATTGGACGCGCAGTCGCCCTGGCTTTTGCTGCAGAAGGCGCGGACGTGAGCATCGTCTATTTGAATGAAGACGAGGACGCCTCCGAAGCCGCCAAGCTGGTGAAGAAACTCGGCCACCGCTGCCTCACCCACGCTGCTGATATCGGTGATGAAGCAGCCTGCAAGCAAGCCGTGGAAGCCGTGGTGCAGGAGTTTGGCCGCATTGACATTCTCGTGAATAACGCTGCCGAGCAGCATCCCCAGGAGAACTTCGAGTTCATCTCCGCGGAGCAGGTGGAACGCACCTTCCGCACGAATGTGTTCTCGATGTTCCACCTCGTGAGGGCCGCGCTGCCGCATATGCAGAAGGGCAGTGTCATCATCAACACCACCTCCGTCACGGCATATCGCGGCAGTGCCTCACTGGTGGATTACGCGTCCACGAAGGCTGCGATTGTCGGCTTCACACGCTCCCTGGCGCACTCGCTGGTGAAGCGCGGCATCCGGGTGAATGCCGTGGCCCCGGGCCCCATCTGGACGCCGCTCATTCCCTCGACCTTCCCGCCTGAGCACGTCTCCACCTTCGGATCGGATGTGCCCATGGGCCGCGCTGGTGAGCCGAATGAAGTGGCCCCGTGCTATGTATTCCTGGCAAGTGATGACTCCTCCTACATGACCGGGCAGGTGCTGCATCCCAACGGTGGGGAGATCGTCAATGGATAAGCGTGCTCCAGAGCTGGCCCTGATGTCAGTGCCCCCTGTGGAGCTGGAGGAAGCAGGGCTGCGTTTTACCAACGATGACCGTCCGGGCTTGCGTCGTGTGAAGAAGGGGAACGGTGTCTTCTACGAAGACGCGAAGGGAAAGCGTGTGCGCGATGCCGATACGCTGGACCGCATCAAGAGCCTCGTCATTCCTCCGGCGTGGACTGATGTCTGGATCTGTCCCCAAACCAATGGGCATCTGCAAGCCACTGGACGCGATGCACGCGGACGAAAGCAGTACCGCTACCATCCGCGCTGGAGGCAGGCGCGAGATGAAACGAAGTTCCACCGCATCCTCGCCTTCGCGCGCGCTCTGCCCAAAATTCGCCGCCGGGTGAAGCGGGATCTCCGCGCTCGGGGCATGGAACGCAACAAGGTGCTGGCTACCGTGGTTCGCCTCTTGGAGGCCACGCTGATTCGCATCGGCAATGATGAGTACGCGAAGCAGAATGGATCCTACGGGCTGACTACGATTCGTAATCATCACGCCAAGGTGAAGGGCAGCACGATCAAGTTCAGCTTCCGGGGAAAGAGCGGGAAGAAGCATGACATCGACGTGAAGGAACCCACGCTCGCACGTGTGGTACGACGGTGTCAGGATCTGCCGGGACAGGAGCTCTTTGCCTACGAAACGGAGACAGGCGTGCATGACGTGGGTTCGTCCGAGGTGAATGCGTACATCCGCGAGATCTCCGGGAGTGACTTCACGGCAAAAGACTTTCGCACCTGGGCCGGCACCGTGCTTGCGGCGATTGCATTGCGCGAGTTTGAGTCTTTCACCTCGCAGGCGCAGGCGAAGAAGAACATCGTGACTGCCATCGAAGCCGTGGCCAGCATGCTGGGGAATACTCCGGCAGTCTGTCGCAAGTGTTACGTGCACCCTGCCATCCTCGATTGCTACCTGGAGGGCGCCACCATTGAGACCATCAAGCAGAAGCTGGATCCGGCTGTGGATTCAGGGTTGAGGAACTTGAAGGCGCAAGAAGCGGCGGTGGTAGTGCTGTTGGACAAGCGGCTGCATGCGGGGAAGCGGAAGACGAAGAGGAAGCACGCAAAGGGAAAATAGCAGGAAGATTGGTAACGGGAGCAATCCAAACCGCACGATGCATATCATTTCCATCCTCGCTCTTCAGACTCCGAAGTTCTTCTGCGTTTCCGTGTCTCTGCGTTGAATCCAATGCACGTAAACACACCCACCCCACTCTCCTACGCCCCCACCCCACGCAGATATTCCTTCGCTCGCACGGCCCGCTCCAGAATCACCGAAGTAGACTCATGCTCGTCTCCCGCTAGCTCCAGGATGAGCCCGCCCTCAAAGTGATTGTACCGCAGTTCATCCGCCACCCATTTCCAATCAATCACCCCTTCGCCGGGCGGCAGGTGGGAATCGTAGTTCCGCTTGTTGTCATTCACATGCAGCATCTTCAGGTGACCTGAGAAGGTGGGAATCACACGACCGAGTTCACCCGCGAGATTGGCATGCCCTGTGTCTAGGCAGATGCCCACGCCTGGTGTCTTGATTTCACCGAGCAAGAACATGAGATCACTGATATGGCCGAAGAGCAGGTGTGGCAGCATGTTCTCCAGCATCAGCTTGACGCCGAGCTCGCCGCAATACGCGCCCACGCGGTTGAGCGATCTCCCGGCATGCTCCATGTGCGCCAGGAATTCCCCCTGCGGCGGACGACCTTCCCGCTCGGGACCAGGATGCAGCACGATGTGCTCTGCTCCCATCCACGAAGCCGCCTTGCATGCCAGCTCCAGCTCGACCACCGCCTTCTCACGGACGCCTTCATCCAGCGAGGTGATGTCGATATGGTTCGCGAAGGGCGCGTGAAAGGAATACGCATTGAGCTCCAGGTCACGAATGCGATCACCCGCACGACGCACGTCTTCCTCCGAATGGTAGTTCAGATGCATGGGAAAGGAGCAGATTTCGATGTCATGAAATCCGCTCGCCTTCACATCCTCCAGGATGGTCATGATGTTCCGGCGGTAGAAGCAACCGGTGGACAGACCAATGAGCCAGGGATTCATCGGTGTTGGCGTTCGATGAGGGATTCGTAGTGCAGGAGCAGGCAGCAGCCGGGGTCCTCCGGCGCGCAACAGAAGCCCTTCTCCTGCGTGGAAGCGCAGTTGTAGTCCTCCAGCCGGTCCAGACGGGTCTCGTACTGCCCGATGAAGTTCCTCACGTAGAAGTCGGCACGGGTGGCCGTGTCGTAATCGTTCCAGTTTACGCCCCAGCCGAACTCGGGTTTTTCGAAGCGCGAACGGATGTATCCGGCGATGTGCCTGGGATGCCAGCCCTGCGCCAGAAACGTACGGGCCACGAGCTGCATGCCGGCAGGCTTCAGCAGGAGATCATTGGGATTCTGCACAATATGTCGGACGCATGGCGGGAGTGGGTCCATGGGCGTGTGGTCGTAGGTATCTGGCCAGCACTCCACGGGATCGTGTTTCGTGGAATAGTAGTACTCGTGGAAGTGGCGCAGTCGTGAGGCCATGTACTCATGGAAGAGTTTTGTGGAGCCCAAGGTCTGGTCTGGGATACGCACACAGGCCCGCCGTGCCAGGTCGCGCACCTCGGACTCACTGCGACGTACTTTCAGCGCCATCTGCACGTCCATTTCATGAAGTGGGATCGCGCGCAGAGTCTGGGCGGGCTCTCCTGTCGGCAGCAGGCCGGTGAGTTCCATGAGCTTGGGCTTGCGATAGTTCGTGAAGGGAAGCCGCACCATCCGAGTGTGGAGGGGATCACCGTACTCAGAGATATCGATGGAGATGAACTCCCGCCTGCGAGAGCCACGATGATCCACGTGCACTGCAGTGAGCTCAATGGGAATGCTGCACGAGGCGCGCGCCTCCTCCTTCACGCAATGGGCGACATACTCCATGATCAGCCCCACCCCGCTGAAGACCTCCTGCATCTGGGGCGTGATGCGTCCCTGAAGGAACGGCGGCACACGTGCCATGCATCGCTCCGTAAGTTCCGGCGTGGGAGAGAGGGCCTCGATTCTCTTCGCAAGGTCCGAATCGCGATCAATTTTCCAGACAAAGTGATGCCCCTGGCCCGTGATGAGATGCAGCGGCTTGATGCCCCAGCGCAGAAGTTGTGCCTCAATGGCTCTCACCACGGGCTCCTGCAGGCCAAAAGCGCGCTCCGGATCCTCATAGGCCTCGGCCGGATGCGCGAAGCTCACGTACTCCACATCCAGATGCATGAGGATTGCCGCTGAATCCGCCAATGATCGGGCAATATCCAGATTGTTCCCGAGGAACCAATCGATCTCCGAGGGCAACCGGAACATGCGGGGATCGAGTTGGACGCCATCGGAGCAAGTCAGGTACACCGCCGAAGTCTGGCCAGCGACATCTTCCCCGAGAAACTCCATCAGCCGTGTCCTGACCACAGGATCCGCGTAAAAGGACACAGCGCTGTCTTCAAAAACCGCATTCACATCGTTTTCACCTTGGAAATCGGCTGCGTCGAAGGCTCCGGATGGGTGCGAGAATGCGCACGTCCAATACCCTTCCCAAGGCCGGTATCGCCTTCCAGCCATGGACGACAGCAAAAGGAATGACACCGAAACGGCCTTTCCGTACAATCGGCGCGATGCGCCACGCATCGCCCGTCAAACCTCCCCAGACCTCCCACCATGAAAATCACCAAGAGCATCGGAACCCTCCTCCTTGCCATCTATCTCATCCTCCAGGGCCTCGTCGGGCTGAATGTGGGCTTTCCTCAGATTCAAGTCATCATGGCCATCCTCGCCCTCGTGGCCGGCATCTTCCTGCTTGTTGGAAAATGATGGAAACCAGAAGACGGTCAGCCACGTCTTTCGTGAAGTGAACTTTTCGTGCGGCAGGCGCACGATCGTTACAGCCGGGAACAGAAGCCTCAGCCCCACCATCCCCCATGACGTTTTTGCTCGCCGCCAAACCCTTCAGAAAATGGAACTTCTTCGAACTCACCGCGGGAAGCACGCTTGAGTTGACGATTCGCTACGCCCTGCTCGCAGGCATCGCCTGGCTGCTGTGCTACGTGATCTTCAAGCGGAAGTGGTTCGCCCGGAAGATCATCACGAAATTCCCCAGGGGTCGCGAGGTCTGGCGCGAGATCGGATACTCGGCCATGTCCATGGTTGTCTTTGCCATGGTTGGGGCGCTGACCATCATTGCCTCGCGACATGGATACACGCAGATCTATCGGAAGATCGACCAGCATGGCCAGCTCTGGTTCTGGATGAGCATTGTGATTGCCATCTTCATTCATGATGCCTGGTTCTACTGGACGCACCGGCTCATGCATCACCGCAAGCTCTTCAAGCTCTTCCACCGGGTGCACCATCTCTCGCACAATCCCACGCCCTGGGCCGCCTATGCCTTTTCCCCACTGGAGGCGGTAGTACAGGCAGCCATCTTCCCGATCGTGGTCACGGTGATGCCCATGCATCTCTGGGCCTTCGGCATTTTCATGCTCTGGCAGGTCGCCTACAACGTTGTCGGCCACTCCGGATATGAGGTGCATCCACGCTGGCTGATGAATACGCCGCTCAAGTACCTCATGAATACCCCCACGAATCACGTGATGCACCACGAGTCCATGCGCGGGAACTATGGACTGTACTTCAATTTCTGGGACCGGCTCATGGGCACGAACCACGAGAATTACGAGGAGCGCTTCCGCCAGGTGACCGCGCCCAAGGACAATGCCGTTGCCCCACCCGGAGATGGGGCCGGGCCCAAACCTCCGCTCGACGTTCCCAGCGTCTCCTGATAACTTATGATACACCGTCTGGCCTCCCCTGCCCTTTGCACGTTCCTCGCGCTATTGCTCCAGGCAACACATCCAGTCTTTGCCGAGGACAAGAAACCAGACGCTCCGACGGCCGAGAAAGCCAAGGCTCCACCACCCGACTGGGGAGCCATCTTCAAGATGCACTGGCAGAACCGGGTGCGGGCCTTCAAGGAGCAGAACCTGGTTTTCCAGAATGTGGTACTGCTGGGTGACAGCATCACGGAAGGTTTCGATGTCGCCAAGCACTTCCCTGGGCGTCGAGTGCTGAACCGAGGCATCGGGGCCGACGTCATCGGGAACAACATGGCGCCCGATGATCCGCGTGGCGTTTTGCAAAGGCTGGACAATTCCGTTTTCGACTGCGCGGCCACGGATGTCTTCATCCTCATCGGCATCAATGACCTGAACTCCGGCAAATCGGTGGATTCCATGGAGACGGGATATCGGACTCTGCTCCAGCGGCTTCGCGAGCATTCTCCCGAACTTCGCGTCCATGTGCAATCGGTCCTGCCCACCCGGGGTAACCACGACAAGCAGAATACCCCGGTGCGCGAGTTCAACGCCCGGCTCAAACGTCTGGCGGCGGAATACAAGTGCACCTTTGTCGATCTTCACTCCCTGATGGCGGACGGCGAAGGGCGGCTGAAAGCAGAATTCACCAACGATGGCTTGCATCTCACGGAGACCGCGTACGCTTTGTGGCGCGGCAAGATCCTCGAGACCATGAGCTGGAACTAGCGGCACTGTTCCGGCTCGCATTTCCCATGTCATGCCAGCCACTGAGTATTCATTTCTGACCCACTGGACGGTCCCGGGCACCTGCGCTGAGGTGTATGATGTCTTGTACGATGGTACATCTCTCCCCCGCTGGTGGCCCTCGGTTTATCTGGAAACCACCATCGTAAACCAGGGCGGACCGGATGGCGTCGGTGCGTCCATGGATCTCTTCACAAAAGGCTGGCTGCCTTACACTCTGCGCTGGCGTTCTACCATCACGGAAGTGAATCGTCCGGATGGCTTCAGCCTTGCCGCCGCAGGGGATCTCACGGGCAGAGGTGAGTGGCAACTCGCCCAGAAGAGCGAAGACGAGGTCGAGATCCTCTTCGACTGGCGCGTCCGGGCCGACAAACCCATTCTACAGTCTCTTTCCTGGCTCTGCAGACCTGTCTTCTCCGCGAACCACCGCTGGGCCATGAACCGTGGAGAGGAAAGCCTGAAGCTGGAACTGCAACGACGCAGGGCTCTCGACGAAGCGGCGCGAGCGGCCATCCCGCCACCTCCACAGCCAACTTTCTGGAAGCCAAGTACGTAGGCTCCTCAATTGGTGCGGTGGCAGATTTCGAACCGGTTTCCAGAGGCGTCCTCAAAGAACACCGCGTAGTAGCCAGGCACCTCGAAGCCTGGCCCTTCGACGTTCCTGGCTCCGACACTCACTGCGACAGCAGCAAGTCGATCTACTTCGGCATCCGTATCTGCCCAGAAGGCGATGCGGTTTTCGTTTGCCACATGGCCGGGTGACTCGGTGACACCGAAAAAGTCACGCAGGGTGCCATCTTCGCCTATGGCATCGTATTGAATCCAGCCTTCTATCTGCGCATCGTGTGCAAATCCGAGCGCCGGAAGAAAGGTGTCATAGAAGGCACGCACCTCCTCCAGATTGCGCACACGAAGATCGATGTGGTCGAAACGCCGGGGCATGCCGGAGTTTGCAACGACTCAGTGAGGATGGCCAGCCTGGAAGCCTCTTCCCGGATGTTTTTACTAAGCAGTCTGCCTATCCCCCAATCTCCCTCCTGCGGACCCATGCTCAAACCGCAGGATCATGGACGATACACAGGCCTGTGCAGAAATTCCTACATGTCTCGCCAGCCTGCCAATCTCCCCCACTCCCACGCATTCTCACTCGTTGAGATGCTCACCGCTGTCGCAATCATCGGCATCATTTCCTTCCTTGCCCTGCCCAATCTCATCAAAGTGCGCAGCGATGCCGAGCTCAACATGGCCATCGCCCGTGCCGAGTCGCTCAATATGGCCATGGCCACGCTGGTGCAGGTACGCGGTCGCACACAGGCGAAGAGTGACTGGAACGCCTCCACCAACTCCCAGACACGCTACAGCAAACTGGCGCCCTATCTCAGCTATGCCGAAAGCCAGCTCACGAGCTATCTGCCCAATGGCTACACGATTACCTTCAATTCGATCGATCCGCTGAAGAAGGTGACGCTCAAGCAGGGAGGCAAGACGATTGCGTACTGAGAGCCAAAAAGAAAAAGCCCGCCGTTTAACAGGCGGGCTCTTAAAGTGTATGGAGCGGTACTCGCAGTAGTGCGTCCTAGAACAGCAGCGGAATCACGAGGATGGCCACGATGTTCACCACCTTGATCATCGGATTGATGGCAGGACCGCTGGTGTCCTTGTAGGGGTCGCCCACGGTGTCACCCGTTACGGCTGCCTTGTGAGCATCGCTGCCTTTGCCGCCGTGATTGCCTTCTTCGATGTATTTCTTCGCATTGTCCCAGGCGCCACCGGCGCTGGTCATGCTCAGGCCAAGGAAAAGGCCGGTGACGATGGTACCCATGAGCATGCCGCCGAGAGCGGTATGGCCCAGGAAGTGGTTGGACTGCAGGAAGCTCACGCCCCAGCCCACACCGAGCACGCCGATGATGGGAAGCAGAGCAGGCAGGATCATTTCACGCAAAGCGGCTTTGGTCACAATGTCCACGCAGGTGGCGTACTCGGGTGTGTCCTTGCCGGTCAGAATGCCAGGCTTGGCGGAGATCTGACGGCGCACTTCCTGCACGACAGCGCCAGCGGCGTTGCCCACAGCGTTCATGCTCATCGCAGTGAAGAGGAACGGCAGCAGGCCGCCGATGAAGAGACCGATGATCACGCTCGGATCCTTGAGAGAGAATTCCACCACATGGCCGAGATGCTTTTCAAGTTCCAGATAGAAGGAGCCGAAGAGCACCAGCGCGGCCACCCCGGCCGAGGCGATGGCGTAGCCCTTGGTCACGGCCTTCATGGTGTTGCCCACCGCATCGAGTTCGTCGGTGATCTTGCGCACCTCCTTGGGCAGTTCGCTCATCACAGCGATACCACCCGCGTTGTCCGTGATGGGGCCAAAGGCGTCGAGTGAAACGATAATGCCGGCCATGGAGAGCATGCTCATGACCGCGATGGCAATGCCGTACAGACCCGCCAGCATGTAACCACCTGCGATGGAGGCGCAGATGAGTAACACGGGAAGCGCGGTGGCGTAGTTGCCGATGGAGATACCTGCGATGATGTTCGTGGCGTGGCCAGTCTCACTGGCCTTCGCGATCTTGCGTACCGGAGCGTGTTCGGTGGAGGTGTAGTAGTTCGTGATGAGAACCACCAGCCAGGTAAGCACCAGGCCGATGATGGCCGTGAAGTAGAGCGCATTTGCAGTGAAGGGAAGCTTCTCGGCCTTGCCGAAGAGCGCCTGCGTCACTGGATAGGCCAGGACGGCAGTCACCACGGCGGAGATGCCCACGCCCTGCATGAGGAGCGCGGTGGCACCACCTTTGCGGATGTTGACCCAAAGGATGCCGAGCACCGCACCCACGATGCTGATGCCACCGATGAGGAACGGATACATGAGGGCGGCCTGGGTAGCGTCGCCGAACTTCGACAGGGACGCGATGAGCAGAGCACCGATGAGGGTCACGGCATAGGTCTCGAACACGTCCGCAGCCATGCCAGCGCAGTCGCCCACGTTGTCGCCCACGTTGTCGGCGATGGTGGCAGGATTGCGGGGATCGTCTTCGTCCAGTGCGTTCTCGTTCTTGCCCACGAGGTCAGCGCCCACGTCGGCAGCTTTGGTGTAGATACCTCCACCGAGGCGGGCAAAAACGGAAACGAGCGAAGCACCCAAGGCCAGACCCACAAGGGAGTCGATGGCGTGCGCCTGGTGCCCGCCTGCCGACATGACAATATAGAACAAGGCCACGGACAGGAGAGCCAGACCTACGACGAGAAGACCGGTGACCGCGCCGCCATTGAAGGCCACACGCAGCGCCTGGAGATGACCCACGGTCGCCGCCTGGGTGGTGCGTACATTGGCCACCACGGCAACGCGCATGCCGATGAATCCGGCAATCATGGAGCACACGGCACCAATGATGAAGCCCACCGGGACCGGAGCGGAGCGCTTCCAGATGAAGAGGAGGATGGTGATGATCACCGCAATGATGCTCACGCTGGTCACCTGGCGGCGGAGGTAGGCTTTTGCCCCTTCCTGAATGGCGGCCGCCACCCTTTTCATGGCATCATTCCCCGCGGAGGAAGCCATGATCTGCTTGATGAGGAACACCGCGTAGCCCAGGCCTACGGCACCCAGGATGATGGAGATGATGATGCCTTGGTTTAGGAGGAAGTCAGACATGTGGGGAGTGAGGAGGAGACTGAACGCGAAAGATGACCAAATAATACAGTGCGCGGAAAAAGAGGCGGCGAGTGTAGCGAGTTTGTCACGCGAGGCAACGGGGTTTGTGAAGGATTTCACAAGCCCCCATCAGGCAAATTCACTGTTCCCCCGCCCTGCGAAGCCCGCCACTACGGGGCTCCAGCAATTGATCCGCGCTTTGCGGCCCGCCTTCCGCGGCCGCGCATTCGTACTCCAACCGGGCACAAAAGGAGATGTTCACAAGCAGACCTTGTGGGGGGAAGTTTGACGGAAGGGTTGGAGAATCTTCCGTGGGCCTTGTGCGGCCAGCGCTTGGGTGCGCTAGCAGCTGGACGCTGGTGTTCACGAAGGACCGGGGGACTGGTGAAGCTGAACAATCTTGAAAATCGGCCAAACGAACTATCGTTTTTGGAGTGTTGTGACGCAGGGTGCAGGCAGAACGCAAATTGGACCTCATTGGGTGACTGTACACCCGCCAAGCGGAACCACAACATTTCGCCGATGCAGAACAGTGATGCCCTACCACCACAGGACGGGAGCGAAGCCCCACCCTCACCCCATATTCCACCGGACGACGTGGTCTGGGCCTTCAGGCTCATTCGGAGGGCTGTGCAAGGGTTTGGAAGCGCCCATGATGCCAGGGACCGGGGCTACGATGATGCGGCGGAGAAGATCGATGCGGAGGGCGTGGACACCATCAGGCATGCCTTCACCGAGGTGCCCCAACTGAAGGAGGCGCTACCACGACTGCACGCCATGTTGGATGATGCCAAAAAAGTGGCGGACGGTGGGTTCGAGATCGAGGCTGAACTGCTTCAGGCCGAGAAAGTGATGGCCAGTGAACCCGCAGACAGTGCTGGAAATGGGAAACTCAGTTCGCGTCACCCGACAGCACGCCCCTGAGGTTCGTGACTCAAGGGAAGGTTTAGAGGTGGATTGCCTCTCTCTTGAGAAGTTGGCAGAGCAGACTAGATGCGCGCCAGCAACTTGCTCATTATGAGCATGAATTGGCGGAAGGGGTGGGATTTGAACCCACGGTAGCTTTTGACTACGTTCGATTTCGAATCGAGTGCCTTAAACCACTCAGCCACCCTTCCTTTTGATTGTCGGCTGTGCTGAGCCTTCGCATGAAAGGCCGGGGAATGCAAGCACCGGATTGCGGGGTTCACAGGAGCGGTGATGTCTCCCTAGTATGGTGACAGCGTGAGGGAACCTCGGGACTCCTGCACCCCGGCCCAGAATTGCATTTGCCTTTCCCTCCCCTTGCAGGATACAGAACCCTGACCGGGTGATTCTGAGGCATCCCCGGATGCCATGATGAAGAAACAACGCTCCGCTGCCCGCAGAATCGGGTCTCCCGACACCGGTTCGGCCCGTCGTTATTTCAAGGAGGTACGTTTCCGGCAGATTCGCTCCCTGGTGGAACTGTCGCGCTGTGGGAGCTTTGCAGGCACGGCGGCGGCCCTGGACCTTTCTGTACCTTCCGTGTGGCAACAGGTTCGGTCGCTTGAGGAGGAATATGGCGTGCAGCTCGCCGTGGCGGATGGGAGCAAGGTGCGCCTGACGGAGGATGGCCAGACGCTCGTGGATCTGGCAGCTCCGCTGGTGGAATCATTCGACGGGTTGAGGGAGATGTTCGAGGACAAGCGATCCGCGGCAGTGAGAACGCTGACCGTGGTGGCACCCTCACCTTCGCTCTCGGGAGCGCTGCGGGGTCCCATCATGCAGTACCGGCAGCATCATCCGAAGGTGAAGCTGGTCCTGGTCGATCGGGTATCCAGGCTGGCGCGGCAGATCATCGAGGAAGATGGCGCCGATCTCGCCGTGATGGGCATGGCGACTGGAGATGAGCCCATGCCCCAATTCCAGTGCCTGCCACTGACGCGCCATACTTTTCACCTGATGTGTCCACAGGGACACCCGCTGGCCACGGCACGCCGCATCACGCTGGCCAACTTGGTGAGAGAGCCACTCGTGCTAGCACCCCAGGAGAGCAGTTCCCACCGACAGATCCGTCACGTGTTTGCCCAGGCAGGCCTTCTGGACCGGATGAATGTCATCATGACGGCCACGAATCGTGCGCTGCTCTTGAACTACGTAGCCATCGGCTTCGGCATCGCCATCGGAACAAGTGCCGCCAGTGTGAGGCCTCCGAAGCGCGGTCCGGGCGAATCTGAAATCGTCGTCCGCGAAATTTCCTCCCTGTTCGGTCACGAGGAGGTTTTCCTTGTGCAACGCAAGGGCCGCTTCGAACCCGAGCATGTGCGTGTCTTCCGTCAATTGGTGCAGCAGGCCTTCGGCGAGAAACAGGAAGAAGCTGTGGGTTGAGTGGCGCCCCTACCATTAGGTGCTCCCTAACAAGATGGCACCCTATTGCATGAAATATCGTGCGCGGAAGAAGACGGAGGTCTACAGATCCGTTCGATTTTGTCCCCTCGAGCCACCACGCATGAACCGACGTTCCTTCTTCCAAACCTCCGGCCTTGCCACTGTCTTCAGCCAACTTGCCAGCTCTGCGTCCGCGGATGCACCGCCCAAGCCTGTCCATGACGGCCCTGTGATCCGGATCGGCAACATCGGCTGCGGAGGACGCGGCACTTTCGTGACAGACATCATCGTGGAGAATGCTGGCTTCAAGGTCACCGCCGCCCATGATTACTTCGAAGAGAAGGTTCAGAAGTTTGGCGAGAAGTACGGGGTCGCTGCGGACCGGCAGTTCACCGGGTTGGACGGGTACAAGAAGATGCTGGAGCACGTGGACGCTGTGGCCATCCACAGCCCGCCGTACTTTCACGTGCAGCAGGCCATCGATGCTGTGGCCGCCGGAAAACACGTGCTCATCGCGAAGCCCATGGCAATCGATGCGGCTGGGTGCGAAACCATCCGTCAACTTGCCAGGGATGCTGCCGCGAAAGGTATCGTGGTGCTGGCGGATGTGCAGTCCCGCGGCAATGAGTTTTTCCAGGACGGTATCAAGCGCGTGCGAGAGGGAGCGATTGGCGACCTCATGTTTGGAGAGTGCCACTACGAGGCGGAATTGATTCCCCGCGACGATGATGACAGCACAGCGGAAGGCCGCTTGAAGAACTGGGTACGCCACCGTGCGCTGGGTGGAGACATCATCACCGAGCAGAACATCCATGCGCTGGACATCGTGAGCTGGGCCTTCGGCCGCCCCGTGCGCGCCAGTGGCAACTGCGGACGCGGAGCACGGCCAGACAAGCTGGGCGATGCGTCCGACCACTTCTCCCTGCTGTTCGAGTTTGAAAAAGGAGCGGTGACCTTCGCCTCGCGGCAGTTCAACGGCTGGGGCTCACCGTTCATGTGTTCCAACCGCTTCGTGGGAAACAAGGGCATTTTCACCAGTGACTTCGGCGGTCGCGTGATGATCCGGGGTGACAAGGAGAGCTTCTGGCGCGGAGGCGATACGAAGAACCTGTACCGCACCGGGTCGGAAAAGAATGTTGAGGACTTCCGTGCCGCCATCGCTGCAAAGAATCCGAATGGGAATCCCACCATTGAAGGGGCCGTGGAGTCCACGCTTCTGACCCTGTTCGGTGAATACGCAGCCAAGACACCGGGTGGAGCCACCTGGGAGGACTTCATCACCAAATCAAAACCTGTGCCCCCGGATCTCAGTGGATTGAAAGCGTGATTAAGAGTGCATCCCTACCGAGTACTACATTCCATGAAGCCGCTGCCAATCACCTGCCTCCTCATCCTCGCCGCCAGTTTGAGTATCACATCACCACAGCGAGCGGCCGACCCCACGCCGGCAGCCACGGGCATTCGCGCCGTGATCGACGACACCCAACCCGGATGGCGTGCGCTGACTGCGGAAGACTTCACGAAGGTCAACAGCGCCGACGACACCTGGAGCTGGAAGGACGGCGTGCTCCACTGCACCGGCAAACCGGTCAGCGTGATGCGCACCGTGAAACCTCTGACAAACTTCGAGCTCGTCGTGGAGTGGATGCATGAGAAGCCCGCCGGCAACTCGGGCGTGTTCCTCTGGGGTACACCAGAGTCGATTGAAAAGCTCACCGCTGCGGGCAAGCCGGGTCTGCCACAGGGGATTGAGGTTCAAATCCTCGATCATGGCTACACCGAACTCCAGGCCAAGGCAGGCCGGCCCACCGATTGGTTTGGAACGAACGGCGATGTCTTCCCAGTGGGAGTAAAGATGACCCCCTTCCCTCCTGTCTCACCGAATGGTCAGCGCAGCTTCCCCCGCAAACACCTCTGCAAGGGCCATGGTGAGTGGAACCAGTACTACATCCGCGCCGTCAACGGCGAAGTACGCCTCTGGGTGAATGGCGAGGAAGTCTCCGGTGGCACCGCGTGCGACCCGAAGACTGGCTACCTTTGTCTCGAGAGCGAGGGCTCTCCTATCCAGTTCCGCAAACTGCGGATTCGTGAGCTGCCCTAGAGGTCCGCACCGGTTGCGGTGCAACAGGCTGGGCATAAACTCCGCGAATGGAAATGGAGACGATTACATGGGGCGACTTTGCCAAAGTGGAACTGCGTGTTGGCAAGGTGGTGAGCGCCCGCCCATTCAGCGAAGCCAGGAAGCCGGCCTATGTCCTACAGGTGGACTTCGGACCGGAGTTGGGCATCAGGAAGTCCAGCGCCCAGATTACCCACCGCTACACTCTGGAGGACTTGGTGGGAAAGCTCGTGGTGGCAGTCGTGAACTTCCCGAAAAAGCAAATCGGCCCCATCCAATCCGAGTGCTTGATCACCGGATTTCACAACCAGGAGGGACACGTAGTCCTCTGCGTGCCGGACCGAGAGGTGCCCCTTGGGACTAAATTGCTCTGAATGAACAGCTTTTGTCGCAATGGGGAGCTAAATCTGAATTTTGCCTCACATATTTTCAGTCTGGAAGTTGGCAATGAATACAGAATTACTTATAATTCTATTCGAATGGGGCAAAATCCGTCTGGTATTTCTACACGTTTCGACAAGGCACGTCTGACTCAG
The DNA here is from genome assembly GCF_003315205.1 of Roseimicrobium gellanilyticum. NCBI lineage: Bacteria > Pseudomonadati > Verrucomicrobiota > Verrucomicrobiia > Verrucomicrobiales > Verrucomicrobiaceae > Roseimicrobium > Roseimicrobium gellanilyticum. The sequence continues at coordinate 777,110 of NZ_QNRR01000002.1, read as the reverse complement.
GACCTGAATGCCTTGAAGGAGATCATCGAGGCAACTCCCGATTGCTTGGCGGGGACTGCCCGTGTGCATGCCTTTCAGCTTCTGGACACGGTCACCCAAACGTTGAAGAGGCACAACATGTATGCCGACGTCCGTTTGGAGCTCTCCATTGCCATTCGGTCCATTCCTCCGCGGATCGACGAACAGGAGGTGGGCAAAAGGGCTCGTAGCAATCCAGAAATCTATCATTCTCAAGCCCTTGAGAGTATTACGTTCCTGAAATCGATGCTCGAGGAGCGTCCTGTAGCCAAGGTGGTTTAGCGGTACGAAGAGCGAGTGCAAATCCATCTTGGTGGATCACAGACCAGTGGTCGGCGCAATTCTGGGCCAAGGTTAAAGCTGGCATACATGCGTATTTAAGCATATGAAGGCGTGCTCATGCCTGTCGTCGCAGAAGAAACAACTGGTCGCCTCCTCGCAGAACGCGCTGCGTCCATCCTCCTTCAGGACATCGTGCATCCCCCGACGTTGGAAGCCCTCTCCAGCCAGGTGGGCCTTACTTCATTCCAGCTCAGCCGCCTCTTTGGCGCGGTGATGGGAAGGACCATTCCCGGTCTGCTCCGCCAGCAACGCATGGAGCGGGCGGCATCCCTGCTTCTTGAGTCCAAGTCCAGTGTCGGCGAAATTGCCTCTACCGTAGGTTATCACAGCATGAGTGCCTTCTGCCGTGGTTTCGAACGCGAGATGAACATGACACCCAGCGAGTACCGGCAGAACAACCGCAAGGTGACGGAGAATTAGCAGAGAGAGGAAAGTACCCCTGCCCTACCCTCAGGCCACTCGCGGCCATCCGGGTGATCGTGCGCGATTCATTCATGGAACCATCATCTGTCAAAAGGGGGACACACACCATGAAGGAGCTGTTTCGTGAGAGGGATTTCACCCGAGTCGGGCTGTATCGAAATATGCTGGAAACGGAGGGCATACCTGCAGTTGTGCTCAATGAGAACGTGGAAACCATGACCACCATGGTACCCATTCCCGATTTTTTCCCCGCCCTGTGCGTGGTGAATGACGAGGACTACGAGCGCGCCGTGGAAGTACTGGAGCAGAACTCCGTGACGGATGCCCGCCTGGGCCAGCAACAAAGAGTGTGCCCTGCCTGCCAGGAGAGAAGCCCCGGCAACTTCGAGACATGCTGGTCCTGCGGCGCGGATCTGCTGCCGCCCGGCGAACGCTTGGTGTGATGGCGTGCCCCTGAACGCCGGAGCATTCTTTTTTGTGGTGGTGCATCGTCCCTCTTCGGAGGTATGTTCGCCATGTATTAACTCCGCAATTTCCCATGAAGGAACTGTTCCGCGAGAAAGACTACACTCGAGTGGGCTACTTTCAGACCATTCTGGAGGCCGAGGGTATCCCCACTTTTGTGCGCAACAAGGACACAACCACGTTCATGACAGAGATACCCATCCCGGAGTTCTATCCGGCGCTGTGCGTGATGAATGATGAGGACTATGAGCAGGCGGTGCAGATCATCCGGGACTGCGTGGTAAAGGACAGTGAGTCCAGCCAGATGGAAGTCCCATGTCCCAAATGCCAGGAGAACAACCCTGGCAACTTCGAGACCTGCTGGTCGTGCGGCTCCGATCTTGTGCCTGCCACGGCCTGAACCGCCCGGGGTTTACTCCTCGTCAAGGTAGCCTTTGAGGCGTTCCTTGAGATCGTTGCGCGCACGGAAGAGCAGGCTCTTCACGGCGGACAGGGACATGCCGAGGATCTCGCAGATCTCCTCATAGGGCATGTCGAGGTCACGACGCAAGGTGACGGCGAGACGCTGCTTCTCCGGCAGCGTCTGGATGGCGCGATCGATGGCCTCCTCCAGCTCACTCTGGGCCACGGTGGTGTCTGGATGGTGCCGGGGAGAGTCCGCATGCTCGCGGTGGCTGTCCTCCTGCTGCTCATCCATCGAGACCTCGCGCTTCCGGGAGCGGCGGCGCATCTCGTTGAACACAAGATTGCGCATGATGGTGAAAAGCCACGTGGTGAACTTCGCGCTCGGCTCGTAGCGCGGTGCGGAGCGCCATACGCGCACAAAGACCTGCTGGGCCACATCGTGGGCGTCATCCACATTGTTCAGCATGCGGGCAACGGTGCCGATGACAGCGCGCTGGTGAAGTTCCACCAGCTGCTCAAAGGCCTGCACGTCTCCTTGCTTCACCAGCAGCATGAGGCGGACATTCTCCTCATCAGGAGATGCTTCCGGGGCGCTGCTGTTGGCGGTGCTCGGCGTCCAGTCCGGCATGTTCCAGGCTAAAAAAGGTGGTGTGGCAGCGAACGTTACCGCGGACATGCCGGGTGTAAACCAACCTCGGACGGAAAGGTTGCGCATCTCATTCACGCCTAGAGCCAATGACCGGCCGGAGGCGCCATTTAGCGCACCCAGTCCACTTTTCCTACTCGCGGGTGTCGGCAGCAGGCCACCGAGATCCGTCAGCCTGGAAAATCCAGCCTTGTGAGCAAGCCCGGCGCAGGCATCTTGGTCATCCGACTCATGGCCACATCTCCCCCCCTCCAGACTGAACAATCCACCGGCTTCATCCGGGTACGGGGAGCCCGGCAGCACAACCTGCAGAATGTGGACGTCGACATCCCGCGAGGAAAGCTGGTGGTGCTCACGGGCGTCAGTGGCTCAGGAAAATCCTCCCTGGCATTCGACACGCTCTATGCGGAGGGGCAGCGGCGCTACGTGCAGAGTCTTTCGGCCTACGCCCGTCAGTTCCTGGACCAGCTCGACAAGCCAGATGTGGATTTCATCGATGGCCTGTCGCCCGCCGTGGCGATTGAGCAGCGCACCGTGGCGCACAATCCGCGCTCGACCATCGCCACAGTCACGGAAATCTACGACTACCTGCGTGTGCTCTATGCTGCGGCTGGCCAGCCGCATGATCCCGTCACGGGTGAGCCGCTGCGGAAGATGACGCCGGCAGAAATTGCCGATGAAATGCTGCAACTTCCCGAGGGCACACGCGCCATTGTACTGGCGCCGGTGGTGGCCCAGGAAAAGGGCGACTTCCGCGGGCTTTTCGAGAAGCTGCAACGGCAGGGATTTGTCCGTGTGCGGCTGGATGGCGTGATCCACGAGCTCGATGAGAAACTCAAGACCACTCGCACCGAGGCGCATGACATCGAGGTAGTGCTCGACCGTCTCGTGCTGCGTGAAGGCGTACGTGGTCGGCTCATGGAGGCACTCGAATCCGCCTTGAAGTGGAATCCGCGCGAGGTGCGGTTTCTTACCGGAGATGGCGATCCATCTGACCTTCGCGTCTTCACCACGGCGTATGCGAATCCCCAGACCGGCACGGTGCTGGAAGATTTCACGCCGAAGCATTTCTCCTTCAACACGCATCTCGGCGCCTGTCCCACCTGCGAAGGCGTGGGCACGGTGATGGCGGCAGATCCGAAGCTAATCGTTCCAGACGAGTCCAAGTCCATCAAGGATGGTGCCATCAAGACCTGGTGGAACAAGCAGCCCAAGCTCAAGGGCATGCTACAGCGCAGCATCGAGTCACTGGCGAAGTTTTATGAGGTCGATATCGACACGCCATTCCGTGCGCTGCCGCTGAAGTTCAAGGACGCACTCTTCCACGGCACGGGCAAGGTGGCGGTGCCCACAGGCTGGAAAATCGATGCCAACAAGAAGAGTGTAGCCAAGCCCTTTGAGGGGTTGCTGGATCAAGTGGAGCGCATGCACAACACCGTGAAAGGTGAGTCACTGCGCGCCCAGCTCACGAGATTGATGAATCCCCTGCCCTGCAAGACGTGCGGAGGGAAGAGACTGAAGCCCGAGGTGCTGGGCGTAACCCTGGAATCCACTGACAAGGTGAATGTCTATGAGTTCACCAGGATGGCAGTGCGGGATGTCATCCCGTGGATGCAGGGACTGGTGCTCACAGAGTTGCAAAAGAAGTACTGCACCGAGTTGCAGCGGGAGATTTTGAAGCGTCTTGCCTTCCTGGATGAGGTGGGGTTGGGATACCTCACGCTGGATCGCGAGAGCGGCACCCTCTCCGGTGGAGAGGCCCAGCGCATCCGCCTCGCCAGTCAGATAGGCGCAGGTCTTGCGGGTGTGCTCTATGTGCTGGATGAACCGAGCATCGGCCTGCACCCGGTGGACAATGAACGCCTGATCGGCACACTGAAGCGTTTGCGGGATCTCGGAAACTCCGTGCTCGTGGTGGAGCATGACGAGGACACGATTCGCGAAGCAGACTGGCTCATCGAACTCGGCCCGGGCGCTGGACCGCACGGCGGACGTATCGTGGCCCAAGGGCCGGCTACCGACCTGATGCAGCAGCGTGAGTCCCTCACGGGTTCGTGGCTGGATGGTCGCAGCGGCATCCCTGTACCAAAGGTCCGACGCAGTGCGGGTTTGATAGGAAATGGGACACCACAAGGCACCCATGGCGGCGACGACCTCACCCTCGAATCGGGGGAGTCCGCACCTGCAGCGAAACGCTCACGCTTCCAGCGCGCTGTGACCGTCTCCGGCAGTCCCCTCACCATTCACGGCGCCTCTGAGCACAACTTGCGCAATGTCACCGTCTCCTTCCCTGCAGGCTGCTTCATTTGCGTGACGGGTCCCTCTGGCAGCGGCAAGTCTTCGCTGGTGGATACTATCCTGCGCCGCGCACTTATGCGCCACTTCTATGGCGCCAAGGACGAGCCGGGGAAACATGAGCGTATCAGCGGCTTGGATTCCATCGACAAGGTGGTGGTGATTGATCAGGAGCCCATCGGTCGCAGCCCGCGCTCCAATCCCGCCACGTACGTGGGTGCCTTCACGCCCATCAGGGAATTGTTTGCGCAGCTCCCCGCTTCCAAGGTGCGTGGCTACCAGCCAAACCGTTTCAGCTTCAATGTCGCCGGTGGACGTTGCGAGAAGTGCGGCGGCGATGGCTTGCTGACGATCGACATGCATTTCCTCAGCGATGTGCAGGTGACCTGCGACCAGTGCCGAGGACGCCGCTACAACTTGGAGACACTTGAAGTTACATGGAAGGGGCGGAACATCTCTGATGTGCTCGACATGACGGTGGCGGAGGCGACGCGCTTCTTTGAGCGGCATCCGGCCATCTTTCCCAAGCTGCATGCGCTGGAGCAAGTGGGGCTTGGTTATGTGAAGCTCGGCCAAAGTGGTGCTGCACTCTCGGGAGGTGAAGCTCAGCGCGTGAAGCTCGCCGCGGAACTCGCGAAGAAGGCCACGGGCCACACCTTGTATCTGCTTGATGAGCCGACCACGGGTCTGCATTTCGCCGATATCCAAACGCTGCTCACCGTGCTCATGCGTCTGCGGGATGCCGGCAACACCCTGGTGGTGATCGAGCACAACCTCGATGTGATCAAATGTGCCGACTGGATCATCGATCTAGGTCCGACAGGTGGCAGTGGAGGCGGCGAAATCGTCGCTGTGGGAACGCCTGAGCAGGTTGCGGCGAATGAGCGCAGCGCGACCGGTCGCTTCCTGGCAAAAGTGCTAGGGTAGAGTTCTGGAAGTCGGGTCTCCTGACCGGACAGGGGATGGAAGGTTTCCCAACCCGCCAGCGAACCTGACACTTTCGCCCTCACGCTCCGCGATCAAATCGCGACATCTGCGTCGTATCTCATAGGAGATGCGTGACTATTTCTCCCAGTGTGTCTTGGTGTTGCTCTTGCTGTGTGCAGTTGGCTGCACTACCAGCCGGAGCAAACTTCCGCCGAACGCCGTTTCATCAGATCAGGGTGATGGGGCGCTGCAGCATCCCGCAGATTTTCCCCTCGAATCCAACCTCATGCTTAAGCTTGCCGATGTGGAACGCGTGGAGGCTACCTATGAACCGTCTCCCAGCCCGCAGGCACGCGTGACGATTTCCGGCACGCTCAATGATGGTGCGACGCGCATTCACGACATCCGGCAACAACGTGTCCCTGGCGGTGTGACACTGTCTGTCATTACAGCACGGCCGAAGGATGCGGTGGCTACGCTGGCGATCATTCCCTTCGAGCGCGTGGTGACCGTGGATCTGCAAGGACAACCGCCGGGAGTCTTTTCCATTTCGGCGAATGCTGTGAGCGCGACGGTGGTGGTACCGTGAAGGGTAGTAGGTGTGTTCCTCTGTATTGGACTCAACGCAGAGACACAGAAAGGCAGAACTTCAAAGACGGACACTGAGGACAGGGATCTGCCCTCAGGCTATCAACCCTCTTAGATCCCCTCCAGCACTCCAGTGCTGTCACCAATGCGCTCTGCCTTCACCCCCATACGGTCGAGCATGGCGAGATAGAGATTGGTCATCGGAGTCTTTTCGCCGAGCTGGATGTGGTGTCCGGGATTAAGCGTGCCATTGCCACGACCGGCGAGAATCACCGGCAGGCGATCATGGTCATGGGCATTGCCATCGCTGATGCCACCGCCGTACACAATCATGCTGCTGTCCAGAAGAGACTTGCCACCTTCCTGCGCCTCCTTCATGCGCTGCAGGAAGTAGGCAAACTGTGTCATATAGAACTGGTCGATTTTCGCGATCTTCGCCAGCTTCTCAGGATTGTTCTGATGGTGTGAGATGTTGTGATGCGAATCCGGTACGCCGATTTCCGGGAAGGAACGGTTGCTGCCATCATGCGCCAGCAGGAAGGTCGCCACGCGGGTGCTGTCCGTCTGGAAGGCGAGCAGCAGAAGGTCAAACATGAGGCGGATGTGTTCCTGAGCGGACTGCGGGATACCCGTGGGAACGTGCACCCCCGCAGGCATGTCGATCTTCATGCGCTCAGCCTTTTCAATGCGCGTCTCGATATCACGCACGGAAGCGAAGTATTCATCGAGCTTGCGGTTGTCCGAGTTGGAAATGCGGCGCTGCAGGCTCTTGGCATCGGCCATCACGAAATCGAGCACGCTCTTCTGGTAGCGGCGGCGCTTCTCTGCCTCTGCGGGAGAACCGGTGGCCGAGCCCATGCCGAACATGCGCTCAAACACAAGGCGCGGATCCATTTCCGGAGCCATGGGCATGGTCTCAGTCTTCCATGACAAGTTGAACTGATACGCACAGCTATAGCCAGAGTCGCAGCGACCGGAGGTGCGTTCACCGTCCGTGCTGAGCTCCATGGAAGCCAGGCGGGTCTTGTCCCCCAAGGCGGTGGCTGCGATCTGGTCCACGCTCTGGCCGATGCGGATGTCCGAGCCAGCCGTCTTCTTGGCCTGGCAGCCGGTCAGGAAGGTCGCGGTCGCGCGGGCGTGGTCCCCTGCCCCGTCGCCGTTGGATTCGGCCTTGTCGTGGGCGAGGTTGGAGAAAATATTGAATTCGCCCTTCAGGTTTGCGAGCGGCTGGAGTGTCGGAGAGAGCTCATAGCCAGCACCCGTGCCCTTGGGGACCCACTGGTGCATGTTCACCCCGTTCGGAATGTAGAGGAAAGCCATCCTCGTGGGAGTCGTCACGGCCTTTTCTGCGGCAAAGGCACGAAAGCCCACCGATTCCAGCATGGGCAGGGCCATGAAGGTACCGGCACTGCGCAGGAACGAGCGACGAGAAACGGAAGAGGATGATGACATGAGAACTGGGATGATTTTGGGGGTTATTTCATAAACGTCGCCAAACCATCTGGTCTATCGCTGGGCATCAAAGATACCTACGTGAGTGTGAGCAGCTTGCGTCGCCATGGAAAAGGAACCAGAAACTTTTCTTTCCGCAAGAATCATGCCGCTTTTTGGATGTACCATTTCGTTTGCAAAACGTCCCGGACAGAGTCCGTTCTTTGCCTCCTGAAACTGCCGGGTGGTCCGGCACAGATTACGAACCTATCCACAAATGATCCGCACTCTGCTTACCGCCGCCTGTTCCCTGGTGCTTGCCGCCGGTCTTCACGCTGAAGACGCGAAGGAAGTGACCCTGAAGCCTGACAACGCGAACCCGCTCGCTTATGACGCGGCTTCGAAGACCTTCACCGTCAAGGCAGGTCAGAAGGTAAAAATCACCCTCGAGAACAAGGCCACCATTCCCCAGCCGCACAACCTGCTCATCTGCAAGCCCGGCTCCCTGCAGAAGGTTGGCGCCGCTGCGAACGCAATGCTTACGGACCCGCAGGCCCTCGCGAAGGATTACATCCCCGAGTCCCCGGAAGTGCTTCACCACACCAAGCTGGTACAGCCCGGCCAGACGGCCGTGCTTGAGTTCACCGCTCCTGCGGAAGCTGGTGACTATGTGTATCTCTGCACCTTCCCCGGCCACTGGATGCTCATGAATGGCACCATGAAGGTGGAGAAATAAGTCCACGGACTTCCACTGATTGAATCTCCCGAGGAGATGGGCTCCCGCCATGTGCTGCCCATCTCCTTTCTTTTTTTGCAGAATCCTGATGCAGAAGAGGTGATTTTTCTGTGAGATCCTCGGCCCGGAGCGTTTTCTCACGGCAAACTTGTCTACGCATCCATTCCCTTTCTCATACATACATCCATCCCCATTCATGAAAGCACTCCTCATCGCCGCCTTCCTCGGTCTTGCCGCAGCCACCACCCTACGTGCGGAAGACGCCAAGCTCGTTGTGGGCCAGTTCACCTTCGCTCTGCCCGCTCCATGGAAGCAGGCTGAGAACACTGGCATGATGACCAAGGCCATCGTGAACTATCAAGTCGAGGGCGGCAGCAAGCTCGAAGCGAAGTACTATGACTTCGGCGGCCCCAGCGGTGGCGTTGAGGCAAACATCAAACGCTGGATCGGTCAGTTCGAAGGAACTCCTGAAGTGAAGCGTGAAGATCTGGAAAAGAATGGCACCAAGATCGCCCTGCTTACCGCCACCGGCACCTTCCTCGATGGTGCTCCGATGTCCCCCCAGAAGACTCCGCGCCCCGGCTACACCATGCTCGGCGCGGTGCTGGAAGGTTCGGACTCCTCCTGCTTCATCAAGCTCACCGGTCCCAAGGATGATGTGGCCAAGATGCAGGAGGCCTTCAAGAAGATGGCGCTCAGCCCCTTTGAAGCAAAATAAGCTGAGCCGCAGCAAGAACTCTGTCTGATATCACGAAGCGCGGGCTGTCACGGCCCGCGCTTTTTTTGGAGCGACACCAAGCCCTTCCACACCCTCTCTCATGGAGTCGGAATGAAAATGTGCCAAAATCCACCACCGGGCATCTCTCGAGGCGAGAGCTGGTGACATTTCCGTTTCATATCGGCCGCTGACGGGTCTCCTTTCACGTTGTCGTTTCCGCACTGACTGCGGTCACGCAAACACTTCCGCGACGTCCGTTTTTTCGAAGCATTCTACTGCGGTGGTTGCGAGACGTCTTTCATTCCGGAAGAATGCTGCTCGCTGTTGGCATCACTGAAACCGAAGCGCTCGCCTACCGCCACGACTGCTCTTCCTGTTTTTCTCCGTATACATGTCAGCCATCACATCTGGACGGCATCACTCACGTTGTGGGTCGGACATTGAGGTTTAGAAGGCAATTTAGCCCAGAGAGTGCCTCGATCGGATCATCGGCAAAGAGGCACCGTTTGTTTTTCATCTACACTGCAATCGTGTAGAGCAATAACATTGTCTCCATCCAGAGGTGTTCACGCGAACCAAAAGTCGGGACGGCATTGGGAGCCCGTTCGTGCAAATCTTCGCTGTCATGGGTGCGGCAGCGCTCCAAGGACGCTCAGGGGGTTTTTCTAGCGGCTTACATCCAATCGTTCGGGCTTGCCTCCGTTGGACGCTGGCAAGTGAACAACCAGTGACGATTACGTGATTTGCGGGTCCAGGAGTTGAACCCATAACTCACTGACCCCCATGACACTACATCGTTTTTTTGCAATCTCATTTATTACAGTATTCCAATCCGCCAGCTTCGCCCAACCGTATGTTTCCAACGGCTCTGGTCACTGGATCGATGACGCCGCTTCCATCTGGATTCCTACAGGCACCTCCCCCCTTACCGGTACCAATGGGAGCGACAGCGTGACTATTGGAGCTGGTCATACGATCACCTATAGTGGGAAGGGAACCGGTGTGGGCAATACCAATGCCTCCGGTGGCGCGACCACCGACTTCGGGGTGGACAATGGTAACACCATCACCGTCGACGGGGGCATCCTTGCCCACACCGTGGGCGGAGCCTGGGTACGTATCGGCAACCATGGTCAGGGTACGTTGGACATCAAGAGTGGCTTTGTCTATCTTCCAGCTGGCGAAATCCAAGTGGGGGCGAAGAACAATGCTCAGGGAACCATCCGCATCGGTGACGGTACGGGAGCCGCCGGTTCCGCAGTACTGAATCTCCGAGACCAGTTGAGCGGAGCGGCAAGCGGGCGGGCCACTTCTCTGAATTTGGGAACCCAGGACGGTACATGGTCACCCGGCAGTGCGGGATTCATCACCATCGAATCCGATGGTATTCTGGAAGGCGCCAACTCCCTCACCGTCTACAACGCCACGACCAATCAGTGGACGATCACCCAGAGCATCACCCGTATCGGCCGGTATGCCTCTCCGACCGAAAGTGTGTTTCTCATCAAGGCCGGCGGGCAGTTCAATGCCCGCGGAAACGTGGAGGTGGCCGCCAGCAACGCCAACAACGGAGTCACAACCAAGGGACTGCTGCACCTGGACGGTGTGGGGGCCAGGATGACCCAGTACTATGGTGAACTGAACATCGCCTACAACGGGGAAGGCCGCATGATCGTGGAGAACTCTGCTGAATACATTCACGTGACCAACGCAGTGGATCCTGTGAGTGGACTGACTCCTCCGAGGAACAACACCTTCATCGGCAGGGGTGCCAATGCCATTGGAACCTTGACCATCCGCACGGACGGCAAATTCATCCGCGATACCGGTGGCAACGTGGGCGATCTTTACATTGGCAACGACGGCAGAGGCACCGTGACCATCGAAAGTGGCGGCGAATTCATCAACCGCTCCACCAATTGGGATTGGATTGGCAACAATGCAGGAAGCAACGGTGCCGTCTATGTGAATCAAGGTGGCAAGTATTACACCACCGCCAACAGCTCGATGCAGGTGGGCGTGAATGCGGCAAACGCAACCAAAGGAGCAGCCACGGGCTTGATTCAAGTGGACGGCGGCGAGCTCGTCATGGCTGGCGGCACGCTGTATCTAGGGCAGAACGGGAACGGCACTTTCCGGCTCATCTCAGGCTACGCGGAAGTGGGAGCATTCAACCTCGCTCGTGGCGCTGGCACTGCCACCGTCGATATTCAAGGGGGGGAAATGCTCATCAAAGGCAACCTCTTCGCTGGTGGGGATACCGGAGCGGACTTCGGTACCAACACGTCTGCAGGCACCGCCACCATCACGCAGAGCGGCGGTAAGGTCACGGCGACCAACGCGATGTCCATCGGCTTGAATGCAGGCCACACCGCCACCTACACCTTGACCGGTGGAGAGCTCTACCACCTGAACAGTGACATGACGATCGGTGAAAAAGGCACGGGCAGCATGTACATCGGCTCGACTGCCAGGGTTTATGATCAATCGACGGATCCCCAAGCCTTCTTTTTCGTAGGGCGGCAGAACGACTCCAACGGCACCGTGATTGTCGATGGCTACCTTGAAAAGACCAGCGCCGCAGCTGGCATTCGCGTTGGCCATGGAAATGATAGCGCTGGCCAGGAAAACAATACCACGGGTCGTGGTTTGATCGGTGGCACCGGAACTATCAAAGCCGAGGGCGGCGTGTGGGTCGGCAACTATGGTACGATCACCGGAGGAACCATGTCGACCGTTGGCCAGTTGACCATCGAGGGCAATGTGAACCTCATCTCGACTTCCGGAGCCGCATCGCAAAGCACGCTCTTCGTCAACTTCGACAGCTCGACTGCACTCAAGGCGGACCGCCTTACGATCACCGGCGACCTCAATATCGACGGTGCTGTGATCAATGGCACGTGGGCGCAGGGCAGTGAGACGGGGCTAGGCAGCCGCTACTGGGTGGTCGTCAGTGAGAATGGCTTTGGGCTAAATGACTTCCTCAACATGGTCTACGAGTCCAACAACGATCTGGCTTCCCAGTACCTTCTCATGGGCGCCAACGGCTTCGTCACCATCGACGGCATGGAGTTTGCGATGTTCTATGGCGCAGACTTTGACACCGGCACTTTATTTGGTGGCAACGACCTCATGCTTTCCGCCATGGGTGCTGCGGTGCCGGAACCTTCGATGGCCATGCTTTCCCTTGTTGGACTAGCAAGCGCGATGCTGCGCCGTCGCAGAAAAGCGGTGCGGAAGTGATACCGTGCTCGTCAAAAAGCATGCTGAACTTTGGCTCGCAGCTGACATCATGCTGGCTGCGAGCAGGTGCGTGAGGCATTCAACGCATATCGATCTGGGGGTGGCAGGGGCGAGTCGCCGTTCTCGCAACTCCAATACTGCACGGTGGCCGGCCTTCCGCCTTGCGAGCAAACGTGGAACGATTAAAGCCTGGCGACTTCGTCGCAACAGGGCGTGCAGCAGGCTGCACTGAGGAAAGCAGCAGCAGTGCTGCGCACAGTCCAGGGCCTTCAGCATCTCTACCAAAACAACCGGCAGCTGCAGGAGCAGATTCGGGAAAGCGCTATCAGAAGCTCTGCGGTTGGATTTATCCAAAGTGCTCTAACAACCTGCCGATCCTTGCGGCGTGCACCGCCACCTCGCACCGCAAAGCTGAATGCACCTGAAGGTGTGTACAGCCGATGTGCTAAAAGCGAGTCTTTGCCCAAGAAAAACAAGTGCAGGGTCAAAGCATCCCATGCTCCCATCAAGTTAGTAAAGTCGGCACAAATGTGTCTGAGGATCGATCACCACGGATCGGTAATCCGAAGGCAGTGAAGCAGGGATGCGACCGGAGGTCTCACGTACCAAGGTGAGTACGGCCGGTGCCTGACTGGGCAACGTGGTCGTTCCATCACCGTTGATGAAATAGCTGACATACGGTGCGCCGCCTCCAGCGTTTGAATTGTCATTGTCATGAATCGCCTTGCCATGAAGCGTGTTGTAGGTGGGGCTCGGCATGAGGAGCACATCATCCGGTAGGCGCTGCATTTCTGCATCCAAGCTCGTGGTTGGTCGCCCTTCCGCATCCCAGCCTGTGACCACAGCAACTTGGTACCCGCGACACGCGACCTCCCCCGGTGGCATGAGCGGATCCATCAGATAGAAACGCACCTCCACCGGACGATTTTCCTTTCGTGCCATAAGTGTGGCATGATTGAGATCAGCGGACAGCTGGCGAGCCGCAGCCGAGAGCCGCTGACTGGCAAGCGCGCCGGGCACGGTGAGAGCCGCCATGGTAATCAACATGCCGACGAGCGTGATCACGACAAGAATCTCCACGAGGGTGAAGGCTCCGTGTCTGCGTGATGTCCATTTGCTACATTTCATTTTCTGATATCCATTTGGAGCCACGCAACGCCACCATGGTGCTGAGCACCTTGTGGTGCAGACGCAGCGCACTCAATCCTTGTTGCACCAGCTCAAGGTCGACCTTGAGCTTGTCGTGTTCTTTGAACCGGTCTCGCAGAACCCCTCGCACCGCCTCTGCTGCCCCCTGCTCTCCCTTTCGGGAAACAAGCGCTTCGAAGCTGCGCTCCTCGGCAACGACGATGGTAACACTGACCATTGGCGGGAGTTGGTGACGGCGCGATTTGTTGGCTTCGTTCAAGCCATTCCACTGGAAGTCCCTGCTATCGTAGCGGTACTGCGGATCAGGCAAGAGCGAGGTAGTGGCCCCTTGGGCATGCGTGGCATATGGTGTTAGCACCAATGCCAGGATGTTATCCGCGAGCGGCTTGGAAGCGGTGGCGAGATCATCCTGGTACCACCGCAACGCCTGACTCCGATTGGAAAGCCGATTCAACCCCAGTCTCGTAGCGTCACCATACAGCAGGCTGTCATCCGAAGGCTGTGTGTATTGCATCAACCTGAAACGCTTGCGTTCAGGATTCAGCACTGTGGCCTGCCCGGCCCTCAGGAAATCAGGACGCTCAGTGAGGTCACTTCCATACTGGATGTAGAAGCCGCAGCAATTCACGAGGTCATGCAACCGGCTCTTTGCCTGATTCCTGGTCTTCCCCAAGGGAGCCTGGAAAAACACCACCTGCCCTGCCTCAGCGTCCCTTCGCAACAGATCAGATGCCGGCCCCAGAATGAAGTGATGATCGGAAGTGCGATCATATCCAATGATGGCAGATGCATCCGTCGTGGAACGGCGATAAGCCCACACCGCGTCCATGGTTGCCTGCGACAGAGTGTTGCTGATGGCATCGAGTGCACGACGGGCTTCCTGAAACTCCGTGGCATGCGCGCTGGCATTGGTCACGGTATCTTGCGTCCGTGTCATCATGTCCGCGAGGATGGTCAGCATCAGCGCGAGCACGGAGACGGACACCAGCACCTCGATCAAAGTGAAGCCGTGAGGCGAAGGCGTTCTTTTCACAGCTCAGAGGAATGGAGAGGGCCCATCAGGGGTCCAGTCTGGTCCAGAAGCGCGATCCACACGCTGTGCTCGTGGTAGTGTCCGGAGCCATCTGCAAAGGCCCGCTGGGGATCATTGGGCCGGTCGCTTACTCGTACCCGCACGCGACGCAGGTAGGGATTGTCGCTGGCATCTCCGTGCAAGGTGGGAGGACCGTCGATATGAATCTGCACCACATAGTCGCACTCGACGCTGGAGGCATCTTCCATCTCGGTGCCTGTCTGGTCAAAATAGAGCAGCCTATCCTTGAGCAATACATTGCCGGTGCCCCCGGCCGAGTCCTTCTCCATCCAGATGCCGGATTGGTACCGGTCCAGTACGGATTGGAGGATGCGGGCCTCGGCTTGTTTGCTGCTGGACTCGCGCAAGGTATCCAGGCCGAATGGCAGGAGCGAGATCAGTGTGAGTAGTGCCGTGGTGGCGATGCCCAGAGAGAGGGCGACTTCGGGCAGTGAGAACGCCCGGGTAGTGATGGAGGGGGGGTGTTTTTGCATGAGAAGCAAGCTCAGGGGGAGAAGACTTTGCGTTCGATGATGCGGAATCTGTAGTAGCGATCCCAGCTTTGGGTGTCACTGGGTCCATTGTTGCCCAGGGCAGCAAGCTCCGGATCCTGCGGATCCAGATAACGCTCGAGTGTTGCGGAGCCGCGATGTTCCGAAAGGACTTCATCTTTGTCCTCGAACCAGTGCGCCGCATCCGTACTGCGCGCCTTTCTCAAGGTTTGCACACGGAAGTGGACCGTGAAGGTATTCGACTTGGTCGTCAGCCTTGGATAGAGCTGGTTATAGGGAGCTTCGCGGCTGTTGTCCCCGGTTGGTTCAAAGGCATCTGGAGCGTTCATGTCTCCATTCCACCACGTCACCATGTCGTTGTAGTTGGCAGGAGGCGGGTTGGCGTCAGGGTTGTAGCTGGCACCGCTGCGCCGTTGGGGAACAAGGAAGATTTCGCAGATCTCCGAGGGAGACCGAAAGACATCACCTGAGGTGAATCTCCCGGAAAGCCCCTTGAGCGTCTCGCTGCGGTTCACGTGGTAGTGCAACTCGTACTTGTGCAAGGTGCCTTCCTTGTAGTTGTTCCCGCCCACGTTGTCATAACCGGCAGAATTGGTGCCTCCGACCGAGTTAGGGCTGATGGCGCTGAGCATTACGGGCTTCAGGGCGGCATGCATGCCCGTGCTGCGTTCAATGTGACGGAACGGCATCAACTGGTAGTTCATGTTGATCTTGCCAGCCGTGGCAAAGGACTCGCTGATGGCATACGGTTCGACCACCGGCATCCAGAAGAGGTCGAGCCAGAGGTGATCACGTGGACCTTTGAATCCTTCATGATCGTCCTCGTCTGGCTGTGCGTTGGCAGGAGTAGTACGTGAGGGAGGAATGGGTGAGAACAACAGGGTCTGCCAGGGTTTGTGCACATCCGCAGGCAGGTTGCTGAAGATGCCTGAGGGCAGTGAGCCGAATGCAATGGCCGAGGCGATCTGGCGATTGGGACTGAAGGTCACACCATCCTCCACCGTGAATGAGTGCCGGCTGAAGTAGCCAAGGCTGCCATCATCCGCCTGGTTGTTTGTGATGATGTTGTTCTCATCCGCCTTGTTGATGTACGGACCGTCTTCGATGCGTCCCGTGCCATTGTCGAAATCGCCAGGGCGATTCTTGGTATTGAACGCTCCATCCTGTCCGCGACCTACGGCAGGAGTGGAGTCACGTGCATACCAGATGCCCCGGACCAATGTGCCTGCGGTATTCACCGTGGCGGCCCGGTTCTGGCTGCGAGATACTCCTAGAGGACCACCAGCTCCATCACCAGGACCAAACTGCCCGGCGACCATCTGATTTCCCTGCCGGAGAAAATGCAGGCGCTCCACATTGGAATCCGTGTAGCTGGGATGAGTGGTGAACCACGAGGTGGGCACATCACTCATGGCGGAAAGAAGGCGAAGATCTCCTCGAGAGGGGCCATTCACATCCACTTCCACGCTACGTGTGATGTCCCCTTGTTGGATCAAGGACTTCACGAACTCTCCGGCATTCACTTGCATGCGCTTGGCCAGAGTATTGTATTCCTCGCTTACCATCTTCGGCACCTTCAGCGTCGTTGGTGGGAAAGTCAGATGCAGTGTCTGCACAAGCTCCGCGCTGGCCGCGTCCGAGAAGCCGGTCAGCACCTCAATGGCGATGGTGCCACCGCTGAAGGTGAAATCGGACGCTGTCGGATTCACGGGGATGAGCGCACTGTAGAAGGGGAAGGCGTTGTCTTCGTTCCCTCTTGCCAACTGGCGAGCGGACGTCGTCTGGTCCGAGGCACTGGAACTGAGATTCGCCTTTTTGAATTGAGCCGCGAATCCGGAAAAGGCGGTGCTGCCTCCGGAGTCCAGATAACCGGCAGCCGTGTTGCACCGGATCATATCCACGTCAGGGAATGAGACGGGAACCCCATTGACGGTGAATCCATTCAAACCAGAAATACGATAGCGCACATTTGCCGTGGCCGCCGGAGCTCCGGTGGTGGGAATGTATGGCTCCAGAGCAATGAACGCCTGCATGCGGGTCGTTGCTCCCGTGGCGTTGTTCTTGCTCGTTGCCATGAACACGATCGCGGCCTCCGTGATGGAGGGAAATCTCCCGAAGCCCTTCGTGCCATTGCCGGGAATGAGAGGCACTGCGGAGGATTCCGCGGTCCTGACTCCCGTGCGCGGTGGTGTGTAAGTGTACGAAGGCGCAAGACCGGTACTGTAGCTATTCACAGACCACCGGATGAAGTCCACCATCTCAGTGAGGATCTGATTGCGCCTTGGCACCGTGTATTTCGCGGCAAAGTTCCCACCGAAGCCGGGGATGTTATGCGCCGAAGCCGCTTGACCGTTGTTGCCGCCAGTAAGCGGGATCAGGTGGCTCTCATAAAGTTCGCGATTGCGCTTCAGCGCAGCGTTGCCGGCGCCGCCCTGCAGGTCCAGATCGCCTCTGGTGCTCTGTGCGGAACCAGCATCAGTCAAGCTCTTGAAGTTTCGCAGGCGGGAGAAGTACCATGCCTTGCCTCCACCCGTGCCGACGAACGCCAACAGCTTGTCCTTGGCATTGCGCTCCGCGCTGTCCGCCGAGATGGGCCAAAGCATCACTCGCGGTTGATTGAAAAGGTTCAACTCAGGTGCACGACTATGCGGAGTGAGAAAGAAGCGCGCAGCCGCGATGTCCTGACGGCTCAACATCGGATCCTGCTCCTTGCGATTCCGGTCGAACACGAGTTCGTCGAGCGTGGTATAGAGCCGATCGTCCTTGTCCATCAGGACGGCAGCGGAGGGTGCGATGGTGCCTCCCTTACTGCCACCCCACGGCGTGCGCGGGCTGAACTGGTGGTAACGCTTCAATACGGCCGCCAGCTCATTGTCGCTCATGAAAGGCTCCACGATCAGGGAGGAACCGAAGGCCTGAAAGACCGGGCTCAATGATGTTTGCGCAGGGTGCCCTGGGTAACGTGAGTATTCGTTCTGCGCGGGCTGTCGACGGGCAAACTTCACCGTGGTGGCCGTGTAGGCGCGAGGCACATCCCATGCCGTTCCTTCCGTCGCGGTGTTTACATTGATTTTCGTGCTCTCATCGTCAGTCCAGAATGCGACACGCCCTACGATGGGATTCGTTGCCGAAGGAATGGAGGACGGTGCTGTCGCATCGTCAAATGCCAGACCTGTCTCAGCGTTTCCACCTTTGGGAGCTGCGAGCTGACCATCGGCAAGGACGTAGAGCCACTTCACGGGCATGGGCAGACGCGCAGTCACGTCATCGGGACCTGAAGGTGCTACCGTACCCGGCACCGCCTTGTCATCGAACTGGAAACCATCCACGGCCCGTCCGTTGTCGCGAGCGAACCTGGCACGAGGATCGCTGATGGGAAACACCGCCTGCACCTTGTCGGAGCCTTCCACAAGAGCCACGGCCGGTTCATTGATGTCCACGTACATTCCCGGAGTCTTCTGCCAGTCCGGCACGCCTTGAACATCGGCATCGAGGGCGGTTTTCACCTCATTGATGTTCATACCATTCGCCGTGGCGCTCGCATTGGATCTCATGACCACCATGGTCTCGTCTGAATACAACTTATATAGGGCGACGGTTTTGGAGCGTGTTCCTGTGTTCTGCGGATCCGGCTCCGTCCCGAACACCCGAATCAATCCGGGCTGCGAGGCCCACGTCTGCTCCAGGCCATTCTGTTCCGTGGCACGACGGATCTGCCCGATGACTAAATTTACAGGCAGCTCAGAGAGGTTGCGTGCCTGGGCAACGTTCGAAAAGGCCGAGGCCGCACGGTGTTCCGTGCGGGCACTGGCAAGGAATGCCAGTATCAGCAGAGATACCATGGTGATGGCCACCAGCACCATGATCAGGGCAATTCCCTGGGACGAACGAATATTGTGAAACGAAGTGAATTGCGGAGGGGGATTCTTCATTGATACCATCCCACGAATGCAGAATCCCGCTGCGACCTGGCAGTGGGACTTGTGTTTTTGGGGGGACTCAAAGTCAGGCAAGCCGACCTCATCGCAAACATCCCTTGGTGAACCATTTGTGCGTTGACAGAGAGAGGGTTACTTCTCATGTCGTGTGCAAGCATCGCGCAAAATAAATGATGCTCTGGAACAATAGATCCGGGGTATCAAATGATGACACGTTCTGCGGATCAAAGTGAGCTTCGAGAAAATCAACTCCGTTGGTTTCAGGAACAGACCAGCCCGTCAGTTACTTCAAGTTGACGTCTCGAGGCTTGAACAGATGTTGTCTTCGGTTTCGTGCTTTTGTATGAATCTATCCGCGATGCACCAACAGGCCCGCCCAACATCATGAAGCGACGCCCCTTCCTTGAACGCTTTGCCTCCCGAAAACTCTTGCGCAATGTTGTGCTCGGGGTTGCCTGGTATCCCAACGAGCGCACCTGGGCGGAGGTGAAGGCATTTGCACAGGATCCCGACCGGTTTGAAGATAGCCACGTCGAGTGGGAAGCGATGGCCTCCGAAAGTGTCGCTAGTTTCGGCAAGCAAGGGATTCAATTCGTCAAAGTTCCCATGGAACCTGACGTATTCAGGCAATGGTTGAAGGACCACGGTGAGGAAAACAACGCCAGTTCCCGGGCTGCTTACGCCAGCGAGAAAGCCAAGGAGCACACGTGAGCCTGGCGAGGAGGATGGAACGGCTTCACTTCGGATTCTCCACGAACGATGCTGCTACCTTTTCAAAGATAGGCTTCGCGATCCCTTCGTCAGACTGGAGGCTCCAGCACGAGATCTGGCAGAGTGCCCCTGGCGTTTCGACGAAAGTCAGATGGTATACTACCTCGCTGTCTTCCAAATTTCCGGAGACTCGATACCGGATCGCTGGATAGCTTCCCAAGGCGAGTGATTCCGGGTCGCTGCGAACACCATTCTTGGTACCGCTGGTGATGCGTTCTGTCGAAATTGCCGCGTAGTCGGCCAGCGGTCTCTGCACGAGATCCTTTCCGAGCGCGATCACCATGACATGCCGCGCCGGGAATCTACTCCTCGCCTCAAGGCAGGTCACTCCATCCGGGGCGGTGTTTCCGTTCCACGCCCCAGGCACCGAAATGGAATATCGCCCATCCTTGGAAGTCAGCACCTGGTCCAGGTCAGACTGTTTTATTGCCTTGGTAATGCCTACGGCGAAGCCGAGCAGCATCGTTCCCAAAAGCGCAAGTCCCAGGAACCCCAGGATCGATGCTGTCACGATCCATCCCGTGGTTTTTCTGGTGAAAGACTTGACCAGGGCCACGACGAAGAAAACACCACCTCCACCTACCAGCAGCACCAGGAGAATCGCGCCGATCATACGACCAACGAAGTATCCATCTTGAAAGGCCTGTGACTGGTCCATGCATGCTGGGTATCAAAACCCGCTCGGAAGCGCAACCGAAAGATCCCTGTGCATATGCAAGAAGGATCACCCCACAGGTTGACGCCAGGGCCATACCGCCCATCATTTCCCGCTTGTCCTCCCCCGCTTCCCCATTTGGTTATTTTCGCGTCAAGATGGTGCGCAGCTTTGACGAGCTTGTGACGACCGCGTTCAACTCAGGCATCAACGCACTGTGCTGGCAGCGTGAACTCGCAGGGGACTTTGGCGAGATCGTGAAGAAACTGGGCGTCACGGACGGCATTGTCAGTGTTGAGGATGAAGAACTGCTGGCACTGGACCTGAGCGAGGCTGGAAATGCCGCGCGTGACATCCTCATAGCAGACCAGGAACTCCTGCGCTCCTGGGAGCTTTCTCCCAATCTCGACTGCGTGCACACCGGTCTCCGGGAGATGGATGGCGAGCCGGTGCCCACGGATGTGTATTCCTTTCATGCCGACAGCGCCACCACGATGGCGGACACCTACCTTTGCACCTACTACGGAGCGACCTCCGAGGGACTGCGCAATGAAGAGGCGGTGCGCCGTGTAGATGTGCCGGAGACCCGCACCACGCTTCTGGAGCGCTTCGGCGGTGAGGATGACGAGGCCTTCCGGGAGTACCTGCAGGACAACTGCTATGACCTGCACTATGCCCCTCTCCCGGGTGCACAGCCGTACACCTTCGGCATTGGGAATCTCTGGCGCATAGCCATCCAGTATCCGGGCTGTCCTGTGCCGCCCTGCATCCACCGGGCGCCAACCACGGAACCGGGGCAGATGCCGAGGTTGCTTCTAATCAGCTGAAGGGCCTCTGTCCTTTACTCCATGTGAACAAAAATGCTGTGGCTGCCTCTAACACCGCAGCCATGAACCGAACCGCTTTTCTCAAGACTCTTGCCGGCGGGGCTGTCGCGTTGCCCACTGTCGCCCTGGCGAATCCTACTGCGGAGACTGCCATTTACGATCTCCTCGATGCAGTACTGGGCGCCCAGTTCAGCCATGACTTCCAACAGCTCTCCAGCCTGATGCATCCTGCCTCGCTACGGATGTTTCGCAAGCACCTCTCTGCTTGCTACGATCGGTTGCTCCACGACTTCTCAAAAGAGCAGATCGCGGCGGTATCTGGTCTTGCCTTGCACCCCAAGGACCTCACCGCGCCTGATGCGGAAATTTTTGCATCCGCCTGCTACCACGCGATCGCACGTCACCCGGATTTTGTCGGTGATCCGCAACTCCTTCCCTTAAGAATACACGGCAGTATTTTTGACGACGACCG
Organism: Roseimicrobium gellanilyticum; assembly: GCF_003315205.1. Taxonomy (NCBI): domain Bacteria; kingdom Pseudomonadati; phylum Verrucomicrobiota; class Verrucomicrobiia; order Verrucomicrobiales; family Verrucomicrobiaceae; genus Roseimicrobium; species Roseimicrobium gellanilyticum. The sequence continues at coordinate 755,477 of NZ_QNRR01000002.1, read as the reverse complement.
CTTTGCTCACGTGCTGTATTCCTACAAGGGTTCTATCCACACCGAGCGGACCGACTATCAATACGTCGCGCCGAACCTTCTCTCGGTGAAACGGGACAAGGACCAATGGCAGGTCTATAGCTGCATTCTCGCTGGCTCCGTCACCCAATGCTGGCGGCGCGATCTTGCCAAGGACTCGCGCGATGATTGGGATGCGCAGGATACGCCCTGAAGATTCAGTCAGCTGGAGCGCCCAGTGGAGTAACGATGTTAACGTTCCCGTGCCAGGAAGCGAAACTCCGCCTCCTAATTCCCGCGCATTTTCGCGATCCTGATACGAATATCATTGAGGTGTCGAACCGGGCCAGCCATGCTGGCCCGCTATGATCAGTACCGAGGCCCAGAATATCCAATTGGTGCGGGACTACCTCGCTGCCGTCGAGAGCAACGCCACGGGAGACGCCCTGGCCCGCTTCTATACTACTGACGCCCTACAGATAGAACTTCCGAACCGGCTCAATCCGAGCGGAGGACACAGTGACGTTCCCAATCTCCTGAAGCGGGCCGAGCAAGTGCCGGTCATTCTTCAAAGCCAGGAATACGAAATCCACTCCATCGTCTCGCAAGGCGATCGCGTTGCCGTGGAGGCCACCTGGACGGCCGTGCTGGCAGTCCCAATTGCATCCCTGCCAGCAGGTGGCACCATGATGGCACACTTCGCCATCTTCTTTGAACTGCGTGACGGCAAGATACACCGGCAGAGAAACTACGATTGCTTTGAGCCTTGGTAGGTGACTGGCGTGTGCAGATGGCACCTAGGAGAAAAATCTGTCGCGAGAATTGTGCTCGACATCCATGAGACTCTGGATTCGATCACTGGGAAGCAATCATGCACATCGGCAAATCTTACAGGATTTCGGAATTCATCGCCTGGACCAAGCGGGACATCTACCTTCTCGTCGTCATGGGAGTCGTGCCCGTGGTGCTCTATCAGATGGCGGACTTGAAGTGGCTGGGCATTCCCTGGACGGTGGTCGCGCTCCTCGGCACGGCCACGGCGTTCATTGTTGGTTTCAAGAACTCGCAAACCTACAGTCGCATTTGGGAGGCTCGCCAAGTTTGGGGAGATATCCTGAGCAGCAGCAGGGCTTGGGGAGTCACGAGCCGGGACTATCTGAAGAGCGCAGAGAAAGCCAAGGAACTCATCTACCGCCATCTCGCCTGGCTGGCGGCGATGCGCTATCAGATGCGAGAGCCCAGGCCTTGGGAATCGTCGCACAAGACGAACAACATCAGGTACTCCAGGTTGTACTGCATCCCTGAAAAGGAAACCACCTTGGAGGCCGAGCTGGCGAAGTATCTATCTTGTGAAGAGTTAAAAGAGGTTCTCCTGGCGCAAAACAAGGCGACTTATCTCATGAGCACACAGGGCAAGGCGCTCAAAGAACTTTTCGCCAAAGAAGAGATGGTGGTATCCCAGTTCATCGACATGGAAAAGGTCCTCCGGGATTTCTTCCTGCTGCAGGGTCGAAGCGAACGTATCAAGGACTTCCCCTACCCGCGGCAATTCGCCACCATCAATCGCATTTTCGTGAAGTTGTTCTGCCTGCTGCTGCCGTTCGGTCTCTTGAGGGAATTCGACAAGCTCAACGAGAGCCTCACTGGGATCATGAAAGGAAACATGGTCTGGCTGGTGGTTCCCTTCAGTGTGTTGCTCTCCTGGATATACACCTCACTGGAACAGGTGGGCGACAGCACCGAGTGCCCTTTTGAAGGAAGTCCGAATGACGTGCCCATTTCACAGATGTGCCGCACCGCAGAAATCGATTTGCGCGAGATGCTCGGAGAAACAGAACTGCCACCACCACTTGAGCCCAAGAACAGCATTGTTCTATAGCAGCAATGTTTCAGCATCTTCCGTTGGTGGAATCTTGGTGACGTAGAAATTTTCAAGGGGGGGAAACCAAGTCGCTGAGCTTCAAGTACCCGATGACTTCCCTACAACCACACCCCATCACCATGCAGCGGCACATCTGGTGCGAAACAAAGAAGGGGCTCATGCATGGTCGTGTCGAGGGGGCTCCGGAGAAAGCTGTACCTAAGTGGCAGCGACTGTTCGGACTTCACCGTCAGGGTTGCTTCACCCAATTTGATGCAGTCGATGCCACCACGGCACTCGAGGCTTTCGATTGTTTCCTCGCATCTCCAAAGACTTTCTCCGTCGAGAGTGCCGAAAGCATGGTGATCGACTATTATGCGAGCAGGTGGTTCGCAGACGTCACTCTCGACATTTGGTTTTCGGATTCGGACTTGTCGGTGGCAACAGTCACGAAACAGGTGGCGCGAGAAATACTGCTGAAAGTGTTTTCTGACACCACGGACGCAGAGCTGGTTGCTTTCATTCGCCAACATGCGACTTCACTTGGTTGAGGAGCGCAACAAGGCCCTTGCTCCCAAGGCTGAGGTGTGCCCGCGCGAAAGCGGTTACGGCGCAACCTTCTCGATTATCCGTACCTCAAAAAAGACTCTCCGACAGAGGTATACGAGGGCTCCCATCAAGATTACTGGGGAGATGGTGCGCGGTGCAGGGTTCGAACCTGCGACCCCGTGCGTGTGAAGCACGTGCTCTACCACTGAGCTAACCGCGCCTTTGCGCTTGGCGTTCAAGGCGGAGAGCTATGTAACGCGGTTGGTAGAATGTGCCAGCAGAAAGTGTCGGAAAAATGCAGAATCCCAGTGGACTGGGCCGATTTATGGGGCCGACGCGAAAAAGGCCAGTCCGGCACGCGCACGAACTGGCCTCTCCGAAAGTTGGGTAGCGTCGGCTACTTCTTATTGCACTTCTCGCACACCTTGCCTGCCTTCTCGGCATCGACGCAGCAGGGATGTTGGCATTTCTCGCCTTTCTTGGCGGCCTTGTCGCAGCAGCTTCCTTCCTTGTACTTGGATTCCGCAAGCGAGAAGGAGGTCATCATGGCAGCGGCGGTGAGCACGGTAAGCAGAGCTTTCATGGGATGGAGTCAGGTTGTGGTAGTGATTTCGCCACAGGTCGGCCACCTACGGAGATGACCTCCTGTACGTTCGATGATGTTAGGTCGGAAGGATGAATACTGTCGAGAACAATTTATTCCATCTTGCACAGCGATTTAGCTGCCCTGCGCCGTACCGGCGTTCTGAGCCTTCTTTTTCTTTCCTTGTCCCCCGCCGCCACCGGCCTTGCCAGGTTCGGGCTGGCCTGGCTTGCGACCGCCGTAGAACCAGGGCTCCTCCTTTTCTGGAACCTTCAACTCGGTGCGGAGGCGTTGCACCTCAGCCTTCAAGTCGGCAGTCACCTTTTCATAGTCAGGGTTCCCGTAGAAGCTCTGCAGTTCATGCGGGTCTTTTTCACGGTCGTAGAGCTCCCAGTAGTCCACATCCGGCGCGTAGTAGTGCACCAGCTTGTAGCGGTCCGTCACCACTCCGTAGTGGGGCCGCACGTGATGGGGCTGGGGGTACTCATAGTAGTGATAGTAGAAACTCTTCCGCCAATCGGACGGCGTATTGCCGGAGAGAATGGGCACGAGACTCTTCCCCTGCATGTCTGCCGGAATGGGCAGGCCCGCCGCCTCCAGAAACGTCTCAGCGAAGTCCACGGTGGAGACAATGTCCTTGTTCTCACTGCCCGCTTTCACCTTTCCGGGCCAGCGAACGAGTAGCGGTGTCCGAAGTGACTCCTCGAAGATCCAACGCTTGTCGAACCAGCCATGCTCTCCGAGGTAGAAGCCTTGATCGGCCGCATACACTACAATGGTATTTTCTGAGAGGCCCTCCTCATCCAGGTATTTCAGCACGCGCCCCATGCCGTCGTCCACCGCCTTCACACAGGCGAGGTAGTCATGCATGTAGCGCTGGTAGCGCCAACGGATGAGATCCTTGCCCTGTGGGTTCTGCTTCTGGAATTCTTCGTTAAGCGGTGCGTAGTAGGCGTCCCAAGCGGCCTTCTGCTCGGCATTGAGCTGCGGCGGCGCGGTGAGCTTGGCATCCTTGGGCGTGAATGTTTTCTCGATAGTCATGTCCTGGTCCCTCACGGCTTGACCACGATTCTCATAGTCATCGAAAAGCGTTTCCGGCTCAGCGAAAGGCTTCCCCTTGTTCCATCCGAGATGTCTGATGGGTGGATCCCACTCGCGATGCGGAGCCTTGTGCTGGCACATCATGAGGAAGGGCTTGGTCTTGTCGCGATTCTTCAGCCAATCCAGCGTGAGGTCCGTGATGATGTCGGTGACATACCCCTCGTGTTTCACTGGCTTGCCATTGTCGATCATCGGTGGGTTGTAGTAGACGCCCTGGCCGGGAAGGATGTGCCAGTAGTCAAAGCCGACCGGGTCCGTCATGAGGTGCCACTTGCCCACAATGGCCGTCTGGTAGCCGGCTCCATGCAGGTCACGCACGAAAGTGGGTTGGGTATTGTCGAAACGCGAGTTGCTGTTGTTCAGGAAGCCGTTGATGTGGTTGTACTTCCCCGTGAGCACCACCGCGCGGCTGGGGCCACAGATGGAATTGGGCACCATGCAGCGGTTAAAAAGCATGCCCTCCTTGGCGATGCGATCGATATTGGGCGTCTCGACAAGCTGACGTGGGTCCTTGTAGGCACTGATGGCCTGGTAGGCGTGATCGTCCGAAAAGATGAACAGAATGTTCGGCTGTTTGGGCTTGGCTTCAGCGGCAGCCACAGGTCGTGGCGATACCGCAGGCAAGCCAGCGGCAAGCACGAGGGCAAGGATGGGAAGACGTGCAAAGGTCATGACAGGCGGAAACGCCCGAATGACCCTGTCCTATCTGGAAAATGTGACCTTGGAGCGGGTTCTGCGACTACAGCGGGCCCGCCTTCCCTGCGCTACTCTGCTGAGCCTTCAGCAAGTCACGGATTTCCGCAAGCAATTTGACGTCTTCCGCAGGGGCTGCAGGCGCCGGCTCCTCGGCTTTCTTTCTGGCGAGCTTGTTGATGAACTTCACCAGCATGAACACGCAGAAGGCGATGATGGCAAAGTTGATCAGGATGGTGATGAAACTACCGTAGGCGAATACTGGACCGAATTTTTTTGCATCAGCCAGGGACAGGGGGGCGCCGGCCTTCTCCGCAGCCTCCACCGCCTTGTGCACCTCGGCGCTCAACCCGACATACAGGTTCGTGAAGTCGGCCTTCCAGATCGCGCCGATCACCGGCATGATGAGGTCCTCCACGATCGAGGACACGATCTTCCCAAACGCAGCGCCAATAATCACACCGACCGCGAGGTCGACTACATTCCCCTTGAGGGCAAAGGTCTTGAATTCATTCAGCAGGTTTTTCATGAGTCCGTCCTTGGTTGAGGTTTAGCCAGGCACAGCACCTTGAATGATGTGAGCACACAGAATGCCTAATCAGCCGTCATCCTGCACGAGAATTGCTCCCGGCGTCAAGTGTGCAGGATTGGTTTCCACCACCATCTTTCGAGCCCGACGCAAGGATTTCACCTGAAGCGCACCGCGCAGACGGTGAAAGCCCTCTTCCAGCAAAGCCGGACTCATCGTCTCCCGTGATGCGTGCTTGAAGGCAGATTGGGACGGTGCATGCCAGGCCAGCTTGCCCACGTTTTCATCGACCAGTTCAGACTCGGCCTTGCCCACCAGTTGTGATACACCTACGAAGGCGCATAGCTCCACGGCACGCCCCGAGGCGCAGCGTCCCACCCGCTCGACACCAAGAATGCTCTCCGTGGCGCTGGGCACCAGCACGCAGTCCACTCCCCTGCCCCTCAGGGCGACCGAGATCTCCGGCACCTCGATGTCCAGGCAGATGACCACGGCAAACTTCACCCCGTGAAGCGTCCAGACGTAGAGCGCCTCGCCCCCTTCAAAAACTCTCTCCCACGGAGTCAGGCAGAGCTTGTCTTGATGCAGTTCCTTCTCACCACAGAGAATGGGCGCACGATTTCGCAGAGTCCCAGCCGATGTCTTAAATGGGACCGTGCCCATCACCACCGCCCTGTCTTTGCGCGCGACTTGCGTTTTGAGTTCCGGCCAGATATCACCCCAGAAGAGATCCGCCACACCGCCGAGTTTGTCTTCACCGGTGACAAAGCGTTCCAAGCCCATCCAGGAATACTCCGGCAGCACTGCGACATCAGCTCCTTTGTTCCAGCTCTCCAGCACCCGCTCCTTCAGCAAGTCCGCAAAAGCCTGGGGTGAGGATGCCGCAACGCCCACGTCACAGGTCCAGAGGTCAATGTTCAGCGTGTCCATTTCTTGAGCCAGAAAGTAAGTGTCTTGGGAGATTCAGCCTCTTCGCCGATCTCTTTCCATACGAAGGTCGCCTGCATGCCGGGTCGCTTCGCGTAGCCTTGGGCCTGCCAGAAGGAATCCAGCGGACGATAGCCCTCGGGTCGGCGGGGATCCGCAGGATCGCGATCCACGGCACAGAAGCTGGTCCATCGCGAGCCGAGCCGGGCAGCGTGAGCTTCGCGCCGGCGGAAGAATTCCTTCCCCACCCCCTGGCCACGCAACTCCGGCAGCAAAATGGATTCCCCGAAGTAGCAGACTTCATCAACATGGAAGCCGTGTTTGAGAAAGGGCTCCTGGAATTCAGGCCCCTCGTTTTTCAGGGGGATGCAGGTGGTGGCACCCACGACTTCACCGCTGGTATTGGTCACCAACACCACAAGGCTGTCCGGCGCCCCGGAGTATGTGCGCAAATAATCGCGTTCGTATTCCAGCGAACCATCATAGAGATACGGATACTCGCGGAACACGGCAATGCGCAGCTGTCCGAGCTGATCCAGCCACGGTTCTAGCGCAGGTCCCTGAAGTTCATGATAGGTCAATCCATCTGGCATGCGGACAGAGTGAGCGGGAGCAGGAGCGAAGCAACAGGGTTCTTCAATCCAGCTTCCTGCACAGGTGGATTGAATCATAGACCAACCCCTCCCGCAAATCACCTTGCGCCCCCCTCCCCAAGGCACAGAATGCTTCCATGGAAAACCGTCGCCTCGTACTGCCGGAGCATCTCAATCACTACGGCTTTCTGTTCGGTGGACATCTCCTGCAGTGGGTGGATGAGATTGCCTGGATCGCCGCCAGCCACGAGCACCCCGGTTGCCGCCTCGTGACCGTGGCGATGGATGAGGTCATCTTCCGCAAGAGCGTGCACAGCGGCACCGTGCTGCGATTCGATGCCACCAAGTCACGCACGGGCACCACTTCCGTGAGCTATCTCGTGCAGGTGTACGCGGAGTCGCTGCAAACCGGCACGGCGGAGCTGGTCTTCAGCACTACCGTGACGCAGGTGCGAGTGGATGAGAGTGGTAGAAAAGTCGCGCTCTAGAAGGGTGGTGGGCAGAGTATTCAGTAAGTCAGTAAACAGATCTGAACACTGATTACTGACCTACTGATTACTGAAATCTCCCTACGGCTTCCACCACGCATCCAGCTTTGCTGTGAGCTCTTTCACTCGCTCCGTTTGTGTCAGTGAGAGATCCCTCTGCTCGTTGATGTCCGACGTAATCTTGTAGAGCTCCACTTTGGCATCTGGCTCGTTCTTCGAATCAGGGACGATGATCTTGAAATCTCCGTCGATCATCCAGCGCCAGCGGAGACTCGCACCCGGGACATCGATGTTCTGTGAGTCGTGGGTGAAGATCTCTCCGTAGATGGTTTTGCGTGCGTCTACGGCAGCAGTATCCAGCAGGTTGAGGCCGGTCATTTCCTTGGGAGGCTCGCTGCCGATGGCCCGGAGCACCGTTGGCGCAATATCAATGCTGCTGGCAAGAGCCTCTGTCTTGCCTGGCTTCACCTTACCCGGCCAGCGCACCATGATAGGCGTGCGCAAGCCGCCATCGTACTGGCTCTGCTTGGAGCGTGGTGCATACTTCGGCTTTTCGGGATCCTGGATCCAGCCGTTGTCAGTCACGTAGACCACGATGGTGTTCTCCGCGAGACCGTTGTCATCGAGGTACTTCATCAGGTCGCCGCAGGTTTCATCGAGCCACTCGACCATGGCCCAGTATTTCGCCACGGTGAGGGATGGCGTCTTGTCCTTGTACTTCGCGAGGAGACGGTCCGGTGGGTTGTGCGGTGTGTGCGGGAGGAAGGGGGCATACCAGAGGAAGAAGGGCTTCTTCTCCCCCTGCGCCATCTTCATGAAGTCATACATGGGCTGCATGGTCTCGCGACCGATCTTCAGCCCATCGTCTCCATGGCGGCTGCCCTTGGTCATGCCGTGAGTGAAGCCGCCGCGCGTGAAGTCGCCCTGCCACCACTTCCCTGTCTGGAAGCTGACGTAACCCTGCTTACCCAGCACCCGTGGCAGGGTGTTGAGCTGGTCCATGTGCTTGTTGAACTTCTCGCGTCCCTCCAGGAAGGCTGGATCGTTTTGCTTCAGTTTGCCAGCCGAGGAACCGGGAGGATCGTTGCTGGTGATGTAATTCTGATGCGGGTACTGCCCGGAGATGATGGTGGCCAGGGAGGGGCAGCAAAGGCTGGAAGGTACGTAGCCGCGGGTGAACAGCAGGCTCTGTGAGGCAAGCTTGTCGAGATGCGGAGTTTTCACCTCCGGATGCCCCATGAAGCTGTAGTCGCCCCAATGGTGGTCATCCGAAATGATCAGGACCACGTTCGGCGGGGCCTCCGCACGAAGAGAGGTGTTTAGACTCAGGCAGGTCGTGAAGACGAGGGTGAGGAATGAAAGAGCACGCATGCGCCACTTTCAACGCGCCTCACCTTTCAACCTTGCGCGAAATGCATCACTGAGTTACGCGCCGCGACGCTTTGTCGCCTCTTTGGCGCGCTGCTTCTTCTGGCGCTTCTTGTCGATCAGCGCGGTGTGGCGCTTGCGGAGCTGGCGTGCCAGGCGTGCCGCCACCTTGTCCAGTGCGGCATAGAGATCCTCGCCGGATTCCTGGGCGTGAATGTCGGGTCCGGGTACGGCAAGGTGAGCCTTCACCGTGAATTTCTTCTGCGCACGAGCTGCCTCGTCATTGATGAGCACCACGTGTGCGGCCATGATTTCTTCGGCAAGGTCTTCCAGATGCAGAATCTTTTCTGCGGCGTACTGGTGGATGGCGGCGGTGAGGCGGAGGTTGCGGGGACTGAGATGGAGTTGCATGTGAGTGAAGCGTTGTGTGTTTAATAAAGAATCGCGTCAAAGGCGTCAACCAAGCAGACGTTCCTGCGCATTTTGGGTCACGGCCACCGTGGCCGGATGTTTGAGCTTCCGCTCCGCGGTTATTGCGAAAAACTCACTGCGCACGCCTTCCAGCGTGGCTATGGCACGGAAACCATAGCGCTTCACGGCCTCTTCTACGGCGACCGCATGCAGTGGAAAAAATCCCGGCGTATCCAGCGCGAACACCTGCATGAGTGCCGGATCGTCGAACTCGGCGATCACCTCCGGGCGTACCTGATGCTCGTCGAACCACGGATCCAGGATGCGACGCAGAGGCGAGTGTTCCGCAGGCAGAAGCGCAGGTGCGCGATCCAGAGACTTCGGAAACTCCTGACGCAGTCTCGCAGCGACCTTCGGTGGCGCGCACAAAGTCACTCCGCAGGTGCCCAGGGAATGATTGAAGGTTTTGAATTTCGCGCTGCTCGGCGCGGGCTCATCCGCCAGGATGATGTCCAGCCGGTGCGTGGCCAGCAACGGCAGCAGATCCTCGATGTCATCCTCATGACACACCGCGCGAACGGGCTGCGACAGCTTGAAAACCGGCCGCAGGATCTCCGCGGCGGCCAGTTTGGGAAGCGTGTCCGTGAGCCCCACGTGAAATGGAGCCAATCGGCTGACTGGCCCGTGCCTTACGGCTCCCAATAGATCGCGACCAAGGGCAAAGATCTCCTCAGCGTAGTTGTACACCACCCGCCCGGTGTCCGTAAGAATGAGGGAACGCCCCTTCTTCCGAAAGAGTTCTGCGCCCAACGATTCCTCCAGCAGATGGATCTGCGCACTGATGGAGGGCTGGGACACGCCAAGCTTCTCCGCAGCCACCCGCATGCTCCCCTCCCGGGCCACGCTCCAGAAGTAGCGCAGGTGATGATAGTTCAGCCATTCCATGGGTTCGGTCACGATTCTTAGTTAAAACCTAAGAATTGCATAGAATTTTCTTCATCAACATTCCACAGGATGATGGCACTAATCTTCACGTCCGCCGCTTCCGAAAAGGGCGTACCTATAGATAGACACTCTCAACCTTTTACCCCGAACTCCTATGATTTGGCTTCTCTTCTTCGGCACCCTGGCCCTGTCCCTATGGGCGTCCTGGCGTGTCAAAAGCGTGTATCGCAAGCACCTGCAGACCCCGGTGGCCAATGGCATGACGGGCGCCCAGGCTGCCGCGCTCATTCTGGAGCGTGCAGGCATTCATGATGTGCAGATCTATGAACATCAGGAAATGCTCGGCGACCACTACGATCCCATGCACAAGCGTCTTGTGCTGAGCACGGACAACTACCATGGCCGCTCAGCCTCCGCCGTGGGTGTGGCTGCGCACGAAGCCGGCCACGCCATCCAGCACAAGGTGGCCTATGCTCCCCTGCACTGGCGAATGGCCGCCGTGGGTGCAACCACATTCGCCAGCCAGATTGTGATGTGGCTGCCGCTGCTGGGCATGTTCACCAACATCATCGCCCCCTACACCGGTCTCATGATCATGGCCGTGGCCTGGGGCGTGATCATGCTCTTCAACCTGGTGACCCTCCCGGTGGAATTCGACGCCACCCGCCGTGCGAAACTCGTGCTGAATGACCTTGGCATCGTGCGCTCGCAGGAGGAGGCCAGCGCTGTGAGCAGCGTGCTCAGAGCCGCGGCCTGGACCTACGTTGCCGCCTTCATCACGTCGCTCGCCTACCTGCTCTGGCACCTGCTGCCGCTGATCCTCGGCGGACGCAGCAGCAGCAACGAATAAGTTCCGCAAATCACCCCCGAGAGGCGCCTTGAGATCATGGCCAACCGAGCAGTGCTCGGACCCCGGCCACCCTCAGGGCGCCTTGTGTTTTCCAAGGCATCGCCCCTATTCACAGGAGGCTGCTCACGTGTGAAGGAGTGGAGAACACTCTTTCCCATTCGGCTCGCAACAGCGTGCGGAACAGACCCCCCGTACGTATTCTGCAAAAACCCTGAGTGCTTCGGTTTCGAAAGCCACCCCAACGCAAAACGGGGGCAAGAATGCCCCCGCTCCTTGAAAAGGTGAATGCTTCGTTCAGCAGCTCAAATCACATTCGCCTTCCCGGCCCACTTCGCGTGCCATTCGGCATAGACCTTGGGTGAGATTTCGCTGGGCTTGATCTCGCTGCGGCCGCCCCAGAAGACGTTCGTGTAAAGCACGGGGATGCCGATGCTCTCCAGGTGACGGTCAATCGCCGCCTTGTGCTCCAGCACACGCTGCTTATCGGTGCCGTGCACCACGCCCATGATGTTGGCGTTGGCGAAGCGGGGACCACCTTCGCGCCAGTAGGCGTGAGTCATGATGTCATGACGCCCGACTTCGCTGCCGGCCCTGGCCTGCATGCCCTCCTCCACACGCCAGTGGAAGAGTGCGTTGAAGCGAGTCACGCGCACGCCCGTTTGCGAGGGCTTCACGTGCTCAAGGAAGGTCGAGAAGCGGCCGAGGATGCCCTTCGTCTCAAAGCCGCGCGCCACTTCACAGAAGCGGTCGAGAGACACGCCGGCCTCCTTCGCACGAGCGGCCCAGATTTCGGGAACGATCTCCTCCGGTTTGAAGTCGCGCTTCATCGCAATGAGCACGTCCCACTCTTCCTGGGTCAGGTCCACGATGTCCGGAGTGATCATCTCGGCAGGTTCATCCGCCTTGGAACCAATCTCCATGGTCTTGCGGCGGACATGGCCCACGCCGAGGGCGAAGATGCCCTTGGGCTGCATGATGATGTATTCCTCCGCACCCACGAGGCGCTTCAGCGCATCACAATGCTCAGAGATCTCCTTGCCCTGCGGCACCTTTACAGTAGTCCAGAGTTTGAAGTCGGAGCCACTCACTTCACGATCCGTGGAGCGCAGCACCACGTGACCACTGAAGGGGTCTTCCTTGAACATGAAGTCGAAGGCTGCATCGAGCTTGTCGACCGAAGGCATCTTCCACGCCACAAGGCCGCCATCCGCGAGTTTGTTTGCAAGCAGCGTCTGTCGCACGCGGCGAATGACGCCAGCACCCAGCATCGCACGTACACGTTCCAACACCGTCTCAAGGGGGAGACCGCTCTTCTCCGCCACGAACTGGAAAGGATGCTTGTGGAAGCCTTTGATCTGGTCCTCCGACACAGCCAGGATCTCAGCGTTAATCGGATCCGTGTGTTCCGTCGGCACAAGGGTGGAGTTCTCGGTGGCAGTCATGGGGGATAATCAGAAAAGGGTTCCAGTCTTTGGGATCACTACGGTGTCACGGGGAGACAGACACCGCATTCCTTGCGATCCTGTGCGCAAGGCCGCAGGGATGATCGCAGAAAAGCGTGGGTGATTCCATCATATTCAAACGGTTGAAGCAGCGTCATCCTTCCAAGCAAGGAACGCCTAGAACGGTCTAGAGCATTTGATCAAGGTAGGTGTCCGCATTGAACGGCGCGAAGTCGTCTACCTGCTCGCCGGTACCTACAAAGCGCGTGGGGATCCCCAGTTCCTGCTGGATGGCCACCACCACCCCACCCTTGCCACTGCCATCCAGCTTGGTGGCGATGATGCCGGTCAGAGGGACAGCCTTGTGAAACTCCCGTGCTTGTTGCAAGGCGTTGCCACCCGTGGTGGCATCCACCACCAGCAGCACTTCGTGAGGTGCGGTGGGGTCCTTCTTGCCCACGATGCGTTGCACCTTGCGCAGCTCTTCCATGAGGTTGTGGCGTGTGTGCAGGCGGCCCGCGGTGTCGCAAATGAGGAACTGCGCGCTCCTCGCAGCGGCCGAGGTGTACGCGTCGAAGCAGACGGCAGCAGGGTCTGCATTGGGTGGTCCTTTTACGAGGGGGACGTCCACACGCTTCGACCAGACTTCGAGCTGCTCCACGGCGGCAGCACGAAAGGTATCGGCCGCAGCGAGCACAAGGCTGTTGCCGCGCTTCTTCAGAAAATTGGCAAGCTTCGCCGTAGAGGTCGTCTTGCCGGTGCCATTCACACCGACCACGAGCACGACCTTCGGTTTGCCGGAGATGAGCGGGGGCAGTGGGGTGGTGTACGCTGGAAGGAGCGCGCGGATGTGCTTCTTCGTCACTTCGACGATGTCCACATCATGCAGTTTCCGCGCCTGGGCCTGCAGGTCTTCCACGATCTGCATCGAGAGCTTCACCCCCAAATCACCCGCGATGAGTTGCGCTTCGAGATCATCCCAGTCAATCTCTGCCTTGGTAAAGCGCTGAACGAGTTTGGTGAAAAAGCCGGCCATTAAGAAAGTTGGCGATAGTCGTTTTAGCCTGCAGTGGTGACAGGAGGCAGCGTCTTGGCGATGCGATCCAGCACGCCGTTCACGAAGACACGTGTCTGGGTATCACCAAAGGCCTTGGCGATTTCGATGGCCTCATTGATCACCACGGGACGGGGCACGTCCTGCTCGTGCAGCAATTCATAGACAGCCAAGCGGAGGATATTGCGATCAACCGTACCGAGGCGCTCAAAGCTGAAGTTTTGCAACACGCCCGCGATGCGGGTATCGATCTCTTCACGGAAGGCCAAAATGCCTTTGATGAGGCGCTCGGCATACTCGCGCACATCATTCTTCGCCATGTGGAGATCCCAGAACGCATTGCGCTCCGTGTCGCTCACCTCACCATGCAAGTCATGGGCGAAGAGGTACTGCATTGCGGCCTGGCGGCCTTCCCGGCGTTTTCCTGGAGGTTTTGCCATCGAATCGTGTTACGCCGGAGTTTGGGGAAAGGGAAAGGTGACGCGCAGCTTCTCAAAGAGCTGCACCATGTTCACGGCAACGCGAGCCGCTTCAGTGCCACGATTGATGCGCTCACCCATCGTGCGCTCCTCTGCCTGTTCCTCACTGTCCACGAGCAGCACCTCATGCACCACAGGCGTGACATGGGCCACCGCCATGCGCATGAGCGCATCCGTCACAGATGCTCCAACGAGGTCGCCGTGCTCTGTCTCACCGCGGATGATGACGCCGAGGGCTACCAGCGCATCGGCCCCCGTGTTGCGCAGCACGAACTCCGCGCAGACGGGAATCTCGAAGGCGCCGGGCACGCGGTAGGTCACCACCTGGGCCTCGGGCATCAGTTCTTGAATCTCGGACCGCACCGCGTCCAGCATCGCGTTCACGTAGGGCTCGTTGTACAGGCTGGCTACGATGGCAATGTTCGCGCGCGAGGAGGAACTGCGCGGGCGTGGGGGTGCGGCTTCGGACATGGGGCGGGAGACTTACTGGCGATTGGGTTGCAGATCAACCGTGGAAGCGGTTGTCCCTACGGAATCCCAGATGTGCCCAGACGCCGACAACCTCACAGGTCGTGACCCATCTTCGTCCGCTTAGTCTCGAGGTACTTCGCGTTGTGCTCGTTCGGCTCGAGGCGGATGGGGCACTGCTCCACGATGTGGAGCTTGTGGCCCTCCAGACCCACCACCTTGCGGGGATTGTTCGTCATGAGCCGGATGTTGCGCACGCCGAGGTCGAAGAGAATCTGGGCACCCAGACCATAGTCGCGCAGGTCCATGGCGAAGCCGAGCTTCAGGTTGGCTTCCACGGTGTCCAGCCCTTCTTCCTGAAGCTTGTAGGCGTGAATCTTGGCGGCGAGGCCGATGCCGCGGCCTTCCTGGCGCATGTAGAGCAGGACTCCCCTGCCCTCCTTCTCAATGCGCTCCAAGGCGGCGTGAAGCTGCCCACCGCAATCGCAACGGCGGGAGCCAAACACGTCGCCCGTAAGGCACTCACTGTGAACACGTACCAGCACGGGCTCACCGTCATCGATTTGCCCCTTCACGAGGGCGAGATGGTTCTCGCCATCCAGCTTGCTGCGGTACAGGTGCAGGTCGAAGGTGCCGTAGTCCGTGGGCATCTTGATGACCTGCTCACGCTCAATGAGTTTCTCACGCTCCTGACGGTAGCGAATCAGGCTCTCAATGGTGCAGATCTTGAGGTCATGCTCCTTGGCAAATTTCACCAACTCCGGCAACCGGGCCATGGTGCCGTCGTCGTTCATGATCTCGCAGATCACGCCCGCAGGCTCCAGACCCGCCATGTGAGCAAGATCGACGGCGGCCTCGGTATGGCCGGCACGACGCAAGACGCCACCATTCTTGGCAATGAGCGGGAACACATGTCCCGGTTGCACGAGGTCGCCTTCCTTGCTGGCGGGATTGGCGAGGACAGAGATGGTCTTCGCCCGGTCTGGTGCGCTGATGCCTGTAGTGACGCCCACCGCCGCGTCCACGCTCACCGTAAAATTCGTGGAAAAGGCATCCCGGTTCTTCTGCACCATGGAAGTAAGGCCAAGGCGCTGAGCGTACTCTTCCGACACGGGAGCGCAGATGAGCCCCCGGCCAAACTTCGCCATGAAATTCACTGCCTCTGCCGTGGCACCATGGGCAGCACAGACCAAGTCCCCTTCATTTTCACGGTCTGCGTCATCCGTGACGATGACCATTTTGCCAATCCGGATATCTGCCAGGATGGCTTCGACCGGGGAGAAGGGAGAGAATGCGGGGGTGTCTGACATGCGATGCGCTAAGGGCTTGATACCCTGTTTTATAGCTTACGGTGCAATTCGCATGTCGGGTGGCATGGAGTCAATGATCAAGAGGTCAAAAGTCACAAGGACGTGCTTCGGCGGGGCCGTGCACGTCTCTGAGGCAGCAAGCCAAAAGCGGTGCTCAGGCGGGCACCGCATGGCATTTCTACAGTGCGTTCCTACTTGCCTTGGCGTTCGCCTTCTCCACATCCTTGGCCAGCGACTCGGCCTTCTTTTCCTCACCAATTTCCCGATAGCAGTTCGAGATGAGTGAAAGCACGGACATCTGGCTCGTGATATCGAAGTAATCGCCGCCGGAGTCAATGTAGCGACGGAAGGAGGATTCCATGTCGCGGCATGCCTTCTTGGCGACCTCCGGATCGCCCTTCACAAAGCCCCAGCAGTCCGCCGCGAGCAGCTTGAACACAGCGGGATTGCGTCCGTGCTCGCGGTAGCTTTTGTCATACAGGCTGCGAACGGATTCAAGCCCCGACTTCTCCAGCACAGCTGCCTGTTGCTTGAGCACCTTGGCGATCTGATCTGCCTGATCGACCTCAGAGTTCGAGCGGTCGAGCTTGCGCACATCCTTCTTGAGTTCCTTCATCGCAAGCTTCGAGTCCTGACGCGGGAAGACAAACTTCTCCTCGGCAGCGCGCGCTTCGGCCAGGAGATCGACGTCGTCCTTCATCTGCCGCTTCAGCAGGTCGAGAAAGGCACGCCACTGGTCGAGGGGTGCTTCACCGCGATGAGCGGACCAGAAGGCAAGTTTCGCCTTCCACATGGCCGGCACGTTATTACCAAGCACGGTGGCTCCTTCATAAATGGCCGCAGCCATGTCGATAGATCCCTCCGCCTCCATCGCCTGGGCAAGCCAGACAGCCCTCAAGCCCCTGAGCAGGCCTTCATCTGAAGCATTGCGATCCGAGCGCCGGATGAACTCCTGCTCTGATTCTCTCCTTCCCGTTTGGGGATTGCTCACATCCCCGAGCGGATAGCCACCAAACCGTCCTGCAAAACTCCACTGATTGTCTTCGCTCAACCAGGTGGCCCAGGCGTGCGGCCCACGTGAGCCATCACCAGAAACGATCGCGGCCGGGATGCCAGCGGCGCGGGCCGTATAGGCGGTGTAGTACGCCTGGTCACCACAGATGCCCCCCTTCTTCTCAATTTCGGCGAAGGTGTACTCATCGTATTTGTTGGTGTCCTTCACGGCACGTTCCATGTCGTACACGATGTTACCGTAGGCGTTGCCCCAGGTCTTCTGGCGCAAGTTCATCTTCTTCAGTGCCCACTCCAACTCACTCTCGGGCACCGGCGCCGCCACGGTCCATACCAGATCACGGGCCGTCAGCTTGGCGGGATTCACAGCGAGTGCGCCCTTCTCGGCATTCTTGGAATAGTAGGCGTAGCGCTTGTCCGCACTCAGGGTGATCGTTTGTGAGCCGTTCCACTCCACCTTCTTGGGTTCCTCAAAAACCAGTGAACAAGCGAGCGCAAGGTTCATGTACTTCTCTTTTGCCGCGGGGTCGGTTTGAGCCAGCGAGGACCACTGTGCGAGTGCCTTGCCCGCGTCGTCTGCGGGACGCACCGTCAGCAGCCACGCCTCCAAGGCCGCCGGGGTGGAAAGCACCCACTCATGAAACGGCCGCAGTTCATCTTCCTGCCCGGGTGATTCGGTGGACTCAGCCTGCGCGGCTGGCGCTTTCTTTGGCGCGAGCGTGGTCCCCGCTGGCAGCGAAGCCAGAAAAGCGGACTGCTCCAGTGCCAGCACAAAAGCCGGACTCTTCGACAAAGTGGCAAGCCCCTGCGGAGTAACCGACGAAGGACCTATCTTCTTCAACGCCGCCAGCATCGAGCGCCTCAGCAGTCCGGACCATTCCGCCCATTTGCCATGCACCATCGCCGCCTCGAACGCGGCCTTCGCCTGGGCAATGGACTCTGGCTTTGCGCCTTCGCGTTCGTCGAGATTGAGCGTGCCGGCAAAAATCGCGGCCAACTTCGCTTCGTCCACGGTGGGAGCAGGCGATGGCGGCGGCGTCTCTGCCATCTTTGGCATAGGAGCAGGTTCCGGCTTGGGCTCCGGCTTCGGCTCGGGCTTGGGTGCTTCTGCGATGGGTTTCGGCGGTTCTGGCTCTTTCTTTGGCTCTGGCACAGCGGGCTTGGGAGCCGGCTCCTCCACCACTGGGGTGGTGGCGACCACCGGCTTGGTTTTCTCCTTGTACATCACCCAGCCGCCGTAACCCACGGCTCCGCAGAGGATGATGATGACCAGCGCCATCCATACTCCACCACCGCCGCCGGAAGGTTGGACAGGGCCGTACGAACGCCGCGGCGGCGCCGGAGGACGGGCCGTGGGAACACCTGGGCGTTGCGGTCTGCCGGGAATCCGAGGAGTGGGCTTCTGGGGCATGTATTCTGCAACGTGAAAGACAGGAAATTTCTTATAGATAAAATCCCACTGCCCTAAAAGATGTTGAAGGTGAACACGCTTCCATCAAAAAGAAAAAAAGGGGTGGAAGACGCGAAACGCCTTCCACCCCCAAATTTTGATTTCTGCCGACGCTGTCGTTAGAGCGCCGCAAGGCAGTCGTCGAGAGCCGCGATGAGTTCGCCCATGGTCTCGTCCGTTTCGTCGCCCATGTTGGAGAGACGGAAGGTCTTGCCTTTGATCTTGCCGTAGCCGCCGTCGATCAGGAGCTTGTGGCGCTTCTTGAGGAGGTCGGAGAACTTGGCGACGTCGATCTCCTTGTTGTTCTTCACGCAGGTGAGGCCCTTGGAGCGGTACCCTTCGGCGGCGAAGAATTCGAAGCCATTTCGCTTCACCCAATCATGCACCAGGGCATTGAGACGCGCGTGGCGGGCGTAGCGGTTTTCCAGGCCTTCGGCGAAGAACTTATTGAGCTGGTGGCGCAGGCCGTAGATCAGGGAGATGCACGGCGTGCTGGGGGTCATGTTCTTCTCCCCGTTTGCCTTGAACTCGTGGAAATCGAAGTAGTAGCCGCGGTCCTTGATGGAGGCGGAGCGCTCGTAGGCGGCCTCGCTGGCGGTGAAGAGGCCCATGCCGGGGGGCATGGCGAAGGCCTTCTGGCTGCCGGTCAGGAGGACATCGATACCCAGCGCGTCGAAGTTCATCGGCACGGTGGTGAAGCTGGACACGGTGTCCACGATGAACATCACGTCCGGGTACTTCGCCTTGAGCTTGGCGATTTCTTCGACCGGGTTCAGCACGCCGGTGGAAGTTTCGCTGTGCACAAGGGTCAACGCGTCGAATTCACCCGTGGCGAGCTTGGCGTCGATGAGCTCGGCGGTGATGGGCTGTCCCCACTCCACCTTGAGCTCTTCCGCCTGCTTGCCGCAGCGGAGGGAGACGTCGTACCACTTGTCCGAGAAGGCACCGCAGCAGCAGTTGAGCACCTTCTTTTTCACGAGATTCCGGATGGAGCCTTCCATCACGCCCCATGCGGAGGAGGTGCTGATGTACACGAGCTGCTTCGTGCCAAAAAGGGTCTGCAGCTTGGGCTGGATTTCAGCGTAGAGGTCCTGGAACCCCTTGCCACGATGCCCCACCATGGGAGCAGACATCGCCGCGTAGGTATCGGGCGAGACTTCGACGGGGCCGGGGATGAACAGTTTGACGTGGTCGCGCATAGGAATGGGGGGAGCAGTGTAGGCAAGGGGGGCGTGGAGGCAAGAAGAGAAGTATTCCCGGCAGAGTGAAAACGACGGTTAAAGGTCTGCGCAGAGTGCGCTTGTGTCCTGTGCCACCGCCCGAGCCCTCCTCAGAAGACGCTTGACAGTGATTTACCGTACCAGCTTCCCATAAAATACCACCGGAGACACAGGGGTGGTGGTGGTGGCGTCGGGATTGCCGTATACACTTCCCTCCGAGCCACCGTCCTTTGTCCTCTTAAGTATGTTCCCTCTTTCCAACTGTCCTTCGCGGATGTGAAAAGAGGTGTCCTGCAACTCCCCTCCCTCCATCAGGACGTATACATCCCAGGACCCGTCCGCCAGCTTGTCAAACGTGACGCTGCCATTTGCGTCCGAAGTCCTCTTAATGACGCGAGGGAATGCCATCGGCGCAGGAAACTTGGTCAAGTATTTGGCGGTGACAGGAGCTCCCGTCACAGGCTTTCGCGTTTTTTTGTCGATGATCTGCACGTTCAGCTTCGAATCTCCCGTGATGGTACACGAGGTGAGAATGGAGAGGAGAAACAGCGAGACGTACCTCATGGCTTCCATGAAACAGTAAGAATCCCTTCACTGCATTGATTTTTCTTTTTTCGCAGTCCGCTCGTCCCGGGCGTCTGGCCCGGAAAATCGTGCTTTGTTTCGCCTTGCCGCCACCCGCACGACCAGCATGTTCGGGTCATGACGATTGAGGAACTCACGGCCCGCATCTGCGCCTTTCGCGATGCGCGGGACTGGATGCAGTATCACAACCCGAAGGATCTGGCGATGGCCATCGCGGCGGAGTCGGGGGAACTGATGCAGCCTTTCGTGTGGAAGACACCAGAGCAAGTCGAGGCGGTCGCCCAGGAAAAGCACGACTACCTGCGTGACGAAGTCGCGGACGTGGCGATGCTGCTTTTTGAATTCGCGCACAATCTGGGCATCTCGGTGGAGGACGCGATCCTGGCCAAGCTCGCAAGAAACGAGCAGCGCTACCCGGTCGAAAAGGCCCATGGCTCCAACGCGAAATATACTGAACTGTGAACGAAGAATCTGAGCCACAGTCCCCCGTTCCCACCCCGACGCCGCACAAGCGCCGCGTCCGGTACAAGGGGAAGAACCCGCGCCGCTTCGAGGACAAGTACAAGGAGCACGACCCGTCCAAGTATCCGGATACGGTCGCCAAGGTGCGTGTCGGCGGCAAGACCCCTGCGGGACAGCATGTGCCCATCATGGTATCCGAGATCCTGGAGGTGCTCGCTCCACAACCCGGGGAGCGAGCCGTGGACTGCACGCTGGGCCATGGCGGACATGCGACCCATCTGCTGAAGGCGGTACAGCCAGACGGATGCCTGCTGGCTCTGGATCAGGATCCCATCGAGATCGTCAGGACAGAGTCGCGGATGCGGGCACTTGGACTCCCCGCAGATTCACTGGTGGTGAAGCGAACCAACTTTGCCGGCCTCCGCAAGGTACTGACGGAAGTCGGATGGACGGATGGTGCAGATGTCATCCTGGCGGACCTCGGAGTTTCTTCCATGCAGATCGACAACCCGGCACGCGGGTTCAGCTTCAAAGAGGAAGGTCCGCTGGATATGCGGATGAATCCGCAAAAGGGACAGCCTGCGAGTGCCCTGCTGCAAAAGCTCGATGCGGAGTCGCTGGCCACCATTCTCACCGACAACGCCGACGAACCACGCGCCACCTTGCTGTCCCGGGCCCTCGCGCAGCGCACCTTCGCGACGACCACGGCCTTCGCCCGCGCCATTCGCAGCGCCTTGCCTCAGAGCATGGATGACGAAGAGAAGCAGGACACCACGCGGCGTGTCTTCCAGGCACTGCGGATCGCGGTGAATGAAGAATTCTCCGTGCTGGACACATGGTTGCGCAGCCTGCCGGATGCACTTCGTCCCGGCGGACGCGTGGTCGTGCTCACCTTCCACAGCGGTGAAGACCGGCGGGTGAAACGCGCCTTCCAAGAAGGCCTACGGACGGGAACTTACACCGCCATCAGCGAAGAAGTCGTGCGTCCCTCGCCCGCAGAAATACGAGATAACTCGAGAGCGGCCCCGGCGAAATTGCGCTGGGCAATGAAGGGTGGCACGGATTCCTGAGGAGCACCTCCAAGATATGGACGCTTTCAAGGTGATAGTGTGGCAGGTCAATTTGCTGCGATTCGCTTGCCATTTCGCGTCAACTCAACTCTCATGGCTTCACTGCGCCCAATACTATGAAGCTGAAATTTTACGGAACGCGGGGTTCGGTCCCGGTATGTGATGCGGGCTTTCAAAGATTTGGCGGCAATACCACCTGCTTCCAAATCACCTTCCGCGACATCAACAGGATCGCGATTGTAGACGCGGGCACAGGCATCAGGAATTTGGGTCGCGACCTGAAGGCGATCGGTCACACGCAAGAGCAAATCGTCCTCGCCTTCACGCATTTCCACTGGGATCACATCCAGGGATTTCCATTTTTCGGCCCGGCTTACAATCCGAAACAGAAGCTCACCATGCTGACTCTCGGTGAGGACCAGAATGTCAGCAACCTGCGCCAAGTGTTTGAGACACAAATGCAGTCCATCTATTTTCCCGTGCAACTGGACCACATGGGAGCGGACTTTGAGTTCGTGAAACTGGAGAAGGCTACGGAGCACTTCAAGACCGCAAACAATTCAACCACCAAACTAACGGCTCAAAAGCTGAATCACCCCGGGGGCTCCTACGGGTTTCGCATCGAACGGGACGGCAAGGTCCTGGTGATCTGCACCGATCTGGAACATGGGGACAAAATCGACCCCAATGTGGTCGCGCTGGCGCAGGGCGCCGATCTGCTGGTGCACGACGCACAATACACTGCGGAAGAGCTGACAAGACGGCGCGGGTGGGGTCACAGCTCCTACGATCAGGCGCTGCAGGTGGCCGAAATGGCCGGGGCAAAGCGGCTGGCGATGACGCATCACGATCCTGATCATGACGATGAGTTCCTGACCCGCATGGAGAAGCTCTGTCAGGGGCGATTCAAAGAGTGCCTCCTTGCGAAGGAAGGCATGGAGCTGGAATTGTAAAGCCGACGGATGCAGTGAAGGCGCGAGGTATCAGCGGATAAACTGCCCTACTCCTTAATCTCCACCAGCGGTGCCTGACCGGTGCCTCCACGCTTGTCCTTGCCCTCTTTGCGGAGTTTGGCGATTTCCGCCTTGATGACTTCCATGCGGTTGGCGGGCGCCGGGTGTGTGCTCATGAACTCTGGCTGGCTTCCGCCACCGGACGCGTCCCGCAGGACTTCCATGACACGGATCATCGCCTCGGGGTCGTAGCCCGCCTGCAGGAGGAAGAGCACCGCCAGCTTGTCTGATTCCAGCTCGTCACCACGGCCGTACTTCATGTTCACCATCTGCCCGACCATCTGGGCCACGCGCGCTGCCTCCATGCCACCGCTTTCCCCAGAGGCTCCCACCACCACGGCGGTGGTCAGGCCATTGATGAGATCGCTCTTGGCCATCTGCTCGGAGGAGTGACGGCCCACCACGTGGCCGATTTCGTGTCCCAGCACGCCGGCGAGTTCGTCTTCGGTTTTCAGCAGTCGAAACAATGCCTCAGTGATAAAAATCTGGCCTCCGGGCAGGGCGAAGGCATTCACGACCTTCCGATCCGCGAGCAGGTGGAATTTGAAGTTGTTTCCGTAAGGGGTCTGGTCGGCGTCGGTGTCGTTTACCAGTTTTGCGCCCACGCGCGCCACGTATTCCCGGGCCCGCTCATCGGGGGAAAGCCCGCCAAACTGGCGTGCCATCTGGGGTGCGGAGTTGAGGCCCAGGACGATTTCTTCCTTGGCATCCAAGTTCAACCGTTGCTGGCGCCCAGTGAACTGGTTCTTCTCCGTGGGCAGACTGAAGTACTTGAACAAGGCGAATCCCGCGATGGCCAATATGATAAGAAGCCGCGGGCCGCAACTTGAGAACGGTGACCTCCCCCGCCCTCCCCCACCTCCAAATTGTTCATAGGCGAAGGAAGTCGTCCGCGGCAGGATCCATGACCAGGAAGGGCGTCTCATAGAGTGGCTTGTACAGGTGAGTCTATCCTAAAATCGTCCGAACTGCCAAGCAGGATGCACGGCAGCTTGATTGCTTGGCGTTCCGTGTGACTTTTTTGCGATTCCCCGCGTTTTCGTTTAGAGACAGTCAGTTCCCAATCTCCCATGCCCACGCCGAACATCCGCACCCTGCTCGCCTCGACTTCGCCGCAACAAGACATCACCGTGCAGGGGTGGGTGCGCACCCGCCGGGATTCCAAGGCATGCACCTTCATCTCCCTGAATGACGGTTCCTGCCTGCGGGAGTTGCAAGTGGTGGCGGACCACACGCTTCCATGCGCGGACCTGTACCCCAAGATCCTGACGGGAGCGAGCGTGCGTGTGACCGGTGATCTCGTAGCCTCCCCCGGGGCCAAGCAGTCCTACGAAGTACTGGCAAAGAATGTGGAACTGCTCGGCGAGGCCGACGGCACCTACCCACTGCAGAAGAAAGGGCACACGCCGGAGTTTCTACGGAGCATTTCACACCTCCGCCCGCGCACGAATCTGCTGAGCTCAGTGTTCCGTGTGCGCAGCCGCATGGCCTTCGCGATTCACCAGTTCTTCCAGGAGCAGGATTTCTTCTACGTGCACACGCCCATCATTACCGCGAGCGACTGCGAAGGCGCCGGAGAGATGTTCCGCGTGACCACGCTGCCGCAGGGCAGCAATGCGAAGCCGGATCAGGACTTCTTTGGCAAACCCGCCTACCTCACCGTGAGCGGCCAGCTCCAGGGGGAAACCTTCGCGTGCGCCCTGAGCCGCATCTACACTTTCGGCCCCACGTTCCGCGCGGAGAATTCCAACACGGCCCGCCATGCCGCCGAGTTTTGGATGATCGAGCCGGAGATGGCCTTTTTTGATCTCGATGCCGACATGACGCTGGCCGAGCAGAATGTGAAGTATCTGATCCAGAAACTCTTCGAGACCTGCAGCGAGGAGTTGGAGTTCTTCAACAAATTCATCGACAAGGATCTCATCACCCGCCTGCAGCACACGTTGGAGAAGCCCTTCCAGCGCATCAGCTACACGGACGCGGTGGAGGTGCTGCTGAAGAGCGGGAAGCAATTCGAATATCCCGTGGCCTGGGGTGAGAACCTGCAGAGCGAACATGAACGCTTCCTCGCAGAAGAACACTTCAAGAGCCCGGTTACGGTCTTCAATTATCCCAAAACCCTGAAGCCCTTCTACATGCGCCAGAATGATGACGGCAAAACCGTCGCCGCCATGGATGTGCTGGTGCCGGGCATTGGCGAGATCATCGGCGGCAGTCAACGAGAAGAGCGGCTCGACCTGCTGGAGGCTGCGATGGCGCATCACGGGCTCGATCCGGAAGGGTATCGTTGGTATGCGGATCTCCGCCGCTACGGCTCCGTGCCACATGCCGGCTATGGCATGGGCTTTGAGCGCTTCCTCATGTTCGCCACGGGCGTAAGCAACATCCGTGACGTCATTCCCTTCGCACGCACTCCAGGTCATGCCGATTTCTAAGATGAGCAGCAACAAGGGACATGGGACAAGGGAGAAGGGACGAGGGAGCCTCGTTCAGCTTCTCTTGGCCATCTTTGCCGGGCTCGTACTTCAGCAGAATGCGCACGCTTTGGAGCCGAATAGCCCGCTGCAGATCGCGCTGGTCAGCGAGGTGAAGGCAGTGCAACCGGGGAAGGCGTTCTACGCGGGGTTGCATCTGAAGCACAAGGAGGGCTATCACACGTACTGGAAGTTCCCCGGCATTGTGGGCGTGCCCATCAGCCTGGATTGGAGCCTGCCTGACGGATGGAAAGCCGGCGGGTTGGAGTGGCCGGAACCGGAGCAGGTGCACATGTTCCAGATTCGAGCGCAGGGGTATCACGGTGATCTCGTGATTCCCGTGCGTATCACACCTCCGGCCGACTTGAAGCCGGGCACCAAGGTCACGCTCGCTGGCAAAGCAGCCTGGATGTGTTGCGGACGTGATTGCAATCCAGACTTCGCAGACCTCACGCTTGAACTGCCCGTGACCGAAACTGCGGAGCTTGACGCGAAGTGGGAACCCGCGTTCGTGAAAGCACGTGAAGCGGCGCCACAAGCGCTGGATGAAAAAGCATGGGCCATCACCGCGACACGAAAGGACAAGAACCTGGTGACCCTGCACGTCACTGCGAAGAGCGATGCCGCCAAGCAGCAACTCGCGTCCGTGAAAGAGGTGCTCTTCTTCACGGACGATGGCTACATCCACGTAGACAAGGACCAGATCCTGCGCCGGGACGGTGATGGAAAGCTCAGTCTGGAACTGACCGTCTCCGAATACTACGACGGCAAAAGCCCGCCCGCGCAACTTCTCGGTTTGCTGCAAACACCCCAAGGCTGGGGCAAGGGATTCACCAGCAAGACGGTGATCATCAAAGCGCCCATCGAGTAGCGTCCCGGCTGCACCTCGCCTTGCAAAGGGCAACCTTTCGGCTAACGCATGCGTCCAAATGATGCTCGATCTGGATATCATGCAGGCGGCCACATTGGCAGATGTCGCCATGTGTGTGAATCACTACCGCATGTCCACGCTCGGCCTGTTTGTGTGCGTCCATGCTCAGGTGCGGCTGGGAGATGCCGTGTTCGTGCCCGGTCTGGTGGCCCAGGTCAACCAAGGGAAATTCAAGCAATGTGATCCGGGTGACTACGACTACTTCAGCGGCCCGCCGAACTTCGTCTTCGATGTCTGTCACGAGGAACAGCGTCCGGAAATCGAGCGCCGCCGCCGGGCATTCGAGGCATCCGGAGTCATTGAATATGTCTTGTGGAACGCCACAGAAAATCAACCGGTATGGCTACGCCTCGTAGAAGGCAAGCTCATTGAAGTGCCGATGAACGATGGAGACATCATCGAGAGCGCGGCACTTCCCGGCATGCGGTTCCCGGTGACTGCCTTCAAGGCTCGCGATTGGTGGAGCATCATGGCTGCCACTTCCTACGGTATCACTCGCCAGCAGCACCACGATTTCATGGCCACGATCTGGAAGAAGTAGCGAACCAGCCTACCTTGCAGGACGGAAGAGCGTGCCAATGAGCGCCACTCCAAGCCCCACAAACCACAGCACGCCCAGCCACCACCCGACGGGACAACCACCGCTGTATTCCTCCCACGCGACCGCGCTAAGCCCCGTCAGGGTGATGCCGCACGCGAGCACATCGTAGTGTCGCATGGGCAGGCGGGTGAGCTTCATGATCGCGAGTGCCACCCACAGCGACACCTGGGCCAGGGCCACCATGGCGAGGAACCAGAGGACTGGCCAAATCAGCACCGAGGTGATCATGCATCCGGTGCAGCCAAGGCTGCGCTCCAACAACCAACGCAGCATCACCATCCCCGACCAGCATCCCACAAGCGCAGAAAGCGTGAGCGCAGCCATGGCGCCATGCCCAGACTCGGCGGGGATGATGCGGTCGGGCGTCTGTTGTTCCTTGGGCGCTGCTTCTCGCGCTTCAGCACGTTGAGATTGCTGGTCGTCAGACTTGACCGTCTTCTGAAACACGGGCTCGAAGACAAACCATTGCCGCCAGTGGCGCTCCATTACCTCACGCAGTACGGCATTCCATTGCTCCGCCGCCAACCTCTGTGCCGCTTCCTTGTCGCGATTCGCCGGTAGCGGCACCTCGATGGGCGCCGCGGCCACGACCCGGTAGCGGCGGTACCCCATGCGCACGATGAACACGGGATGGATCAGCGCCTTCGTGACGAGTGCCAAGAGAAACGGACCTCGCGGAATCTGCCAGGTGATGCCCTCCCGATAGGTGAGCTCCAGGGGAGAGACATCGAAGAGAATGCGGTCTCCCTGAATGGCCACCACCCCACCCTCCTGAATGGCACGGGCGAGGTCCATGCCCAGCATGTTTCCGGGCTCGTTGTAGTGCACCACGAATCCGGCCTTCCGTTCCTTCTCACGCTGCGCGGCCTGGAATTCCTGACTCTTCTGTTCTCTCTCCGGAGCGCGCACCATGTGGATGGGCCGCTGGATGCGCTCCGCGAAAAGTGGCGCTGCCACATCATAGTTCCCCATGTGGGCAGTCAGCAGCACGGAGCCCTTCGTTTCCCTTTCCAGGATCGCCAGATGCTCATCGCCCATGATTTCCCAGTGGATGTTTTTGCTCCCGTGCCTCGCGTGCGCCTGATCCACCAAGGACCATGCGAAATTCCAAAAGACCCGGCCCGCGCGGAACAGATTCATCACCGGCGAACTGCCCGGCAGCAGCACGGCAAGGTTGGCCGTCACCGCCCGGCGCTGCCTACCCAGAAACACCCAAAACATCACCGTGAAGGCAAACACATACATCGGCTCCAGAAACCACGGGCAGTGACGCGTACCCCAGTGGAGGTAGCGCAGCCAGAAGTCGCCATGGGCGGAAAAGCGGCGGAGGAGGTTCTTCAAAGAGGAGTGTCGGCTGGGGCAGTCACAGGTTGGTCGGTCCCGCTTTCCATGGCGCAGGGCGAACGATGTGCAAATCTCAATCTCTCCACGTGCATCTGCATGTGCATCCTGCGAGGATTGTGAAATCGCCGGGGGGATCACGGCCCTTCCCTCCTTGCCAGCCATCCCAGTCTCCACCATGCTGGCGGACCTCCTGCACCTTGCCTCCTGTAAGCATGGCTTCCACTTCCCCCACCCCCCTCCGCATCCTGCTCGTAGACGATCACTTTGTCGTCCGCAGCGGACTGGCGGCTTCGCTGGGGCTCGAGGATGATTTGAGGGTGGTGGCCGAGGCGGGTGATGCCAATGAGGCTCTGGCCCAATACGCCACAAAGACTCCCGACGTGGTCATCATGGATCTGCAACTCGGGAACAGCAGCGGCCTCGACGCCACGTCCCGCCTTTGTAAGGAGCACCCCACGGCGCGAGTGCTCGTCTTCTCTTCCTTCGCCCGAGATGAGGACGTCTACCGGGCCATCCGAGCCGGAGCCATGGGGTATCTGCAGAAGGCGGCGCCCCGTGAAGATCTGCTGCAGGCCGTACGCACTGTGGCTCAAGGGAAGCGCTTCCTGCCGCCGGACATCGCGCAACGTCTCGCGGAGCGCCTTGGTCGGCCCGAGCCCAGCGCCCGGGAGCTGGAGGTGCTGGCGCTCATCGCCAAAGGTCGGAGCAACAAGGAGATCGCCGCTGCGCTGGGAGTGTCTGACGAGACAGTGAAGACGCATGTGAGTAACATCATGCAAAAACTCCAGGCGCAAGATCGAGCCCACGCAGTGACAGAGGCCATCCGGCTGGGATTGCTGGAGGTGTAGCGCGGACAATTTTTAGGGGAAATCGGTCATCCATGGTGTCCGACTTTCCCCCTTGCCAAGGCAAACAGCGCGTGACAGCATCGCGTCCCGGAAAAAACGCAACCGAACCTTTCCACTACACTTCACTCACAATGGCCAGACCCGTTACTCTTTTCACCGGTCAGTGGGCAGACCTGCCCCTGGACACCATGCTTCAGAAAGCCAAGACCTTCGGGTATGACGGCGTGGAACTCGCCTGCTGGGGTGACCATTTCGAAGTCGCCAAGGCCGACCAGGCCTACTGCGATGCCAAGCGCGCCGCCGTAGAAAAGGCCGGCCTGAAGTGCTTCGCCATCTCCGCCCACCTCGTGGGTCAAGCCGTGTGCGACAACATCGATGCGCGTCACAAGCAAATCCTCCCCGACTACATCTACGGCGATGGCGATCCGGAAGGCGTGCGTCAGCGCGCTGCGGAAGAACTCATCAAGACCGCCCAGGCTGCAAAGCGCTTTGGCGTGAGCGTGGTGAACGGCTTCACCGGCAGCAGCATCTGGCACCTCGTGTACAGCTTCCCACCGAACCTGCCGAACCAGATCGAAGACGGCTACAAGGACTTCGGCAAGCGCTTCAAGCCCATCCTTGATGCCTTCCAGAAGGAAGGCGTGAAGTTCGCCCTCGAAGTGCACCCCACGGAGATCGCGTTCGACATCGCCTCTGCGGAGCGCGCGCTTCAGGCGGTGGATTACCATCCTGCCTTCGGCTTCAACTACGACCCGTCCCACTTCGGCTACCAGGGCGTGGACTATGTGAAGTTCATCTACAAGTTCTCCGACCGCATCTTCCATGCGCACATGAAGGACGTGGCCTGGAACCTCTCCAATGACACCGGTGTCTTCGGTGGCCATGTGGACTTCCACCGTCCGAACCGCTACTGGGACTTCAAGTCCGTGGGCCGTGGCATGATCAACTTCGAGAAGATCATCCGTGCCCTCAACGACATCTCCTACGCCGGTCCGCTGAGCGTGGAATGGGAAGACGGCGGTATGGACCGCGAGTTCGGCGCGGCCGAGTCCGCAGCTTTTGTGAAGAAGCTCGACTTCCCAACTTCGAAGATCATCTTCGACGCACAGTTCGCCGAGAAGTAATCGCGACTCTATTCGTATTCTCACCCCGCTCTCTGGGAGGCAACTTCCGGGCAGCGGGGTGATTCATTTTGTACCTCGACGCTTTCGCTTCAAGCATCCATGTCCAGACCTGTCACCCTTGTCACCGGCCAGTGGGCAGATCTGCCCCTGGATGTCATGCTACAGAAGGCAAAGTCCTTCGGCTACGATGGCGTGGAGCTGTGCTGCTGGGGTGACCACTTCGAAGTAGCCAAGGCAGACCAAACATATTGCGATACGAAGCGCGCAAAATTGAACCTGGCAGGGCTCCAATGCTTCGCCATCTCCGCGCATCTGGTGGATCAGGCGGTCTGCGACAACATCGACGCGCGCCACAAGCAAATCCTCCCCGGCTACATCTACGGCGATGGCAATCCCGAAGGCGTGCGCCAGCGCGCTGCGGAGGAACTCATCAAGACGGCGCAAGCCGCGAAGCGTTTCGGCATCGACATCGTGACCGGCTTTACCGGAAGCAGCATCTGGCACCTCGTCTACAGCTTTCCGCCGAACCTGCCAAACCAGATCGAAGACGGCTACAAGGATTTCGCGAAACGTTTCACGCCAATCCTCGACGCCTTCCACAAAGAAGGCGTGAAGTTTGCCTTGGAAGTGCACCCTACCGAGATTGCATTCGACATCGCCTCCGCGGAGCGCGCGCTTCAGGCGGTGGATTACCATCCGGCGTTTGGCTTCAACTATGACCCGTCCCACTTCGGCTATCAGGGCGTGGACTATGTGAAGTTCATCCACAAGTTCTCCGACCGCATCTTCCACGCGCATATGAAGGACGTGGCCTGGAACCTGGCGAACGACACCGGCGTGTTCGGAGGCCATGTAGACTTCCACCGTTCCAACCGCTACTGGGACTTCAAGTCCGTGGGCCGTGGCATGATTAACTTCGAGAAGATCATCCGTGCTCTAAATGACATCTCCTACACCGGTCCGCTCAGTGTGGAGTGGGAAGACGGCGGGATGGACCGTGAGTTCGGCGCGACGGAATCATGCGCCTTCGTGAAGAAGCTGGACTTCCCGGCTTCGAAGATTGTGTTCGATGCGCAGTTCGCGGAGAAGTAAGTGCGAGGGCTGCTACTGCCTGGTA
Organism: Roseimicrobium gellanilyticum; assembly: GCF_003315205.1. Lineage (NCBI taxonomy): Bacteria > Pseudomonadati > Verrucomicrobiota > Verrucomicrobiia > Verrucomicrobiales > Verrucomicrobiaceae > Roseimicrobium > Roseimicrobium gellanilyticum. Next base: position 724,579 of record NZ_QNRR01000002.1, on the reverse strand, counting down.
TTTCCATTCTCTGTAAGGCAGTTCCGGGTGGCGAGGTGATTTTTGGCGAACCACGCATGAATCTCTCTGCGGAAGTTGCAATGCCTCCGCGACAACTTCAGTATCCCTTTGGCTTCATGCGGTCTGGCAATTTTCTCTCAGAAACCACCCGACCGTTTTGGAAGGCCAGTAGGTACAATTGTGCCGTGGTGTTGTCGCCGTCGTGGTCAGGTCGTTTCTGGAGCAACACCTCACGCATACGTACTCCCCCTTTGCGATCCAGATGCAGGAAAGCCATCTGCACCCTATAGGTCGTTTCCATACGCTTGCTGTCCTCAAGCCACGGACCAAGGGCCTTGCTATCCTCCATGTTTGGCGCGGTGTCCTTCCGGTGAATTTCAGAGAACATCACTCTAACCTCATCATCGATCCGCTCTGAAACGACGCAACCCCACACCGGGAGTAGCAACCCGAGCAGCAAAGCCCGCGCTCCAGTCTTGAAATGCCGCCGCCAAAGCAATGCGACACTCGCGATGACAACAAAGACAGACATGGCTACACACCCCATAACCGCCGGCACCTGATACTCAGGAACGAGTACCGCAAATCCCCCCAAGCCAACAGCCGCGCTGACCCAGAGCCGGAGCTGACGCTCTTCTCTGGCGCGGCGGACCTCATCATGGGAAGCCATACGAGGAATTGTCTCCAAGGCATCCCCTAATGTCAACAACGGTAATCAGGGCGGTGTCGCGCTACTTGCAGCGACTTCAAAAACACCACGATGTCAGCAATCGCCGCGCGTGGCGGCCTAACGACTGGCGTTTATGCACGTGGGAGCCGGTCATCCAACTCACTCCCTTTAAGTATCTCATGGCTGTGGCAGCTTCAGCGTCACGCCAGGCAATTGTTCACGGAAACGGGCGAGAACCTCCGGTGACCTCCACTCCTTCTCACCAGGGCCATACATGTCCCCGATCTCAAGCGTGTCCAAATTGGGTAGTGACTTCAGTGTGCGCAGAACGTCAGGGGTCAGGAATTCGCTGTAGGAGATGTTCAGTTTCTTAAGCTTGGAGTGCCCTGCCAGGGATGCGATGGCATCGTCATTGATCTGCGGGCCTCCCAACTCAAGCTCTTCCAGATTGCGCAACCGTCTGAGGCTCTCGCACAGCAGCTTGTAATCACCCTTGTGTGAGCTGTTTTCGAAGATCTCAAGCTTCTTCAACTCTGGGAAACGGAGCAACGCCGCGCCCAAGTCATTGCGAAACCCCTCGTGATAGTAAATGCCCATCTCCCTGATGCTTCCCCGGAAAATGCCGCGGACACGCTCCCCGTAAACGATTTCGGGATTGTACCGCTTCCAGGTCTCTCGCTTGCCAACCAGATATCGTTGCACGGCACTATCCAATGCCTCAGGCATCCCGAACGGCCGAGGCTCTCCGAAGGAAATTTCATAGTCCCGACTCAACGCGTCCTGCACCGCCGCAATACGGTAGTAACGCCACGCTGCCAGTGACCAGCAAAGCAGAATGACGGCCAGCGCTGCAAAGTAGTGCCAGCGGGGGCGGTGCCCGCGGGACTTCTTCTCAAGCAAGTCGTTGGAGTCGGACATGGTCTTGGAGGACATCCACGTGCTCCTCTATGGTTGCGGAAGTGTCAATGTTACCCCTGGCAAAGCTTCACGAAACTGTGCGTGTAGCGCGGGAGATTTCCACTCCTCCTCAGCTGGGCCATAAATGTCTTCTATTTCGAGTGTGGCAAGAGCGGGAAGTGTCTTGAATGTCTCAAGGACATCGACGGTAAGGCGGTAACTGCCTGAAATATTCAGCCTTCTCAGCTTCGGGTGCCCTGCCAGAGGAGCCAGGGCATCACTGGTGATTTGGCCACCTCCTAGTTCCAACTCTTCCAGGTTCTTCGAGCTCCGAAGCCGCTGGCACAGCAACTTGTAGGAAGCTTCCGCGGGAAGGTGTTCCTCATTCTCGAACACAACCAGTTTCCTCAACTCCCCAAACTTGAGCAGAGCCGCACCGAGGTCTCCCCGAATGTCCTCAGGATAGTAAATGTGGATCTCGTCGATGCGTCCGCGAAACATGGCCCGTACACGCTCTCGAAAAACGACGCAGGGAATCTGCTCTCCCCACCTGTTTTCCGTATGTCCCAACAGTTCTTGTACCTTGTCATCCAGAAACTTCGGCATCGCATCCGGTTTCCCATCTTTCTCGAACCTGATTTCCCAGTTCCGTTGAAGCGCATTTTGTACTGCCGCCACTCGGTAGTAGTTCCAACCGGGGGGCACGCAGGAGAGAGCCAGCACGAGTAGCGAAGCAAGTACCAGCAAGCGGCTACGCTTCCGGGTCTTCGATGCCTGTGACTCAAGCTCGGGCATACTGATTCAGGTGAGTAGACGGTATCCGTGCTGAAGTCTTCAAGGAATTCAGACGATTCCCGAATACACAGAATGAAGAAGACCATGCTGAAGGTCTACATGGGTTGGCGGTGGTCACCATCGCCACAGCAGGCTGTGGACTCTGGAAAGCGGCAGCAGGCTGCGCGCAGTCCAAGGTGGCTTCGCCACACAAGTTTCCCCGTGGGCAAAGTTTTGATGACAAGGGTCCTGTAATATCTATCTCTGAGCCACTTACAGGGACTTCAAATACGCCACGATGTCCGCGATGGCCTGCGCATCGAGTCCCAGCAACTGGGGCTCATACATGAGGGAGCGCGTCATCTTGTTCACGGAGGCGATCTTGGAGCGTGGGATGGTTTGCACCATGCCGCCCATGCATTTCATGATCAGCGGATCGCCATCGGAGAGGACCATGCCGGTGATGGTGAGGCCGTCCTTGGTCTTTACTTCCCGACCTTCGAAGCCGTGGGAGATATCGGCGGAGGGTTTGGCGATGCCGGTGATGATGACTTCCGCGGGCTGCAGTTTCCCGAAAGCGGTGAGGTCTGGGCCAAACTCCACGCCGCCCTTGTCCACCTTGTGGCAGGTATAGCACACGGCCACCCGGGCCTGGCCACTCGCGACATCGCCCTTGAGCTTCACGATTTCTGACACCTCTGGCAGCTTCGGACCGTCCTTCGGCTCAGGCGGCATTTCCACGGCAGTGAGTTTCACCTTGTCTGGATCGTAGAGGCCAAGGGCCTTGAGGCCACCTTCCACGTCGAAGCCTTTCCAGTCGCTATTCTTGCGATTCATGGCCCACCACATGGTTTGCTCCTTGAACGGGAAATCCTTCGTGTGGGTCAGCTCGATCATCGCACCTGCGGCCTCGCGGGTCTTCACGAAGGCCAGCGCGGTGATCATGAGCTTGCGTTGCTCATCGCTCAGGGTGGTCATGAGGGCGCGAGCCTTGAAGGCGTGCACGGCTTCCGCAGGATGGAGTCTCCAGGCCAGCCAGGCAAAGGCATCGGTCCACTCAGCTGCGGTGCCACCGAGGGCGAGTTGCAAGGCTTCGAAAGCTGCCTTTTCATTTCCTGTGCAGCCGAGACCAATGGCTTCAAGATAGCTGCGGTCCTTGCCATCGAACTGCTTGGCAATGTTCGTGAGCGCTTCCGCCTGCTTCGGTCCCCAGGAACCGCGCAGTGAGAGCGCGACCTCACGGCGCACCGCGGGAGACTTGTCATTGCTGAACTTCACCACATCAAGAGGATAACCCACGCGGCGCAGGGCACGATAGGCCACGAGTCGACGATAAGAATCCGGCAGCACGAGTTGCTTGGCCACGTTCTTCTTTCCGTCCTCACCCATCTGCGCGAGCAGCCAGATAGCGCGCGCCACGATGTAGGGATTCTCGTCCTTCAGCAGGGCGGTCACCGCTGGCACGGCCTTCGCGCCTTGCGCCTTCAAGCGGGTGAAGCCACCGTAGCGCACATTCACCGCAGGGCTCTTCAGCGCGGCGATCTGACCTTCCGTGGTGTTGAGATCAAACTTGGGAACAACCGGTTTGAATCCCTTCGGTGCGATGCGGTAAATGGATCCGGTGAAGGCATCATCCAGAGTGCCGTGCCCGCCCACGCGAGCATCGAACCAGTCTGCCACGTAAATGGCGCCATCCGGACCGACGCAGACATCGCTGGGGCGGAACTTGGTTTTCAGCTCGAAGCTGGGCTTGCCACCCTGGAAGTCGGAACCGGCAAATTCCTTCTCCTTATTCGAGGTGACGAAATCGAAACGTTCCAGCTTGAAGCCTGCACCATCCTGCTGCGGGAGGTAACCGTAGATCACGTTCTTGCCCGCCTCACAGGCGAGAAGAAGGCCACGCCATTTGTTGTCCAAAACGCCATTCTCATAGAAGGCCACACCCGTTGGTGAGCCGCCGCCGTACACATCACCCGAAGGCATGGTGCCGGGGTCTTCCTGACGCCACTCTGCGGTGGGTGTGTCCTGGCCAGGGCGTTTGTCAGCTCCCCAGGAGCGCAGGCCGTCTGCGGAGGCGAAGCCGGCGTTGCCTCCCTCCATGACTTCCGTCACGCGGCAGGCGGGCGGGTCATCGTTGTCGCTCTGGAAGATGTCACCGAAAGAGGTGATGGCCTGCTCGTAGCTGTTGCGGAAGTTGTGGCCGAGGATGGTCACGTTCGAGCCATCCGGATTCATACGTGCGAGGAAACCGCCGATCCACACATTGCCGTCATCGCTCTTCTTACCTGCGATCTCCGGCAGCATGTACGGGCTGCCCATGTAGAAGGTCTTGCCCGACTTGTCCGTGAACTGTGCCCCCGTGTTGCCCTGGTTCCAATACCACTGGCCATCGGGCCCCGCGGTTGTGCTGTGCAGGCTGTGGTCATGCTGCCTGCCATTGAAGCCCGTGAGAAGTACCTCGCGCTTGTCCACGGCTGGGTCGAACTTGCCATCGCCATTCACATCCGTGTATTGAATCAGGTCAGGTGGCTGGGAGACGATGTACTTGTTCTCGAATACTGCGACACCCAATGGCGAAGCGAGCGCAGGCTCCTGGACAAATGTGGTCACCTTGTCGGCCTTCCCCTCGCCCTTGGTGTCCTCCAGGATCACGATGCGATCGCCTTCCTTCAGGCGTCCACCTTTGCTGCGGTAATTCACACCTTCCGCGATCACCATGCGGCCCTGCGCATCAAAGTCGATGTTGGTGGGGTTGCGGAGCATCGGCGAACTGGCCCAAAGGGTGACTTCCAGCCCCTCCGGCACGGCAAATAGATCCGTGGGCACCAGCGACGGGCCTGTGTCCGGCTTGGGCAGCTCGGCAGGTTTTTCCGCATACACGTAGAACTTCATCCTGGCGTTGCTGGGTTTCCCGCCGCGCTCCATGCCACCGTCATCAATCGCTACCTTCGCGGTGAAACGCTCCGCCCCTTCTGGCAGTGCAAACACCACATTTGCCGGTGCGTGGGCACCGATGGCTTTTTCGTACGATTTGCCCTCCACGAGGATCGGCGTGCCGCTGTAGGCCTTGCCCACCTGAGCCTTGCCATGCGCGGACTCCGCCGACTTCCAGGGGATCTCCGCGAGGCTCTTCACCGATCCGTCCGCCATGATGAGCTGCGGCTCAATCCAGTCGGCCCAGTCGCAGCTGTCGCTGCCTTCATCCGAAACGATGAGGTGCAGCTCTTTCAAACCCTTCACCGGGATGTCGATGGGAACCAGACGCGGCTTGGCTTCACTGGTAAGCTCGGGGCTCTGGAAGAGAGGCTTGGGGGCTTCGGCGGCAGAGAGGTTGGCAGCACTGAGCACCAGAGAGCCGACGAGCAGGGTGACGGGGAAAGAACGGGTGAGCATTGGGACGAACTGAGTGAGCGAGAGCAAAGGGGAGAAACAAACGCGCGTCGGGCGTGGGATATTCAGGCGGCGGGATACTTTGCCATTCGATGGAATGTGGTGGATGACTTGGCCAAGTGCTCGGAACAGACCCGGCATCGTTCTCCTGGACCCCTTCAGGGTCCGAGTATTTTTACGTCTACCCAGGGTGTCGGTCGCTAAGGCTCCCTAACCCTGGGCTGGGCTGCCGCAGTCCTTCAGACTGCAACTTCGAGCCGGATTCAGATTAAAGGCCAGAGACATGTTTATAGCTGCTGGTTTGCTCGCACCAGGGCGCGAAGAGCCGGCGGCTAAAGCCGCCGCTCCTTGGGGGCAGCATTCGCATCAGATCACCCGGTCATTCCCGCCATCCACCGGAATCTGGGCGCCGGTGACCTTGAGGAAGAGCGGCGAGGCCATGGCGGAGACCATGTTGCCGATGTCCTTGCTCTTGATTTCCACCTTCATGAGGTTCTTCGTCTTGTACTCCTCCACGGTCATGCCGTAGCGCTCGGCGCTGCGCTGCAGGGCCTCGGGAGTCCAGAGCTTCGTGTCGAAGACGGCATCGGGGTGGATGATGTTCACGCGCACCTTGTTGGGGGCGAGTTCCAAGGAAGCCACCCGGCAGAGCTGGGTGAGCGCTGCCTTGGAGCACGAGTAGCTGGCCGCGCCAGGACCGGGGGCTTTCACATTGCGGCTGCCTACGAAGATGAAGGAGCTGTCCACCCCGAGCTTGAGATACGGAATGGTCTCGCGCATCAGCTTCTGCGCGCTGGTCAGGTTCACAGCGAGGGCCTTGTCCCAGTTCCCCTGCTCCAGATCTTCGAGGTACTGGCCGGCGGTGAAGATACCTGCGTTGGACACCACGATGTCCAGTCCACCGAAGCGGCGCACGGTGTCCTCCACCGCATCACGCACCGCGGCGTCATCGGTGAGGTTCACCACTTTTCCAAGGCCGCCAATCTTCGCCATGATGTCGGCGATTTCCGGGTTGAGATCGAGGCCCACGACGACGGCGCCCTGCTCCGCGAGGCTCTCCGCGCACGCAAAGCCGATGCCTGCCGCGCAGCCAGTCACCAAAGCCACCTTGCCCTGATGCACCTTGCGGGCCGGGCCCTTGCGCAGCTTGGCCTGCTCCAGTTCCCAGTATTCGATTTCGAAAATGTCCTTCTCAGGGAGCGGCTCCCATCCACCAGCCACTTCCCCAAGCTGCACAGTGGCAGCCGTGTGGGTGGCGATGTCGTGGACGATGCCAGCATCCTTCACCGTGTCACCGAAGCTCACGATGCCGCGTCCTGCCCAGATGGCGAAACGTGGGGCGGGATCCAGCATGGTGTGGTCCTTGGCATTGCGCTTGAAGTAGGCGGTGTATGCCTCCGCGTAGGACTTCAGTGCGGCGTCCATATCGTCGCCAATGAACACCGGAGCGCGCTTCGTGCGGATGCTGTGGTCCGGTGTGAGCGGACCCTTGGTGCCATAGGCGGCCACATCTTTGTTCAGGGTATATCCCACCGCTTCGGGGGAGGCGTTCAACCTGGCAAGCTGCGGATAACCGCGCAGACGGCTCACAGCCTGGCGCATCTTGGCGAGTCCCTTCAGGTCCTCGGCTGCCTGGGCCAGTTCCTGCACCTGCTTGCCTGAGACTTTCTTCGCGAGCCATTCCTCCGCCTGAGTCACCATCTCGATGTGCAGTTCGTAGCTCTTCCGCGCGTCATCCGCGAAGGTGAAAAGGCCGTGCTTCAGCAGGACCATACCCTCGATGCCTTCCGCGCGGAGGTCGCGTCCCTTGATGAGTTCGCACACCGTCTTCGCGAGAATGAAGCCGGGCATCACATACGGCACCACGAGCACCCGCTTGCCGAAGACTTCCTTCACGCGCTTCTCGCCATCTTTGCTACCAGTCAGCGCGGCGATGGCGTTGGCATGGGAGTGGTCCACAAACTTGAAGGGCAGGATGGCATGCAGGATGGCCTCAATGCTCGCCGCGGGCGCATTCGGATTTGTCATCGCCGCGCGCTGCTGCAGAACCATGTCCGGATCGCTCATGGTGGGCAGCTCGGCCATTTTCAACAGGGCGCTCATGCGCACGGGAGCAAAGCCTTCCCGCTCGATGGTGGCGAGGTCCCAGCCGGAGCCTTTCACGTAGCAGAGGCTCACCGGCTCGCCGTAGAAATCCTTCTCCTCCACCTTCACCGAGGTATTGCCGCCGCCGTGGAGCACGAGCGCGGGATTCCGGCCGAGCAGGCGGGAGGTGTAGACACGCTGTCCCAGCGGGTCAGTTCCGAAGGTGGCGGCTTCCTGGTCGTTCCAAAGGCTTTGCATGGCGGGTAAAATGAGGGCGCTAGGGTGCGGTGATTGAGGCCGCGTGCAAGGTGAAAATGCCTGGCCCGCATGGAACTAGAGTGCCACCCAGCGCCCCCTTCCCTCCCCCGAACGCAGACCGAATGCATGCACGGGGAAAACCGGGCGCGAACCAGAGACGAATGATGCGATTTCGGGTGAGATGCGAACTGGACTACAGCGCGGAAGCGCCGGTGGTATTTCTGTTGAATGTACGGGCCCAGGACAACGGCTGCCAGAAGGTGCTGGAGGAGAATTTTTCCATCTCGCCAAAACTGCCCCACACCTTGCTGACGTGTCCCGTGACCAAGAACCGTTTTGAGCGCATCGATGCGGAGGTGCCCGGCGTGTACAACATCGTCTATGAGGCTGTCGTCGAGACCCGCCTCCAAAAACTTCCTGCCGGAGATTTGAAGGAAACCTCCCCTGCCTCCTTCGGGCTCGATGTGCTGCCCTTCATCTACCCCAGCCGGTACAGCCAGTCCGACCGCATGGGGCGCCTCGCGGCGGATCACTTCGGGAAGGAGAATTCTGCCGTGGAGACCGTGCAGGAGATCGTGGCGTGGATCTCGCGCCACATTGCCTATGTGAGTGGCTCCACAGATGCCAACACCTCATCCGTGGACACCCTGGTGGAGCGTGCAGGTGTTTGCCGGGACTTTGCACACCTGGGCATCGCTTTCTGCCGCGCCATGAACATCCCGGCTCGCTACTTCACGGGGTATGCGTTTGAACTGGAGCCGCCGGACTTCCACGCGTGCTTTGAGACGTGGATCGGTGGGCGCTGGATCCTGTGGGATGCCACCGGCCTGGCCTCGCCGGATGGCGTAGTGCGCATCGGCACGGGACGGGATGCCGCGGATGTCTCTGTCTGCACGGCCTTCGGCAGCCTGAAACTCGAGCGGCAGTCCGTGGAGTGCCTCGCGCTTGACCCCTCCTACAAGAAGATGACTCCTGAGGAACTCGGCACCACCGTGGTGTGTCACGACGCTGCAAATCCCTCAGCTAACCGGGCCGCGTAATTCTCAGGTACTGGGTGATGGATCGCTTCCACATCATGCATCGCACCGTCTACCGGTATAAGGCACCGGTGCAGTTTGGCATGCACCGGCTCGTCCTGCGACCGCGGGAGGGGCATGAAATCACGGTGGTGAAACACCATCTCACCATCGTACCGCAGCCCCGCCTCTACTGGCTGAATGACATCTTTGGCAACAACGTCGCTCTGGCCCAGTTCGATGAAGCCGCAGACCGGCTGGAAATCAGGAACGAAGTCGTCATCGACCGCATGCCACGGGCTGAGGACGCTGCCCCACTAAAAGTGAGCCGTTCCTCGCTCACTCCCCTACCCGTCACCTACCCCCAGATGGAGCTTCCCGTGGTTCAGGGTTACATCGCGTCAGTGTATCCAGACGACCACGCGAAAGTCACCGCTTGGGTGGCTTCCCTGCCTCCTCCGGAGGAAGCTCATCCCACCGCGCTCGAGATGGTGGAGCACGTGGGACGTTGCATCTACGGCACCATCAAATACCGCCGCCGGGAAGAACCCGGCGTCCAGACACCGGTCGGCACCCTTGCATTGGGAACGGGCTCCTGCCGTGATATGGCCGTGCTGATGATGGAAGCCTGCCGCTCCATGGGCATCGCCACACGCTTTGTCAGTGGCTACCTCAGCACCAGTGCCTCGGCTGCGGGTCGGGGAGCCACGCACGCATGGGCGGATGTCTACCTGCCCGACAGCGGCTGGACGGGTTACGACCCCACTATTGGCGAACGCGTCTCTCGCAAACATCTCGCCATCGGCGTAAGTGCTCATCCGCGGGGTGTCATGCCGGTGAGCGGCATTTTCAATGGACCACCGGGCGCTTATGAAGGCATGGAAGTAGCCGTGACGATGAAGCAGGTGCCAATGGAGGAGATGGTGGACGCTGAAGACCTTGCCCAGAATTGATTCCATCGATTCGATTCATCACCGATTGGTGGCAAGAGTTCTTGTTCGCTCCATCGCCAGATGTTTGGATATCGCCCATGAAATCCATGCAGTGCTTTCTCACGATGCTCGGCATCCTCTCCAGTGCCTCCGGCGTCCATGCTGAGCCAGATCTGACCGAGGTATGGTCGACGCAGTGGATTGGACTCCGGATGCCGGTGGTGCAGAAGGGCATGGCCTCGCCATCCACGGATCTGGATGAGAAACATCTGAATCCGAAGGCATCGCGGCCAGCAGATGAAAACAACGATTCCGTCTACTGGACGGGCGCCATGCTCTTGCAGACAGCAGACAAGGCCTTCGAGGTTCCAAAGGCTTTGCGAAAGAAGGAGGTCCTTGAATTCTCCTCCATGGTATGGACAAGCGACAAGGAGGAGTTCCGTGATGTCGTCGGACTTGCTCCCGCAAATACGTTCATTGTCAGTGATGACGAGACCGAAAATGAATTCTGGATCATCGAAGTGTACGGAGATGAGAAAGGAGCCTCCGCCTACCTCAGCGTTGGCTACCACTGCGGTGCCAATCTTTACCAACAAAGGATGGATACCAAGTTCGCCCGCATCACGAATCAGGAGCTCATTCGCTCTCTGATCACATCAGGTAAAGAGACCGCCAAGTAGTCATCGCGCCAGGTCTTTGAGACACGGCGACCGGAATCGCAATCGCATCCACGGCTCAATCTACGAAGAATTTCGTTTACAACCACGAATACTTTCGTAGATAGTGCAGTCATGCCGGAAAATGCGTCGCAAAAGCCGACTCCCTCTGAACTGGTCATCCTGCGCGTCCTATGGGAGCGCGGTCCGAGCACCGTACGGGAGGTGATGGACTCCCTCACGGAGGAGCGTGAAATGGGCTACACCACTGTGCTGAAGTTCCTCCAGATCATGCTGGAAAAGAAGCTGGTCTCCCGGGATGGCTCCGGCAAAACCCACGTGTACAGGGCTGCCATCCCGGCCGAGAAGATGCAGCGCCGCCTGGTGGGCGACCTGCTGGACAAGGTCTTTGCCGGTTCCGTGAGCCGCCTCGTCATGCACGCCCTGGGCTCAAAGAAGGCCAGCGCCGCAGAGCTCCGCGACATCCGTCGCATGCTGGATGAGCTCGACACGGACAAACCGAATTCCACCACCAAGCCAAAGCCATGATCGCGTTGCTTGATCGATTCACGCATTCTGAAACGGCGCATGACGTTTCGCTCGTACTGGTCCATTCGCTATGGCAGGGGACGGTGGTGGCGGTCGCGCTCGCCATTCTGTTGCGTCAGATGCGGCGCTCCTCGGCTCAGGCCCGCTACCTGGCATCCTGCGTGGGCATGCTTGCGCTCGTAGTTTGGCCAGCAGTCACTTTCTGGCAGGTTACTGGAGAGCGGGGCAATGTGGTTCGCGCCCCCTGGCCGCATGCTTTGAATGTGTCTGCTCACGAACAGCCACTCCTGCATCTGAGGGCTCCTCAGGCACCGCCTTCCACGTCAACACCCAGCTTCAGCCCCTCGTGGAAGAATGCCGCCATTCAACCGCGTGCGGCATCGGACTGGCAGAGCTGGGCCACCCTGCTTTGGCTCACCGGCATGGCACTGCTGAGCGTCTGGCACCTCATGGGCTGGCTGAGCTTGCAGCGCTTGCGATATCAGGCTGCCTCCGCACTTACGGGAGAACTCGCGAGCATTTCCGCACGATTGGCCCGACACATGAAGCTCCCCTCCTCCACTCGAGTGCGCTGGTCGTCGCGCGTCACTGGAGCCATCTCCTTTGGCTGGCTTCGGCCCATGGTCCTGCTTCCGGCAGCCATGGCCACGGGATTCTCCACTCGGGAGATTGAGATGATCCTAGCGCATGAGTTCGCCCACCTGCGCCGCCATGACTATCTGGTAAATCTGCTCCAGTCTGCCGTGGAGACCCTGCTGTTCTACCACCCTGCTGTCTGGTGGACCAGTCGTCAGATGCGACGTGAGCGAGAGCATGCATGTGATGACATTGCCATTCGGGTCACTGGAGATGCCAGGAGCTATGCTCATGCCCTCGTCCGGCTTGCTGAGAGCGCCACAGCGTTTTCAGAAGGAACGCCGCGACTCGCCATGGCGGCGGGTGCACAGAGTGGACTGCGTGGCCGCATCGAGCGCCTCATTTGTCCCGCAACCCCATCCACTGCTTTCGTCCTGCGCCCTGCCTCAAGCGTGGTCATCCTCACGCTGGTGCTGCTCGGCGTGGGGATACCAGATGCTTCACGTCCCCTGCAGGCTCAGGACACGACGGCCACTGCCCTGCGCGGCACCATTCGTGATCGCAATGGCGTTCCGCTCGCCATCTCTGATCGGGAGGACAGGCAAATCATCTTCGACCTGGAGAAAGTGGTGGATGCCTGGCGTGCCAAGCCTGGGCGCGAAGTGCCACTCAGAATCTATCGCAAGTCTCCGACAGCCACCGACGATGGCCCTGACGAAGTGGAGGAGCCGGACATTGTCTACATGTTCGAGCAGCTGGCCCCTCCGGCTCTTGAACAACACCAGCTTGCGAGAAGCTTCAATGCCGGAGCGATGCGTCGCCACTACCGACAATACCGCGGGAGCAGGCCTTTTGCTTATGAAAAGGAGCTGTCGGAAGATGAATTCAAGCATGCCGCCTCTGTAAAAGACAAAGTGATAGGTATGGATGTCCGCACTGTCATGCTGCGCCACTATCCCTACAAGGCACTGGCAGGCCACATGCTTGGCTACACCCGCCACTCTGGAAGTGATGAACCCGAAGAGGGTGCCAGTGGACTGGAGAGTTCCCTGCACTCCCTCCTTGAACCTCAACCGCTGGAGGATGAATCCAAACCATCACCGGCACGCGGAGCCGATGTCTACCTGACTCTCGACGCCAGGCATCAGTACATTGCAGAGAGGGCTCTGCGAGACTGCGTGCCGGCCATTGGGAGAGGCACTGCAGTTCTCCTCGATGTGCAAAGTGGCGATGTCCTGGCCATGGCCTCAGTGCCGTCCTTTGATCCAAACGACTTCATCCCCTTCATTCGCAAGGAGAAACTGGAGAACTACAACAATAACACCACCAATCCCCTGCTGAACCGCGCGATACGCAGCTTCGTCCCGGGCGCCACCTTTCTGGTGGCCACCTCGCTTGCGGGCATCTGCGACGGGAAGGAAGGCTTCCAGCACACCTGCACCGGCGGCTCCACCTTTGGCAACAGGTACATGCAGTGCTGGATTGGCCAGAAAGGCAGCACGCATGGCGCGATGGATTTGCGAAAAGGGATACAAGAAAGCTGCAACCCCTACTTCTATAATCTGGGAAACGCGATCAACCCGGACAAGTATGACGCCATCGTCTCGTTGCTCGGCATCGGTCAGGACGTGGGTATTGAACTTCCAGAAAACGATCGCGGCATTTTCCCCAATCGGGCTTGGTGGGCAAAGTACAGGCCTCGCGAACCATACACGGCAGCGACGGTGGCGAATTGGTCCATCGGCCAGGGTGCGATGCAGGTCAGTCCACTGCAACTTGCGTCCCTCATGGTTCCTGTCGCCAATGGAGGGCTGGTCTGGCGTCCCCGTCTGGTGGATCGGATTGCATCAGGTGGAGAAGTTGCTCGCGAAGAAAAGCGTCCCCGGCAGCTCGTGGGCAACCTTCGTGACGAGGGGCTCACGGACACAGGCCTGCAAACCCTGCGCACCGCGATGCGAGCAACGGTGACTGACGGCGTTGCCCAGGCCGCGAATCTGCCAGATCTACCCATGGCAGGAAGGACCGGCACCGCGCAAAACTGGCGGCACGATGAGAAAGGAAACTCGGTGAAAGACAATCACACCATGTTCATCGCATACGCCCCGGTCGAGAGACCCAGGTGGGCCATTTGTGTCCTCGTGCAAGGAGGCAAGGGAGGCGGGACAACCGCCGCTCCCATCGCGGCCCACATTCTTCGCCAAGTGGCCGAGGTCGAGACCGGAAAGCGGAAGGTGGAAGTGCAGCCTGTGGAGCCGATCGAGGGCTCATTCGAGCCCATCGATCACGTGGAGTATCCGTCTGCCTCGAACTAGGCCTACTCTCTTCGCACCGCATCCAGCAATCGACCGCTCAGAGCCAGTCTCGCTGCCAGCCAGCACACGGCCACGCCGAAGGCCAGGATCCCCAGATTCAGCCAGAGCAAGAAGCCCAACGGCAGGGCCCCACCGGACTGCATCACATTCGGCCACACCGCCAGCGCGGCACTCACCAAGCCAAGGACAAGACCGGCAGCAAGCAGCGCAGCATGCTCGCTGAGCACCATGGCACGAAGCCGTCCCGGCAGGAAACCCAGCGCCTGCATGAGCCCGAACTCGCCTTTGCGCTCCAAGATGTTTCGTGCGGCCAGCACGCCGAGACCAGCCGTTCCCAGTAGCACGCCGAGACCACCCAGCACGGTGAAGATACCGATGTACGTATTCTGCACCGCCTGAAAGGCAGCGAGACGGTCCGCTGCAGGCTCCAAGGCGAGGCCACGGGTCTGGACCTGCTTCGTGAGCTGGCCACTGATGGCAGCCGCCGAGTCGGCTGGCGCATCAATGAGGAAGAAGCGGTAGCCCGCCGCATCCGGATAGCGCGCGAGGAAGTTCTCCTCACTGATGATGAGCTTGCCTTGGAGGACGCTTCCCGCGAGCAGAGCCACAAGCTTCACCTGGAATGTCTTCCCACTCGCATCCGTGTAGTCGAGCGTATCCCCCACCCCCTTGCCCAAGCCCCAGAGCGCCGTGGCCTGGTCAGCGATGGCAGGAATCGGCTCGCCTTCCGCCGCCTTGCCAGCAATGAGTGACCATGAACCGGAGGCGAAGGTAAAACGATCCTTCTGTTCTCCAGTCCCGGCCAGACGTGCCGGATTCACGGCTGAAATGACCGGGTTCTGCGCGCGGTTGAGGTTCAAGCAGCTCGCATCATCCCCTTCGCGAATGCGGAAGGGCACAACGCTGGCGTTTTTCATGAGCTTCTCATCCAAAGCAAAGGTATCCCACGCGGCCTCAGAGTTGAGGTCTTCATAAATGGGAAGGGTGCTCTCCCCGAGCAAGGCAAAGCCGCCCGTGCCGGTGTCGCGGCGGGTGGGGTCGTTGTTCGCGGAGAGGCGGAAGGCATTCACGGCAATAACCAGGAAGACACCGCCCGCCATCATGCCAATGACCGAGAGCGAGCGCCCGCGGCGGCGGGTAACGTTGCGAAGTCCAATCGCACCAAGCGAGCTAGCCACAGAGTTCGCGGACACAGACCCATCCGGCTCCAACCCGATGAGCCAGCGTCGGGCGACCAGCATTCCGGCGAGCAAAAGCAAAAATCCGGCGCCAAAGAACATGCCCGCCACTGCTTCTGGACTCCCGGCGGAGCCTCCCGCAAAGGACAATCCAATGGCCAAAATGACACACAAGATCGAGGGCCAATAGGCACCAAGGAATCCCAGCTTGGCATCGGCTTTGCCTGCCTCAAGAGCCTTGCCCTTTTTTCCGGACCTTGTTTCAGAAGCGGCAATCTCACCGGCCAGAAGCTCCCGCGCCGAGGTCTTCAGCAGACGGCGGCTGGCAAGCCAGAGGATGCCCATGCTGGCAAGAATGCTCGACACAAAGGCGATGGCCAGCGTGGCTGGATTGCCGTCATAGATGAGCTTCATGCCCACCGTGGCATCACTCCAAACGCCATTCAGTCCCGCCAATGCAAGCTTGGTATAAGCCACACCGCCGAGCAATCCGAGGGCGGTGCCGAGAAGGGCGATGATGCCAGCCTCGACCAAAAGAGAACGCCTCACCTGCTTCGGGGTCCATCCAATGGCGAGCAGGAGTCCGACCTGAGGCACACGCTTTTCAAGCGTGAAAAGAAAAAGCAGTGCGCTAAAAATGAGCGCTGAAGCAATTAAAAACATGCTCAATCCAACAAAAAGACCACCAAAGTCCACGCTCCCTTTAGCAGCCGCTTCAGCCTCAGAACTAAACTCACGCACAACCAAGCCAATGTCAGAAAGTTGGAGCAGTTTAACAAGCTCTACACGTAACGCTTTCTCATCTTCGCCCGCGTTCGGAAACCGGATCGAGGTCAGACTGCCGAAACGATTACCCCAAAGTTCCTTGCCCGTTTCCAGCGGAATAAATGCCTTGGGAGTTCCGTGGTAGTCGTCCCAGTACTTTTCATCCTTGTCGCGGATGGCATCAAGCTTCACCGGGATGCCAGGTTCCCAATCACGGCAGTTGTCGACATCGGAGACGCCCGGGAAGTTTGGCGTCCAGGTCTTGTTTAGTGCCGGCTGATTCATGGGGACAATGCCCCGCACCGTGAAAGTGCCGGTGCGCTCCTGTAGTTCCCGGCCAAGGCCGACACTGAAATAGCGTAGTTCGAAAGTATCTCCGAGCGCGAGGTTCAGATCTTCCGCCAGCCACTGGCTCACCGCCGCTGGCTTTTCAGACGAGCCTGCATGGTCAGCGCCCATGTTCACACCGAGGGCCGCAAAACGCTCAGCCGGGATTGCGGTGACCATGGAGTATGGCGTCCGTTCCTTGGACTTCGAGGAAGAGAGTCCATTGACCAAGTAAGTGAGCACCCCGTAGGAGTTGGCCCGGGCCTGCAGGACCTTGTCTGCAATCACCTCGTCAAGAAACACTCGATCGGTGCTCAGTTCCCATTCGGGACTGGCACCCTCCACTTTGGTAAGTTTCAGGGCGAAGTCTTCGAGGGTGGCCGCTTCTTCCAACCGGAATGGCGGGACCACATGCTTTGCGTGAGAAGGCACTTCGGGAAGCTCACCTAGAGTGATGTAGGACTTGCTCAAAATGGCATTCACCCTCCCCTTTTTCTCCAGTTCCGCCTGGAGCTCGCCAAGGGGCAGGTAAAGTGTGTCATTCCCCGTCTGCGAAGCGGTGAGTTGGAAATGCCCGAAGTCCTCTGCCGAAATGATGGCCGTTACCGTACGGCGCAAGGTGGTCTCATCGTTGGTGCTACCAGAGAGCGGCGCATCCTTGGAGATGGCGCTGGGGCGCTCCATGCGGACCACGATTGTATCTCCGACTTTCACCCCGAGCTTTCGGGCCAGCGATTCGTTGACGGCAAGAGGAGAGGATTTTTCTGTTTGAGACGGAAAAATCTGCCGACCACTAGGACTCAATTTCCAAAACTCCGTATCGACGCCGAGTACCTGCACCGCATTTACCCTTGCCTGTCCCGACGCCTCACTGACCGAGGCATTCAGAATGATGACCGGCGCCGCCCCATCTTTTCGAGCCAGATCTTCCGTGAACCACCGGTCGCCACCGAGCATTCCCGTCTCGATCTTTCCAAGCCGTTGGGCCGCCGCTTTCCGCAAGCTGGCGCGAACGGAGTCACCCACTACGAGCGATCCACTTAATATAGCGGAAGCGAGAAAAGCCCCAAAGAGGAGGCCCAAATGGCTCTTCCAGTAGTGCCGGACACTCTGCAGGATCAGAGAAGCGCTGTTCATAAGAACTTGTGATTCTGCTTAAGACTCGAGATTGCCGGTGTGCAACTTGAGAACTCGCTTCATCCTCTGGGCCTGAGCGGGTTGGTGGGTGACTAGCACTAAAGATATGCCGATATTCTCCACCAAGTCGATCATCAACTTAGTCAAAGTATCGGCATTTTCCTCGTCGAGTGCCCCGGTGGGTTCGTCCGCCAGGACGAGGTGAGGCGAGTTGATGAGGGCACGCACCACAGCCACGCGCTGACGCTCGCCACCGGAAAGTTGGGCGGGGCGGTAGCCGGCGCGAGGCTCCAGTCCCACCTTGGAAAGGAGGTCCATGGCGTGGTCGCGGACCACCTTGGGATTCGGCGCGGGTTTCAACGCCAACGTCGGAAGAAGGACATTCTCCAACACCGTGCATTGAGGAAGCAGGTGGTGGAGTTGGAATATGAATCCGATGTGTTTGCTCCGGAGCAGACTCAGCTTTTCCACGGATGCGCCTTTTAACGATTCTCCATTAAAAAGGTATTCCCCGCCATCGGGCTCGTCGAGGGTGCCCAGGATGTTCAGCAGCGTGCTCTTGCCACACCCAGACGGTCCGACGATGGCTACCGATTCCCCTTTTTCCAAGGTAAAGCTGATGTCCTTCAGCACCGGCACCGTCGCTCCCGCTGCAGGCTCGACATAAGATTTGGACACATGGCGAAGTTCGAGGAGTGGCATGGGGAAACGGTGCAACGGTGATCGAAGGGACTGTGTGACTGATGGCGACCACAAGATGATGAGACAGAGCTCACCGAAGAACAAGTGACACCATGGTGGTTACGCATCATGGGGCGGAGGAATCGCAGTTTTTGATCGGCGGCTCCTACTTCGCTAACCCGGCGTTTGCCGCAGTCCGCCCGCCGCTTATAATTCACTCATGTCGGCTCCTGAGCGTGATGATTCCAGAGGCGCTCGTATCTCCCGTTTTGGACCTGTGGCCATTTTGACGATCGTTGTCATCGGTCTGGCAGTAGTTCTTTACTACCCCATCGCCATGGAGAAATTCATGGCAAGGTACTCCGGCGTCTCACATGTGGTCGAGCCTGCCTTCGAGATCCAAGTCTTTGCGCAGAAGTATGACTGGCACTTCCACTACGCCGGGCCCGATGGAGTCTTCGGCGCTACGTCATCTTCGCAGGTGGCAAAGGACAATCCAATCGGTTTGGATGCGGGCGACCGGAATGCCCAAGACGATTTCGTCACCAGCGAATTGGTACTGCCCTGCGACATCAACATTCTCCTTAAGACCCATTCGGCGGACGTCATCCACACGCTCGGAGATGTGCACGGGGCTTTCCGAGTGGATGCCATACCGGGTGTAAATACCGATGGCTTGCTAGAGACTCCGGCATCTCCAGCCTCCGGCACCCTCCGATGCCTGACCCCGTGCGGGCCCAACCACAAACATCACCACGCACCGTTCCGGTTCGTCAGCGAAACGGTCTATGAGAGCTGGTTTGAAACTCAGCTGATGGCGGCTCAAGCGAAGAGACCCCCGCCCTCCCCCCAACCGGCCAGGTAGACTCCGCCCTCGTCAGCTTGGAGGGGCCCGTCACAGTCACCGGTGATGTCGACATGCAGTCTGCATCATCATGAATGCTCTTTTCTGTTCTCCGCGCCTTGCTGCCTGTGCCTTCGCCGTGCTGTTCTCCTCTCCCAGCGTGACCTTGGCCGGGGAGAAGAACCATAGCGATTTCGTTGCGGCGGCGCTGAAGCACTCTCGCGAAGTGGCGGCACAGCATCATTTGGTGGCCCAGGTGAACATCACCACACCCGAGGGTCGCACGCTGAAGTTCCAGTATGATCTGTATCCCGAAGTGGAGCGGATCAAGGTCTCTGAAGACGTCTCCTATGCCAGGAAGCGTGGCGCCGCCTGGCTCCTGTCAGACGACTGGGGCAAGACTGGCGAGGCGGTGGGTGCCGAGGAAGGCCTGGACTACGACACGCTGGTGAGCTTCGTCCATGCTCCGCTCAACAGCGTCACGGAGACGCGCGACGCCGCCCAAGGCGGCTCCTTCATGCGGCTCATTCATAGCAGCACGAAGGAAGGGCGCGAGCGCTTTGTATTCGAGCACAGCCGTGAGCAGCCGAAGAGCGGCCATGTGTATCCTTGTTTCCTGTTCGAGCGCTTCAAGGATAGCGAAGTACCTGAGGCATTGCTCTGTGGCTTCGAAGGCCCGCTGTATACGGGTGATCGCATCCTGATGGTTTCCGTCACTTACGATTACCGGCTCAAACACGCCGGAAGAACGAAGGTGCGTTTGGTCAGCTTGAACGCAACGGGCAATCGCGAAATGTAAGGTTCAGGTCGCTAGCGGAAGGTCCCGTCCTCTCCGATGCACCGTTGCATTTTGCCGTAGTGAGGCATGTTGCAGCTCACCATGAAGACACCTCTAGTTTCCATTCTCTGTTTTCTCGCCGCCTCCTTCCTGGGGGCAGCGGGGCAGTTCCTCTATCGAGAGGGAGCGAAGCAGGCCCATGGTGGATTGATGGGATACCTGCTGAATGCACGCATCCTGCTCGGAGTTGCGTGCTACATCGGTGTCATGACGCTTTTCGTAGCTGCGTTCAAGCGTGGTGGCTCATTGACAGTGCTCTATCCCATCTACGCTACGACGTTTATCTGGGCCGCCCTGTTGGCGATGTGCATTGACGGGCAGCCCATCAAATTCGTGAACATAGGTGGCATGGCATTGCTGGTGGGCGGCATGTATCTGATGGGAAAGTAGGTGCATCATTGCATTTCGATTTAAGGGGAATTCTTTTGCGATCAGTGCGCTAAAGAAGTATTTAGGGTGTGTTGAATTTTTTCCTAGACGACCGCTCCGCGGCGTGGAAATTATAATAATTACAACCCACTCCTGCCTATGTCCCTGACAACCAACACGCAGTCGTTTCTCTTTTTGATGGGTTCCCTCAATGATGCCACGGTTCTAGACGCCGCGATTGAATCCCAACATTTGGAATTTCAGAAACTTGGGGTGCTTACTTATTTAGGGCGTTTGGAAGAATCACCCGACGAGTTCTGCAATCGCCTCACGGAAGAGAGCGGCGTAGATTGCGAAATCCACTGGATGCGCCTGCCCTATCCATCCGAGCGCCCGTCGCAACCTCCAGCGATGGAGCTCCCCGAAGAGCCCGTGGAACTGGAGGCCCCGGCCTGTTTCATTGTGAATCATTGAAGCGGCCTTGCAGCTTGCGCGAGTGTTTCTGTCCCCTCGCAAGACCGGGTTTTTATGAGCGCATAAACAGCGCATAGCCCCCATAGAGCGCTCCAGCCGTAGCGAGGCATGCCAGCAGAATCGCGAGCGCCCGCGTCACCCACCCCGATTTCTTCCACCATCGGCGGGCCCAAACAAGCGCCTTGCGAACTTTGACCTCGGACCAGTCGAGAAAGCGCGCCAGAGTAAGGAATTCGCTCCCCAGCATCGAAAGACCTGCCACCGCCACCAGCATCCCGGGGCCCGGAGCCGCGAGCAGGAACACGCCGATGAGGAGCAGCAATGTGCCTCCCACAATGTTCAACCACCGTGCCCAGTGGAAGGCGCCACGATGCTCCTTCTTCCGGCGCTCATAACGTTCCTGAAATCGGCGTCCGGGTCGGCTGCTCTTGAGTTCGTTCCAATGTTCTTTGACGGCGGCAAGCATAGATCGGCATAGCAGATTCGCATTTGCCCGGGATTTTTGTGCGTTGGATTGCTGCCCTGTCTCCGTGGCTTGCACTCAGCTCCGTTTCGCAAAACCCACCGGATCCGCCACAAACTTTAGAATCGCCGCCCGTCCGGCGTCGCTCTCGTCTTGCAACTTGCCAAAGATACTCCCGTGCGTGCGATCTGGCACCACGATGAGCGTGGTATGCTCGTGCTTCTTCACCTTGAGCAACGCGGCAAAATACTGGTTCTCTTCCAGGCGCGCTGGCCAGTCCTTGTCTCCCATGAGCAGGAGCATGGGCGGAGCATCCTTCCGCACGAAATGGATGGGCGCGGCTTCATCCGCGATGACATCGTCCTTGGGCAGTCCCCTCTCCTCGCGCACCGTGAAGTGGGTCATGGTCTGGCCGCTCACGGGGATGAGCCCCGCAATGGAAGCCGGATTGACTCCCACTGCAGTCAGATACTTCGCATCGAGGCCCAACATCATCGAGAGATAGGCCCCTGCGGAATGCCCCCCGACGAATACCCGCTTCGGGTCGCCGCCGTGTGAAGCGATGTTCTTCTGCACCCAGGCAACCGCAGCTGCACCGTCCTCAACGTATGCCGGGAATTTCACCTTGGGGCTCAGGCGGTAGTTCACACTGGCCACCGCGATGCCCTTCTGGACCCAGCTGTGCACGACCTTGGGCGTATCCCCGCCATCCTTGTTGCCTCCAGTGATGCCGCCACCGTGGAACCATACAATCACCGGGAAGTTCTTCACTCGGGTGGGCAGATAGAGGTCGAGTTTGCAACGCTCTTTCTCGTAGTCGCCGAGGTTCTCTCCGGTTTTGTAGGGAAGGTCTGCCGTGAAAGTGAGACCCTTCATCTCAAGGAATTTCACCTTGATGGGCTCTTCTGCGGGAAGTGCCGTGAAGGCAAGGAGGAGTGAGAACAGGGACAACCAGCGAGTCATGGAAGCGCGCGACATGGTTATGGTTATAGCGGATTTTGCATCGTCGTCATGCGCGCGTTTCTGCTGTGCCCCTCGCGACAGAATCGCAAGCCAGACTGCGTCAACACGCCGGCCAGAGGCCAGCGCTCCCAGGGCCGAGTCGCTTTGTTGCAACTACGGGGTATCTTGTGCACCTAGGGAACTGACCCGATCGAGGACACCCTTACTTCATCGGCTCGATGTAGTACATCCCGGTGGTGATGGTCCATGCTTCATTCATGGGCATGCGCTTCAGGGCATGTTCTGCACCCCACGAATCTGAGTAGAGAATCTCCGAGGTCTTCGTATTGTAACCAATGATGAGGCGCATGTGGCCACCGCCGGGCTGCGGGATATCCCCCTCCTTAAAAATTCCGAGCTGCACTCCCCACATGATGGGCACACCGCGCTCAATCATCTCCACGACGGACCTCTGGAACTTGCCATAGCCTGCTTTGTCCTTCTCCGTGCGACTGACCTTGAACGAGCCAGGGTCCATGGAACCATAAACATCGGCAAGCACGATCATCCCACCGCTCGGCAGGTTGATCTCACGTTTGTCATTGCGTTTGGCCTCCCGATTGTAGTCATCGATCATGCTGAAGAATTCTTTCATATCCCATTTCTGGATGGCTCGCACCCGCACGCGCATGCGGCCTTCAATCTTTTCCAAGGCTGCAAACATCTCCGTCGGGCTGGTTCCACTCCCACCGTCAGAGGTATTGGCAATCTGCGCCATCTCATGTTGGTCCACGTTGAGTCCGTAGTAGCGGAAAACACGTTCGGTGGTGGCCACCGCGCAGTAGCCCTTGGGTCCCTGATCTACCATGGGCACGTTCTTGATGACCGCATCCCCATTGGACTCGTGCGTCACATTGGCGGTAAGGGTGGACTTGGCCACAGGCATGTTTCCATTGGCTCCGGGCTGGCTGGAGGCAAGAAGTCCCTGCTGTTTGGGGATCTCCGCCACACGCAGGCGGATGAATTCCGGACGAAAGTCCTGACCTCGAGACTTGAGTTCCTTCACGTAGCTGTACTCCAGCAGGTAGGCCGTGGGCGGCTTGACCCACATCCACCCCACCGCCTTCACTGCACTCTGGCCATCCTTGCCACGTTCGGCGGGCTGCACCCCCAGCATGGTGGTGATCTCCGTTTTGATCTCTTCCACACGCTTCTCAAATGCCTCACGGGTGTCGAGCAAGGCAGCACTGTCACCACGGGTGAACATGGCCAGATTCACCCGCGCCAGCTTCCCCGCCTGGAAGTCTACAATGGCCTCGGTCACCCCCAGATTGGAACTCCACACCGCGTACTTGCCAAAGAAACGCGCCTGCTCCTTGGAAGGAGAGAGCCACTCCATACCCATCGGGCGGAACTTCTGCTCGAACTGCTCGGTTGTCGCCGTCCAGAGCTGGTCACCCGTCACCATATCCGTCAACAGCGTAGCTGCGGGGGCACTGGCCTTTTCGGAGCCACTTTGACCATGCAGCGGGACTGCGGGAATGGTCATGCCCGAAAGCAGCAGGAGTGCAGGGAGGAGCGCGGTTTTCATGCGTGAAGGAAACGATTCAACGTCGAGAATATTGGGATTCTTCCCAGTGTCCAGCCTCCAATCCTTGCCCAGGGACGCCTCTGCCCAATCTTGCAGGACCCGCCCTTGTGGGAGCAAGGCAACAGGAATATGGAGTGTATATTCCTCCCATGAAACCGCCAGACGCGGTGGCACGATGACTCCAGACACTACGCGCAACAGTTCCAACTCATTACCGAGCAACCGGACGGATTCCCAGATACTTGCTCGCGGAGGGATGGCGCGATTCGCCAAGAGCTGGAAACCGTCCCTGCTGGTGATTTTTGCACTCGGCCTCTGCACGGCGTCGTGCCTTCGTGCAGAAGTTGCGCCTTCACCGACACCCGGGAGATCGGGGATGCCGTGGGAGAAGCTCACAAGCGCGTACCATCATGAGCTGTTACTGGGAGCAGGGCTCCTCGCGGGCGTGGTACTGCTCTCCGCCATCATTCTGGTGTTTCTCGTGCGACCCCTCAAGCGCCGTCAAGAATCAGACCTCGACCGAATGAGGACCTCCACACAGCCCGAACTGGGGCGTTCTGGTCTCGCTGGGAATCGGCGTGGAGCCAGGGCGTTTCCACACCGGAGTGCGGGAGGCCTGGAGAAGCCAGCCGCCTCCGGCGATACCACACGGCTCACTCCCGAGGGCCAGAGTTTGTCTTCCCACCGCCGGGGAGAAAGCGAGGGGCCGCGCGGTCTTCATGGGCGCGAGCTCATGATTGTACTTGCGGCTTGGAGTTGCCTCATCGCAGGCCTGGGGACCATGACGAGAGATGCCGAGAATTACGCGGTCAGCATTCCCCTGCTCATGATTGCCTTCCTTTTGGCCGTCATGGCCATGGCACAGAGGCTGGTGCTCCACGGCTCATTGCTCCTGGCTTCCCTCTACCTGGCTGCCCCGGCAATCTGGGTGGTGCATCGCATGAACAACGATGCAGCGCAGGAAAACGCCATGGTGCGCTCCCCTGCGAAACTCCAAAAACAGTCGAGGCAGGATGGGCCTGTGCCAAGCGCAGACACCTCTCCCCCGGCCACTGTCGCCGACGCCACCTCTCCAGAAGCGAAACCGCAAGAGGCACCCAGACTGCTCATTCCAGAAGACGACGCCTTGCCTGCTCCCATCGCTGCCACCGCTTCCGCGAAGCCTCCCAAGGCTCCGGCACCCCTACCTGCACTGCCTCCAATTCCCACAAAGGCGGCGGATTCCCTCTTCGCCTACCGCGCCAAGCTCAGCCGCGCAGATCACATGAATCAAGACGGAGTCGATTTGCGCACACTCGCCCGGACCAAGTTCAATGACGTCCTCCTTCAGGAACGCCTGCATGTGCACCAGAACGCGAAGCGGGATCCGGAAGACACCGTGGATGAGGCTTTCGGAGCCCACCCTTTGGAGGAATATCGTTCACTGCTGGAGGGCAAGCCGATTCGCATGCCCTCCAGCGTATCACTGATCCAACTGCTCAAGGACGACGTGATTGTGGATGTGCAGGTGTTTGAGAAATTCGTCCAGGTAGACCCAGTGACACCTCTCGCACAGCGTTGAGCTTTGGGATCCTGCCTTCCTCCAGAGTCAGACCAGGGCACTCTCGAGTCCGAGAAACGCCCCGTAGCGCGCCACCACTTTCTTTGCACCGCTGGCTTCCGTGGAGGTGAGCTTGCCAAAGGGCGTCAGGGATACTTGAACGGACTTCCCTTTCAGCATCCGCTTCCACAGACCCACCACCTGCCCCCGGCGCACAACAGTGGGCATGAACATGCCATTGCCACCCGGCACGATCTTGTTCAGGTGCTCTGGCGGAATCACCGTCGCGCGGTCCTTGTAACCGAGCACGAATTCATCAAAGCCCGACAACAGGTGGATGGTGTTGGGCTTCTTCGTGGCAGGTTTGTCCAGCACCGTAGACATCCAGTACTCCACGCCCTTGATGATTTCCCTGCGCAGCTCCTTGGAAACGGCTTCCAGGCCCTGTCGCCCCTCGGTAATCTTCAAGCCGGTCCATCCCACAAAATCCATGAGCGTCGCCGGACCATGGCCGATGAAGTAGCGGCGTGCAATTTCCGCGATGGCATCATCGCGATCCAGATGGCGGGACTCAGGCACCCAGTCATCCAGCAGCACAAAGGTGGGCTGCTTTCCTTCGCGAGGGCCAAAGCACAGCAGTCCTTCTTGAGCGAGCTTCGAGAGAATGTGGATGCCGCGCTGCCCGGAAGGATCGATGCGATTGCGCTCCAGTGCCTCAAACAGTTCTCCTCGCGTACGCACCTGGCCACCCTTCAAGGCGCGTGACAGCACCTTCTCACTGCGCTGGAAAACTGCCTCATCGAGTTCCAATTGCCGGTGACGTCCAGCACTGCCTGAAATGATGCGCGGGGTCAGCAGCTTCAGCATCCAGCGCACATCCGCTGCTGCCACAAAATGCAGCGTCCCTCGCATGGGCCAGGTGCGCACGATGCTGCGCTCTGCGATGGCACTCTCCACGGCAGCCTCCGTGCTCCCGGGAAGTCTCAAGCCAATCGACCAGAGCGCGCCCAGATAGTCCTGCGCCTGCATTGCCCCGAGAAGAGTGACAATGTCCGCAGGCGTTTCTCCAGCTGCGGTGCCGATTCCTTGTGCGCTTAGGCGCAGCGGGCCAATGTCACGCACCGTCATACGAATCTCTCCTCCTACCAGTTCCGCCAGTCGAACTCGTGGCCGAGGTTGTCATCCGTGATGATCTCGGCGTCCCCCACACGAGCCTCGATGCGGGCGCGGTCCTGCCAGCGCCAGTGATGACTGCGTTCCCAGGGACCTTCGAAATCAGGGAAGGCCACGCACTTTTCCAGATCCTCGCGTCCTTGTTGGGTCGTGAGGTCAAACACCGGCACATCATCCATGCGCCAGCGCTCCAGCAGGGAACGCCAGCGTCCCTTGTCCATCACCAGGGGAGCGTCGCTTCCAACGAAGAAGTTCATGAGCGTGATGCTCTCAGGAAACACCACCAGGCCAGTCTTTGCAGAACGGAGGGACTCAGTGGTGTTCCACGCAACAATGCCGCCCTCCGCGAGGTGGGATTTTGCCAGCTCAAGGAACTCCCGTGAAAGCAGTGCCGAGGCGAACTCACGCCAGTGATGCGTCGTGTTCATCATGATGAGATCAAAGCGTTCGTTGGGGTTTCGCTTCAACCATCGGCGGCCATCATCGATGACCAGCTTCACCTTGGGATTGTGATGCAGGCTGGCAACCGTGGGAGAATCATGAATGAGCCGCAGGTAGGGGTCACTGATCTCCACGCCAATCACCTCCTCCACGTCGGGATGATGCGCGAGAATTTGTGTCCACGCTCCGCCGGACACGCCGATGACAAGCACTCGCTTTGGCTTGGGGTGCAGCGCGGCGATGTAGTAGGGGCGCACCAGCCAGGAGTCCGGCTTCAGGAAAACCTCCAGCGATCCATCGTATGCGCCATTGCCGTAGATGGTGCCCTTGTCATCCACCAGGATCACGCCATGGCGGCTTTCGATGGCCTTGGCAAATTTCATCCCCCACTGATAGTCATCCCGGTAGTGGAGACGCTCCCACAGCCCCGCATAGCCGAGCATGATGGCCGGCACGATGAGCAGCAGAACCACATAGCCGGAGTACACCTCAGCACCCATGCCAGCGCGAAGCCGGAGTGCGATGGCAATCACGACTCCGCCAAGAAGCAGGAGGGTGCACAGCCACACGAGCGGAAGCCACTCCATCAGCACAAAGCCAGTCAGCAGACTTCCCAAACCGGAGCCTATGATATTGGCGAGATACACGCCCGCCATACGCTGCCCCGCCTGCGCATCCGGTGGAATGGCGAGATGACAGATGAGAGGCAGTATGGTCCCGAGTGCTGCCGCTGCTCCCATCACGATGAGGAGCGTCCACGGCCACCACATCACCATCACGAGCCAGGACACCAGCGGCACCACCAGGAAGGCAACCAGATTTGCCCGGCTGATAAGACCGGCGAGCGTGCCGAGTGGCGCCGTTCCATCCGTGCCCAGACGCTGCCATTTCCGGCTCCACAACGAACCTACGGCCAGCCCCAGCAGATACGCACCCAGCATGAGGCCAAAGGCCAGAGCCCGGGAGGAGGTCGTGAAATTGTACAGACGCATCCACACGATTTCCCAGGCAAGAGAGAGGAATCCTGTCGCGGCACTCAGCAGCCACGCCTGCCGCAGGGTCAACCGACGGCTTGAGGATGTGGAAGAAGCGCTCGCGTCCGTCATGACAGTCCACCAGCCGCCCTCCTGCGCAGCATCCAGGTAACGAGGACGAACACGGACACCAGCAAGTTCAGCCCGGCCGCTACCTTTACGGCTCCACCAAGTCCCGTCACGCGCAGCAGCCAGAGCGCCGCAAGGAAGGCGCCGAGGGCCGCGCCCAAGGTGTTCACGAAATAGAGCCAGCTTACAGAGTCACCGACATCTCCCGTCGTCCGGACCTGCTGCGCGACCAGCAGCGGCAAGGTGGAGCCCATGAGCAACGTCGGCAGGAAGACCAGGGCAAAGGCGAGCATTCCCGTCATCAGCGAACCCACCCCCACCGTGATGCCGCCCACCCACTGGAAAAGCGCCACGGAGCACAGGCCGTACAGACCCACTCCCAATTCTGCCGCGGAAAAGAAGAGTACGAGCGGCAGCCTCTCATTCTGGGAAATCCAGCCACCCAGCAGGCTGCCAATGCCCAGGCCCATGAGGAATGCCGCCACCACCATGGCTACGGATTCGGAATTGCTCCCGTAAATCATGAGCAGCATGCGCTGCCAGACGAGCTGATAGATGAGCGCGGACACCCCAGAAATGACGAACACTGGGAACAGCACCGCCCGGGGGAAGGAGGAAACGGGAAGAGCGGGATTGGCTTGCGGATGAGGCATCAGACGCGGAAACGGCAAACCCAAGCTGGAGGTCGCCCCATTCTAGACGTCTGTAGTTCAACAACAAGCAAATGACAACTGGGAGCCACTGCGATTTGCCTCACCGAGAATCCCAAACCACGCGAAAACGGCGTTTGGCCTTGTCCGCCTCGGACCCTGCTGCGGGATTGTGGTTGAAACGGGCGTCCCAAACCGCATTCGCAAAGTCAGCCAGCAATCCCCAAGCTACCGGGTGGCAAATGGCGAATTCCCGCTCAAGAGAGTCAAAGTCATCTCGCTGGGGATCGTTGATACCAACCTGTGCGGCAGTGTTTCGAATGAGAGCTAGCGCCCAAACTTCGAAACTGTGGAGGCGAACGTCCAATTGAGTCTTCATACTAAGAATACATAGGACGCAGATTCCGGAAGGGATTCCTTTTCACAGGTCCCCGCCCCAAGTTGGCTTCCGGGAGGCTCAAGATTGCCCTTTACCCTTTGCATGGTTGTTGCTTAATGTGCGCCCCCTGCCGAGCCGGTGGGGTCTCTCCCGGCTGTCTCCGCAGGCGTACGAATTCACGCAAAGCAAGACTTCATCCGCATCATGGCCTACACGACCTGCACCGTCCCCTCCGGGGAGAAGATCAGCATCAGCAACGGCAAGCTGAACGTCCCGAACAATCCCATCATCCCCTTCATCCGCGGCGACGGTACCGGACGTGACATCTGGGCCTCCAGCGTGCGCGTGTTTGACGCGGCGGTGGAAAAGGCCTCCGGCGGCAGCAAGAAAATCTCCTGGATGGAAGTCTTCGCCGGTGAGGCCAGCAAGACCAAGTTCGACAACTGGCTGCCCGATGACACGGTGGAAGCCTTCAAGGAATTCCTCGTAGGCATCAAGGGACCGCTCACCACACCCGTCGGCGGTGGTATCCGCTCCCTGAATGTGGCCCTGCGCCAGCTTCTGGATCTCTATGTCTGCCTTCGCCCTGTGCAATACTTCACCGGCGTGCCCAGCCCCGTGAAGCGCCCGGAAGCCGTGGACATGGTCATCTTCCGCGAGAATACCGAGGACATTTACGCCGGCATCGA
>NZ_QNRR01000002.1:0-94782 GCF_003315205.1 Roseimicrobium gellanilyticum | reverse complement strand
ATTTTGCATTGTTGGGCGCGGCTGCTCGCGCTTGCAGTTGGGGTGAGGGCTCATGGGCCAGCTACCGCCACCCGCCGCCGAGGCTCGGCGGACTACTTTCTGGGCGGCATCCTGATTTATCGTGACGGGCGGGTGGATAGGGTGATCTCGCGAAGGGATTCCTCCTTCGTCGGGCTGCGCTAACGCGAGGTACGTTGGCGGAGACAGATCTCCATTTGCACTCCGGCCCGAATGCGGTTTCCTGTGCGCCCCTTTTTCACACATCCCCCTCATGAGCAGCGAACGACGCAAACAGTACCCCTTCGACGAATTCGAGCCGAAGTGGCAGAAGCTTTGGGACGAGACCAAGGCCTTCCGCACACCCGGTCCGGGGGACGCGGATTTTGTGGCGTCGAAGCCGAAGTACTTCGTGATGGACATGTTCCCCTACCCCAGCGGTGAGGGTCTGCATGTGGGTCACCCTGAGGGGTACACGGCCACGGACATCGTGGCGCGCTACAAGCGCATGACGGGCAGCAACGTGCTGCACCCCATGGGCTGGGACGCCTTCGGCCTGCCGGCAGAGCAGTATGCCATCAAGACCGGGCAGCATCCCCGCGTGACCACGGAGAAGAACGTGAACAGCTTCCGTGCGCAGCTCAAGCGCCTGGGTTTCGCGTATGACTGGGACCGTGAAGTGAACACGACGGACCCGGGGTACTTCAAGTGGACGCAGTGGATCTTCCTGCAGCTCTACAACAGCTACTGCGATGAGAAGACCGGCAAGGCCCGCCCCATCTCCGACCTGGAGCAACTGGGCTGGGATCGCGATCGCATCGATGCGCGCCGCCTCGCCTTCGTGAGTGAGGCGCCGGTGAACTGGTGCCCTCAACTGGGCACGGTACTGGCGAATGAAGAAGTCATCGACGGCAAGAGCGAGGTCGGCGGCTTCCCCGTGGAGCGTCGCCCGCTGCGCCAGTGGATGCTGCGCATCACCGCCTTTGCCCAGCGTTTGATCGATGAGCTGGAAGATCTGGACTGGCCGGAGAGCATCAAGCTGCTGCAGCGCAATTGGATTGGCCGCAGCGAGGGTGCCGAGGTGAAGTTCGAAATCGAAACTCCCGACGCTCCATCGAATCCCTCGGTCACGGTGTTCACCACGCGCCCGGACACGCTGTTCGGCGCCACGTACATGGTGCTGTCCCCTGAGCATCCGCTGGTGAAATCCATCACCACGGCGGAGCAGCAGCCGCTGGTGGAGGCTTATGTGAAGCAGGTCGCGAGCAAGAGCGATCTGGAGCGCACGGAGCTGGCGAAGGACAAGACCGGTGTCTTCACGGGTGCGTATGCGATCAACCCCGTAAACGAAACCCGCATCCCCGTGTGGATCGCGGACTACGTGCTGATGAGCTACGGCACCGGCGCCATCATGGCGGTGCCGGGACATGACGAGCGTGACTTTGAGTTCGCCACGAAGTTTGACCTGCCGATCGTGCAGGTGGTGCAGCCGCCGGAAGGCACCGACTGGAAGGGCTACACGGATGACGGCATCGCCATTCACTCCGGATTTCTGGACGGCCTATCCACCCCCGACGCCAAACGCACCATCTCCGAGTGGCTGGAGGAAAAGGGCCTGGGCCGCAAGATGGTGAACTTCAAGCTGCGTGACTGGCTCTTCAGCCGCCAGCGCTACTGGGGCGAACCCTTCCCGATTGTGTGGGAGGATGGCAAGCATCGCGCCGTGGACGTGTCCGAGCTGCCTGTGGTGCCGCCAGATTTGGATGACTTCAAGCCCACCGGCACGCCCGAGCCTCCGCTGAGCAAGGCCACCGCCTGGGTGCAGTATTCGGACAAGGCAACCCGCGAGCTGAACACGATGCCCCAGTGGGCTGGCTCCTGCTGGTACTACCTGCGGTACTGCGACCCGAAGAACACCGAGCGTTTCATCTCCAAGGAAGCCGAGGCCTACTGGATGGGCGCGAATGGCAAGCCCGGTGGCGTGGACCTGTACATCGGCGGCACGGAGCATGCCGTGCTGCACCTGCTGTACGCCCGCTTTTGGCACAAGGTGCTGCATGACCTGGGTCACCTGATGACGCCGGAGCCTTTCCAGCGTCTGGTGAACCAGGGGCTGATCATGGGTGAGGACGGGCAGAAGATGTCCAAGTCCCGCGGCAACGTGGTCAATCCCGACCACGTGGTGGCCGAGTACGGCGCGGACTCACTGCGCCTGTATGAGATGTTCATGGGTCCGCTGGAGCAGGTGAAGCCCTGGAGCATGAAGGGCGTGGAGGGCGTGTACCGCTTCCTGGCCCGCGTGTGGCGCCTGGTGCAGGAGAGCAACCAGGAGGGCGTGTGGTCCACCTCACCGCAGCTTCAGGACGTGGCTCCGGACAGCAAGCTGAACAAGGTGCTGCATGAGACCATCAAGAAGGTGGGTGAAGACATCGAAAAGCTGAGCTTCAACACGGCCATCAGCCAGATGATGGTGCTCACGAATGCCTTCACCCAGTCCGAGGTGAGGCCCGCCAGCGCGGTGATGACGCTGCTGGTGCTGCTGAACCCCTTCGCCCCGCACGTTTCCGAGGAGCTGGCAGAGCGGCTGGGCGCGGCCTTCCCTGCCCTGAAGCCGAAGGGCCTGCTGGCCCACCAGACCTGGCCTGCCTATGACCCCGCCGCGCTGGTCGCCAGCGAGGTGGAGGTGGTGCTGCAGGTGAATGGTAAACTGCGCGACCGCCTGACCGTCCCCGCGGAGATTTCCAAGGAGGACATGGAGAAATTTGCCCGGGAGAATGCCAAGGTGAAGGAGTTCACCCAGGGCCTCACGGTGCGAAAAATCGTTGTGGTGCCCGGAAAGCTGGTCAACGTGGTCGCGAATTGACATACTCTTCGCGATAAATATCGGAAAAAATGCGCATCGCTCTGGTTCACTATGCAGCACCTCCCGTCATCGGGGGCGTGGAGCGTGTGCTGGAGCAGCAGGCCCAGATTCTTGCCATGCACGGCCATGAGGTCGTGGTGGTGAGTGGGAACAAAGGCGCGAAGGTGCAGGGCGCGATCATGGAGTATGCGCCGAATTTCTATATCAAGCGTCTCCGCTCTGCCTTCACCGGGTGCGATGTGATCATGGTGCACAACATGTTCACCATGCCCTTCGCCTGGGACTGCACCCAGACCCTGGCGGAGCTCAGCCGTGAGATGACCGGCACCCGGTTCATCAACTGGGTGCACGATGTGGATGTGCCGAAGGATACCTTTGATGCGCTCCAGCTCCGTGCCGAGCACATAGCTGTGTCGGAGGTGCGCCGCGGTGAATTTTGCCAGAAGCTGGGCATCGCGAAGACGAAGTGCAAGGTGGTGCCGAATGGCATCAATGCAGGGGCCACGCTGGGCCTGACCAAGAACGTCTCTGCCTTCGCCTCACGGCATTCCATCTTCGAGCGTGAGATGGTGCTCTTCCACCCCTCGCGCATTGTCGCGCGGAAGAACATCGAGCTCACCATCGAGACCACGGCTGCTCTCTGCAAGATGGGGATCGATGCGGTGAGCATCGTCACCGGTGCCGCAGATCCGCACCGTCCGGAGTCCCAGGAGTACGCAGCCAAGATCAACGCGCTGATTCACAAGAAGAAGGCGGAGGAGCATGTGCTTCTGGCTGGCCAGCGCTTCGAGGCCTCCGATGAGGATGTGCGGGGATTCTACGACCTCTCCGACGCCCTATTTTTCCCCAGCAAGGTGGAGGGCTTCGGCCTGCCCCTGCTGGAGGCGGCGCAGCACCGGCTGACGGTTTTCTGCTCAGACATCCCGGCGCACAAGGAGGTGGCGGGGAAGCACGCGGAGTACTTCGTCCTCACGGAGAAGCCGGATGCCATCGCGGCCAGAATCGCGAAAGCGCTAAAAAAGGATGCCTTCGGGGCGAGGAAAAGGGAGGTTGTGCGACAATTTAGTTGGGAGCGTATCTACAAGGATTATCTTGAGCCCTTGCTCAAGGCGGGCTAAGGGTGGGCCATGTCATTGACGGCTAACTCTTTGGACGAGAATGCAACACGCATCCTGGAAGCCCGGCACCATGACCCCTTTTCCTACCTTGGGCCGCATCGGCTGAACGATGGCCGCCTGGTGGTGCGGGCGTTGCAACCGCAGGCACACGCATTGGACATCGTATTGCTGGACGGCGGCGGCACCTTTTCCGCCGAGCTCCTGCACCCCAATGGGCTCTATGAAGCCTACCTGCCGGCGGATGCCTGGGGCAAGGCATATGAGGTTCATTGGCAGACGCATGAGGGCAAGCATGTGCAGCATCGCGATGCCTATTCCTTCGGCCTGTGTCTTGGAGATCTGGACATGCACCTCTTCCGCGAAGGGCGGCACTGGAGGCTCTTTGAGCACCTGGGCGCGCACCCGAAGGTGAAGGATGGCGTGAGCGGCATGCAGTTCGCCGTGTGGGCGCCGAATGCGAAGCGTGTCTCCGTGATTGGCGACTTCAACTGCTGGGATGGTCGCGTGCACCCCATGCGCCTCCGCATGGAGGGTGGCATCTGGGAGCTCTTCATCCCGCACATCGGGCCCGGCGCGCACTACAAGTTTGAAATCCTGGGCGCTCATGGACAACTCTTCAACAAGAGCGACCCCTTCGCCTTCTTCGCGCAGAATGGTCCGCAGACCGCTTCCCTGACCTGGGACTACCACCTGTATCAGTGGAAGGACTCGGACTGGATGCAGCGCCGCTCTTCGCAGGATCCCTATCACGCCCCCATGAGCATCTACGAGGTGCACCTCGGTTCCTGGAAGCGTGGGGAGAACAACCGCCCGCTCTCGTATGACGAGCTCGCAGACCAGCTCATCCCGTATGTGAAGCAGCTTGGCTTCACGCACATCGAGCTCATGCCGGTGAGTGAGTTCCCCTTTGATGGATCCTGGGGTTACCAGGTGGGTGGCTACTATGCGCCGACCTCGCGATTTGGGAATCCGGATCAGTTCCGCCACTTCGTCGATCGCTGCCACCAGGAGAACATCGGCGTTATCGTGGACTGGGTGCCTGCTCACTTCCCGAAGGATGCGCACGGCCTCGCACGCTTCGATGGCACTGCTCTCTATGAGCATGCGGACCCGCGCCAGGGCGAGCACATGGACTGGGGCACGCTCATCTTCAACTATGGTCGCAACGAGGTGAGAAACTTCCTCATCGCAAACGCGCTCTTCTGGCTGGAGCATTACCACATCGATGGCATCCGCGTGGATGCGGTGGCCTCGATGCTCTACCTCGACTACTCCCGCGAACAGGGCCAGTGGGTGCCGAACGTGCATGGTGGCCGCGAGAACCTGGAGGCGATCGCCTTCATGAAGGAGCTGAACATGCAGTGCTACACGCAGCATCCCGGCGTCATGATGATCGCCGAGGAGAGCACGGCGTGGGGTGGTGTATCACGTCCTGTGGCCAGCGGTGGCCTGGGCTTCGGCTTCAAGTGGAACATGGGCTGGATGAATGACACGCTCAAGTACATGGAGAAGGAACCCATTCACCGGAAGTACCACCACGGTGAGGCCACCTTCTCGATGCTCTATGCGTATGATGAAAACTTCATCCTCGTGCTGAGCCATGATGAAGTGGTGCACGGCAAGCACGCGCTGCTGGACAAGATGCCCGGTGACCGCTGGCAGAAGTTCGCGAACCTCCGCATGTTCCTCGGCTGGATGTGGATGCACCCCGGCAAGAAGCTGCTCTTCATGGGCGGTGAAATCGGCCAGTGGCGTGAGTGGTCCCACGAGCGCCAGCTCGACTGGGAGGTGCTCTTTGGTGAGGAACACCGCGGCCTGCAGAAGCTGGTGGCAGACCTGAATCATCTCTATACCTCCCGCCCTGCCCTGCACCGCCGCGACCACGAGAATGGCGGCTTCCGCTGGCTGGATGCGAATGATTGGGAGAATAGCCTCTTTGTCTTTGTCCGTGAGGAGCCAACGGGAGACCAATGCACCGTGCTGGTAAACGCCACGCCAGTGCCCCGCCAGGGTTACCGCCTTGGTGTCAGTCAGCCTGGGGTGTATCGCGAACTGTTGAACACGGACTCTGGTCTCTACAGCGGTGCGAACCTGGGCAATGGCGCCGGACTCAATGCCGAGCCTACCCCGTGGCAGGGGCAGCCGTACTCGGTGGTAGTGACCGTGCCGCCGCTGGCGACGGTGGTGATTGCGAGGGAGTAGGTTGTGGCCAATACGGAACGCGTCAGCGCTCGTGGTGACGCGTGAGGTCGCGAGCATGAAGCGGCCCTGGGAGCGCTGGCCTCTGGCTGGCGTTGCGTGGGCGGGACGTTGCATTGCGAAATGACGCCGGCCGGAGGCCAGCGCTCCCAGGGCCGTACCACGCATTTTAGGGCGGGTTAAACAAAGTCGTGGCCTTGAATCAGGGGTGACTTGCCGCACCGCGACCAGCGGTCGCGGTGGGGGTGGCGCGCCCCACGACGAAAATGGCTACACAGTAAACCGCTCTAGTGCTCAAGCGCACGTCCATAATGCGAGAGGAGCAGCAAGCCCCCCAGATGCGATACCATGGGTGAGCGGCGCATGAAGCGTCCGCATTTCTCCCATGATTTCTCAATCCTCCACCCCCACCCTCGCTGGCATAGCACCGCCTCCCTTTGAGCTGCCGGAACCGGTCGTGGCCCCCGTACATCCCGTGGAGCAGTTGCTCGACAAAATCACCGCGCGTACAGGTGAATTTTCCCGGCAGGATCCGGCCCGTGCCGTGGCCATTGCTCTGGGGACCGGCATTTTCCTCAATGTGATACCCACCCGCTTCATTGTGAAAACGGTAACGGCAGTCACGGTGACCGTGCTTCGCCCGGCACTGCTGACTCTGGGCATCATCAAGGCTCTCGAACTTTGCACAGAGAAACACCAACATACCGACCCATCATGAGCGCATATCCTGAACCCCTCGGACAACAAGCTTCCGAAACAGCCTCCGCAGCCATGAGCCAGGCTCAAAACATGGCAGAGCGGGCAAAAGAAAAAGCCACCCAAGTCATGGGCCAGGCGCAAGACATGGCTCACCATGCCAAGGAATCCGCCATGCATGCCGCCGAGCAGTGTGGCGAACTTTGCAACACCACCACAACAGAGGTGGAGAACTTCGTACGAAAGCATCCGGTGTGGGCCGTTGCCG
Organism: Roseimicrobium gellanilyticum; assembly: GCF_003315205.1. Taxonomy (NCBI): domain Bacteria; kingdom Pseudomonadati; phylum Verrucomicrobiota; class Verrucomicrobiia; order Verrucomicrobiales; family Verrucomicrobiaceae; genus Roseimicrobium; species Roseimicrobium gellanilyticum. The sequence goes on along the minus strand of NZ_QNRR01000002.1, from coordinate 87,641 downwards.
CCACCGTGGGCATCGGCTATGCCGTGGGCCTGCTGGCACGTGAACTTCTGACACCGCCCCCGCCTCCGAAGAATCGCGCCGTGCGGATGCTGGAAGACATCCAGGAGCGCCTCACTGATTTCCTCGGACCGGCCTATGACCGCGCCAGCCACTACGCCGAAGATGGTCTGAGCGCCGTGAAGAGCGGAGCTCAATCCCTCAGCGACATGAAGCTGGGCAACCGCCTCAAACAATTCTTCTCCAACTAATCCTCCGATCGCCATGCCGCTACGGCATGCGATCGTCCAACCGCTTCCTTCCCATGAAGACGATCGTCGCGCTGGTAGATTTTTCGGACATGACCTTCAAGGTGCTGAAGCAGGCACACCAGCTTGCTTCAGCACTCGGCAGTGAAGTCGTGCTGCTCCACGTGGTTTCCCCAGATCCAGTGGTGGTAGACTTTGGCATGGCGCCCACCGTGTACCGTCCGCCGTCTCCCGAAACCATCGCAGCGGAAGGCGACCGACTCGTGCAGCTGCAGGAGTCTCTGGAGAAATTTGGCGTGCGCGCAAGTACGCGGCAGATCCAAGGCTCCCGTGTGGAAGATCTCATTGAGGAATGCCGCCGCCTGGGAGCGGATCTCATCATCGTGGGCTCGCACGGACACGGGTCCCTCTACAACCTGCTAGTTGGGTCCATCACCGCCCAGGTGCTCAAGAGTTCACCGTGCCCCGTGCTGGTGGTGCCGGCTGCGGAGGAGAAGAAGACGGAGATGCTGAAGGAGGCGGTGTAACCCCACCCACATGCCTTTGGCGTGGAATCTCCTTGCCGATGCGGCGGTGAGGGTTAGGGAAAACATGGACTCGATTCGCCCTGCTCGGGCGCAGGGTCCTTCCCCCACCCTTCGTACCGCCTTCGTTCCTTCATGCGCCAGCCGCCCAAGAAATTTGTCCCGCATCCATTTCCCTATCATCACGAGCTCGACCTCACGATTGAGAAGCTGACGAACTTGGGACACGGCATCGCGCGAGTGGATGGCTGGGTGGTGATGATTCCCTTTGGGCTGCCGGGTGAGAAGGTGCGGGCGCGCATCCATCGCAATCACAAGAACTACAGCGAGGCGGATCTCATGGAGGTGCTGGAGCCTTCGCCAGATCGCGTAGAGGCGCGCTGCCCCCTCTTTGGCACGTGTGGCGGCTGCCAGTACCAGAACCTGAGCTACGAGAAGCAGCTTGAGTGGAAGCAGCAGCAGGTGGCGGAGCTGCTGAAGCACATGGCGCGCATCGAGCATGAGGTGCTGCCGGTGATTGGGTCGCCGAGGCAGTTTGAGTATCGCTCGAAGATCACGCCACACTTTGCGCAGCCACGGAATGGGCAGATTGCGGAGATTGGTTTCCTCGCGGACAGCAGCCGTCATCGCATCATCGATGTGCCGCGCTGCGACATCGCGATGCCAGAGCTCAATGAAGCGTTGGGCGGCATGCGTGAGGACATCCGTGCAAACGCCTCACGCTACAAGCGTGGTGCCACGCTGCTGCTGCGTGCTTCACAGGGAAGCGTACTCACGCAGTCCGCGCAGATTGCGACGGAGGTGGTGGATGGTGTGCGCTTCGAGTTCCAGGCGGGGGATTTCTTCCAAAACAACCCCTTCATCCTGCCCGCATTCGTGCAGCATGTGGCTGCGGAGGCGAAGGCCAGTGGCGCGCGATTCCTGCTGGATGCGTACTGTGGCAGCGGGCTCTTTGCGCTGACGTGTGTGAAGCACTTTGAGCACGTGGTGGGCATCGAGATCTCCGAGTCTGCCGTGGTGAAAGCGAGGCACAACGCGGAAATCAATGGCATTACCAATGCGCAGTTCACCGCGGGCAGTGCGGAGCATTTGTTTGCGAAGGCGGTGCATCCCGCAGGTGAGACGGCGGTGATTGTGGACCCGCCGCGCGCGGGATGTGGGGATAGTTTCCTGGCGCAGCTCTTTGAGTTTGCACCACGGGCGGTGGTGTATGTGTCCTGCAATCCGGCGACGCAGATGCGGGATTTGGTGAAGTTCAGTGAGGCGGGATATGAGCTGACGAAGGTGCAGCCGTTTGATTTGTTCCCGCAGACGCGGCACCTGGAGTGCGTGGTGACGTTGGTGAAGAGGGGGGAATAGTGCTCCTGGAGTTGGCACCTTGAGAAGACGCGATACACACGACAGATCCAGATGCTGTGACGCGCAGCGGCCTTGGACTGCGCGCAGCCTGCTGCCGCTTTGAAGAGTCCACAGCCTGCTGTGGCGATGGCGACACTCGCTAGTAAGGTAACGTGTCCAGAAAAGTTTGGCGACTTCGTCGCGGTGGAGTGTGCAGCAGGCTGCACTTCGGGAAAGCGGCAGCAGGCTGCGCGCAGTCCAAGGCCTTCGGCACAGCTTCCATATCTTAAACTCACGCTCTTGAGCAAGGGACAGTTCCAGCCTGCACTCCATGACGCAAAGCGCTCTATCATTCGTCGCTATAGCAGCCCCGGCATCATCAAAAGAAAATGCCCGCCCACCGGTGAGGTGGGCGGGCATGATGTATCACGTTATAGGTGATGATGAGTACGGTGTACTGTTCCCTGTACTACAGCGGCTTCTTGTCAGCCTCGCTGCCCTTGTTGGACTGGGTGGCTCCGGGGGTGGAATTTTGATTCTGTTGCGGCTGCGGCTGTGAGGAGCTTTCGCCGGGGCGATTCTGCGGGCCTTTGTTCTCCGGATTATCCCGATCAGGGCGGCGGTTGGCAGGATCGGTGGTGTCGGCTCCGGGGGTCTTCTTTTCCGTGGGAGCTTCCTTGGCCTGGTCATCCTTGCGCGCACTATTCGGGCTTGCCGGAGGATTGGTTGCGCTCTTGTTCGCAGACTCGTTCGGCTTGTCCGTGGAGGCTCCAGGACGCGAGGCGTTTCTGGAATCACTGGACGCACCTGGGCGATTGTTAGGACTGTCGGGCGAAGAGGCGTCAGGACGATTGGCATTGCCTCGGCGCTCGGAGGAGCTGTCGGGACGATTTGCATCACCATCAGGACGGCTGTTGCCCCGACGATTTTCTCCGGCACGCGATTCAGGTGTGTTGCGATCAGAGGGCTGGTTGCGCTGAGCTTCCGTGGAGGACGTGCGATCGCTGTCACGGCGTGAGGTTGAGTCCGGGCGGTTGCGCTCGGAGGTTCCGGTATCTGCGCGATCCGTGCGAGACGGGTCGGTGGCATCCGGGCGGTTGCGGTCACGATCGCGATCAGGGCCGCGACCGTCACGGCCACGTCCATCACGGTCACGGTCACGCTCGATATCCGTACGGGTGGAAGTTTCAGAACGGAAGCCCACACGGAGTTCTGCGGCATTGCCACCGAAGTGCGTGTAGGAGCGCTCGAAATACGAAGGCTCAAAGCGCGTGGTGGTACTGGTGAGATGAGTGCGCTCCACCACGGGTGCGCTGATGAGACGCTCGCGGTTGATATCGACCAGAGTTACTTCACGAGCGCTCCTGAAGCGCACCGAGGTATAGGGCACCGCGACGACACGCTCGGCGAGCACGCCACCGGTGACCAGTGCAGACACGATGCGCTGACTGCCGGGATCGACCACGACATAGCCGATATGACCAGCATCCTGGTTATCGGAGGTATGCAGCACCAGGTCTTCCTGGCACACTTTCAAGACGCTGAAGCCATCCACGACTTCTTGCGCGGGACTGCTCCATGGAACTGCCAGCGATACGGCAGCGATGATTCCAAGGTATGTTTTCATTTGGGGTGGTTTGGGTTGGGTAGGGTTGTGGGGGCAGGGATCACGCATTTTGCGCGATTTGTTTTTCTCGACTAAACCGCGTGATGTTTACTTTGCGGTCCTATCGATGGCTCTTGTTCGCGATTGCGCGGAGCCACGGTTGTAAGAAAAACCGAAGCGCGATCCTCGTGACCAAGGCGGACCAATCTCTGACGACCAACGGAGAACTTGGCTGCGAATCAGTTCCGCAAGCCAGCAATGGCGGGCAAAATTTTTCGCCACTTCCTGACCATGCCACTTCGTCGCCTCACTCGAAATTTGCTGCTCGGAATCGTGATGCTTCTGGGGGTAACGCTGGTCATTGCATTTTACATCCACCAGCAGGAGCATTCCCACACACGCATCGTTTCTCCATCGGGCGGCTCGGAGGGAGTGCAGCGGGCGATTGAGAAGCTGGGGCCGGAAGGCGGCGAGGTATTGCTGACTGCGGGCGTGTACGAGTGCGACCAGCCCATTGTCATTCGCTCAAACTACATCACGCTGCGAGGCGCGGGAAATGCGACGGTGCTGCGTTTGAAGGCGGGCGCGAACTGCCCGGTAATCATCATCGGTGATGAAGCGCCCACTCCGAGGCGCGAAGTGAGTGGCATTCAGGTGACGGACCTCGCCATCGATGGCAACCGCTTGAAACAAGATGTGGAGTGCTGGGATGGCTCGTGTGACACGGGAGAGAAGACGGTGATTCGCAGCTGTGGCGTGGTGGTGCGCAGGGCGGTGGACGTGTCGCTGGAACGCTTGAACATTTATGGCTGCCGTTCCGCGGGCGTGGTGACGGAGAAGGGATGCCGCAGGCTGGCGATTCGTGAGCTGAGCGCGAGTGACAATCACTTCGACGGGCTCGCGTGCTACGAGACTGAGGAGAGTCTCTTCGAAGGACTGCACCTGCATCGCAACAACTGCGCGGGCATCTCGACGGATTTGAAGTTCAACCGCAATCTGATTTCCAATGTGATGCTCTCGAACAATGGCAAGCAGGGAATCTTCATGCGGGACTCGCGGAGCAATGTATTCGTGGGCGTAGTGGTCGTGAACAGCGGCGAGCAGGGAATCTTCATCGCGCAGACGGACAAGGACCCGGAAACGGCGGTGGTGGGGAACACCTTTACGGCACTCACGGTGAGCGGATGCAAAGGACCCGCGGTGCGAGTGAATGACAAGTCGTGCAAAGATAACGTGCTGACGGGATGCCAGTTCATCGATAACGCGGATGGGTTATCCGAGGCGGCGTCAGGGCTGGTGAGTATGCGGTCGGAGTAATAATCCGAAGAGCTTCGGCGGCGTGCATGGGGAAATGAAAAATGAGAAATGAAAGATGAAAAATGCAAAGTGACTGAGGGGGATATCTGTTCCGAGCTCAATTCACTCTCGGTTTCTGATGCGTTCAATGCAGCCCGCCGCATCCAGCACCCTCATCATTTTGCACTTTTCATTTTTCACTTCTCATTTTGCATTGCCAGGAACGGCTGCTCACGCCTTTCGCGATGATGAGAGCGAGCCGGCCAGCTATCGAGACTGACCGCCGAGGCTCGGCGGACTACTTTCTCCGCGCAAGCATCAGCCACGCCCCCACGGCGAGCAGCACCGCGTCCCGCACGAGCGCTTCCACGATGGTGGTGGTCCCCTTCCCTCCTCCGAAGCAGCCGCACTCCACATCGAGGCCACGGGCCCAGGCGGAGATGAGGGCGATGGCGAATACGACGAGGGCGGCATTCAAGATGAGAAGGCCACCGCGGCGCAGCCAGCCGGTGAGCACACACAGGCCGGCGAAGATTTCCAGCCACGGCAGCAGCAGGGCGAGCCATGCGGCAAAGGGGTCTGGCAGCAGGTGAAAGCTGCGAATATTGACGAGGAACTGGGCGGGGTCCTGCACCTTCACCCAGCCGGACCAGATGAAGACGCCGCCGAAGATCCAGGCGAGTACTTCACGCACCCATCGCATGGCAGCCCCCTGCTTCATGTCATGCAAATGCCGCCACGAATGCAGCATCGAGCGCGAGGTTTTCCTGCACGTTCGTATGCAAATTCGAATGCAGGCGACGCAGTTCCTTGATGCGGCGAGAGACGGTAGCAGGCTCCCAGCGTTGCGCGAGAGCGCCCGTGGCGGCAGCATGCTCGGGCAGGTCCAGACGGCCGACACCGACCTGATGACGCAGCACGTCGCCGAGCCATGAGAGCAGCAGTTCCATGAGGCCATCGCGCTCCTGCCGATAACGCGCTTCGATCGCCGCTTTGGTTTCTTCCTCGCGATCCTTCAGCCAGGCGTTGTCCACGTCCGTGGTCTGCCTGTAGAACTTTTTCTCTTCCTCAAAGCCGGACTCGAGTTCCTTTGTCAGGCGATCTTCGATTTCAGTGAGGATGTCATCAAACTCCTTCCGCAGTGCGAGCGCGCCAGCAAGCGAGTCCGTGGGACGGTTTGCCAGGTCGGTGAGCAGCCGCACCATCTTGGCTTCGGGCTGAGAAAGCTGTCGCGTGTTATTCTCCGGGAGCAGCGCGATACGGATGACGCGCGAGAGAGTGGTCTCGAGGAACTGCTCGGGCTGGGTGGAGAGCAGGAGGAAAAGCGTGCGCGGGGGCGGCTCCTCCAGCGTGCGGAGGAAGGCATTCTGCGTGGCCTGATTCATCCGCTCCGCATCCACGAAGACGCACAAGCGATGCGCGGCGCCGGAGGTGGTGACGTAGAGGAAGGGCTCCACCTGCTCGCGAATGGTCTCGATGCGGATCTGACGGGACTTGCTCTCGGGGCGGAGGACGAGGGCGCCGTGCTTCTCCCAGGAGTCGAGGTCGGGCCAGCGCTCGCCGGAGACGAGGTTCAGGGTTTTCACCGCAAATCCGGGTAAATCTGCCTCCTTGGGACCGGAAATCAGGTAAGCGTGCCCGAGGCGACCCTTGTCCTTGGCACGGGCGAGGAGTTGCTGGGCGACGTTGGCTTTGAAGGGCATACGAAGATTTTCAGGAGGCGTTCGGGCGGCTGGGCCGGGACGTAAATGATGCTTTCCAATTCAGGAAACGCGTCCATGTTATACGCCCCCCTCAAATCCACAAGCGATGCATTCCTCCATGCAAGTCACCGCCGAGCAGTTCCAGTTCGCGACCCGCGAGTCGAAGTCCAACATCGAGCAGGGTCTGGCACTGGCCCCGAAGTTTGACGCCGATGGCCTCATCCCTGCGATTGCCCTGGACCACGAGACGAACGAGCCTCTGATGGTGGCGTACATGAATGCGGAGACGCTGAAGATGACGCTGGCGCTCGGTCAGGCGGTCTACTACAGCCGCAGCCGCAAGGAAGTGTGGCACAAGGGTGCGACCTCCGGCGAGTACCAGGTGGTCAAGGAAATCCGCGTGGACTGCGACCAGGACGCAATTGTGCTGAAGGTCGAGCAACTGGGCGGCGGTTGCTGCCACACGAAGGCTCCGACGTGCTTTTACCGGAAGGTGGATCTGGAGAATCTCCAGGAGGGCTTTGTGCCGCTGGTGAGGGATTGAGGAGTGTCCAGGTTAACAGCCACCTGCGTGAACAGGGTTCTCCTCGGATTTCGGTTCTCTACTAGCTGGTGAAAACGGGCCAAGGGTCTGCGAGGGCGTTCACCTGAGCTGGAGCGAGATGCTCTGTCCCGAAGGGACAATGGATGGTAGCCGGTCGGTGAAGGGAGTCTAGACGACTGCAACCACCGGATCACCCACGAGAACATCATGGCGTCCCGGAGGGCACGCCGGAAAGGGTGAGGTGGTGATGAAGCCTCCATCGACCGTGCCACGTTCTTCCGCCGTCCCTCCGGGACGGAAGCTTCTTCTAGCATCATGATCCGGTGGTTGCGGTCGCTTATGCTCCCTCCACCGACCGGCTACCATCCGCGCTCCCTCCGGGAGCAAATTCCGAGATGCGGAAGATGTGGAAGAAATCCACGGAGAGGTGTTCTTTGATTGGAACCCGAGTCGGTGCCTATGGCATTGTTGCCTGCTGCTTGGGTGGCAAGGTCGATGAGCAGTCGCTCCGGTGTCGTGCGGTCGCCATTTCCATATCTACAGGCTCGCGACCGTGGGGGCAGGAGTGCCCCCGATCCTTGGGCGGAGCTTCGCTCCTTCGATGTGGGCTCCGTGACCTTTGTTCCACTTGAGTTGGTGGTGTGAACCCAGCACCGCGTCTCGGTGATTTCACAAATCTGAATCCGCTGTGCTGTTTTTGTCCGCCGGAGACAGAAGCAAACAGTCCTTCATATTCTGCGACAGTTCGCAAGGGTGGTGCCACTCGCGGCGTTCTGTGGCACTCCCCGAAAATGGTGCCTATTGTCTCCGCCTTAGCGATTTTTCTGCTCACTTCCGTAGCCGAGTGGTTGCACGTCCGGAGAATTCGCGCCGTGGGCAGGCTGGCGTTTGGTCCTTCCGGCAGGGCGCATGGGTGGACGGGCGTGGTGTCGTGGCTGCGTGCGCTGTGTCTTGCCGCCTTCACCTGGGGACTGGCCACGCTGATGATGCTGGAGTATGCGCCTGCGGATACCGGCAAGGGCGGCGCGGACAAGGAGGCGACGCGAGTCATCTTCGTGGCGGACCTCTCCCCCAGCATGTACCTCGTGGACGCGGGGAAGGAAGGGACGCAGACGCGGCATGCGCGCATGAAGGATGTGGTGGATGCCATCCTGCAACGCGTGAGCGGGAACCTGCGCTTCGGCGTGATCGCTTTCTATACGGAGTCGCTGCCGGTGGTGATGGAGGCGCGTGACCCGGAGCTGGTGCGCAATGTCTTCAATGGATTGCCGGTCAGCTATACGATGCCGCTGGGGCAGACGAATCTGGGCAAGGCGGTGAATGATGCGCTGAAGCACGTGGCAGACTACCCCGAGGGCAGCACGCGCGTGGTGATTCTCACAGATGGTGACTCGGTGGGATTGGAACCCATCGCCGTGCGTCCGAAGTCGGTGAAGGAAATCTTCATCCTGGGCATTGGGAATGTGCACAAGGGCAGTTTCATTGATGGGCACCTTTCACGTCAGGAGGTGGACACGCTGCGTCTGGTCTCCACGGATCTCATGGCGACCTACATGGATGTGAATGAGAAGCACCTGCCGACGAATGCGCTGGGCGACCTGGTGGTGACCATAGCGCCGCCGAGTCGTGGACTAAGTCTCTCTGAGTGGGCGGTGCTGGCGATGGTCCTGAGTGCGCTGATTTATGCGCTCATCCCGGTGGCGCTGGAGTACTTCGGTAGTGACTGGAAGGTGAGCCGGGCGGAGCGTGAGGATGCAAGGCCCGCCAAACGCGCGAAGGAGGGCGCGCTGGTGACGCGATGAGGAAGTTCTTCACCCTGCTCTGGCTGCTCTTCCCCGTGGGAGTGTTGTACTACCACTTCAATGAGGGGCCCAATCAGATCGCGCGTGAGAAGGCACGCCTGCATGTGGCACAGATTCGCGCCATGGAGAAGGCGGAGGAGCCGGACTGGGAGAAGATCATGGAGGAGTATGACAAGCTCACCAAGGAACTCCCCACGGATATCGAGATCGTGGTGCGGCATCAGATCCGACTCTCCAAGGCGAAGGCGAAGCTGGAGATGCTGGATGTGGTGGGCTCCATCACGGATCTCACCGACCTCCTGCAGGAGACGGCGAAGGTGCATGGTGATGATGCAACCGTGACGCGCGCCACACGCGAGATGCTGGGGAAGGCGCACTACTATGCGACGTACCTGCTGAAGACGAATGGCGCTGCGGAGGAAGAGTGGCGCCCGTACGCGGAGCGCACGCGACAGATTTTCCGCTACCTCGCCGAGCACCAGGAGCCCGGCGCGCTCACGCAGTATGAGCAGCGTGTGGAGGCGGAGTTTGAGAAGACCCTGCAAAAGACCGTCCGATGAAACTCACTTCGATGCATTTCAAAGTCGCGCTGTGGTTGGGCCTGGCATGTCTGGCCCCGCAAGTGCATGGGCAGAGCGGTACGACATCGCCGGGAGTGCAGGGTGTGCAAGGCGTGAAGGAGAAAGCAGCGGCGGATATCAAGAATCTGGAACAGGGTAATGCCGCCAGCAGTGGTGGTGTGACGGACAAAGGCACGGTGGGTGAGGCGAAGAGCGTGAATCAGGTGCAGGGCGTGAAGACGGATGGCCGCAATGCCGTGCAGGCCACACCGCCACCACCGCCGAATGGTGCACCACCACCTCCTCCTCCAGCGAGTGCGACACCTCCTCCGCCATCAATGGCAACGCCGCCTCCGCCTGCGGGCGTGGTTGGCGTAGAGCCGGACTCTGCGGCGCCACCGCCTCCTCCGCCGCCGACGGCACCTCCCATCGTGCCAGCCGGGGGCACGACAGTCCCTGCGGGCGGTGGCTCCGTGGGCACGGCGGCAAACATCCGGGCGGTACAGGGTGTAGGAGGAATCAATACAGCCAAGCTGCAGAACCTGGAAGCGGCGCTGAACTTGAAGAAGGACGGCACGGACGCTCCCGCTGGCAATGCCGGCAGAGGACGCGCGGCGGCTGCGGGATTGCTTTCTGCCCCTCTGGAAAAACAAACCGGCACTCCGGAGGATGGTCGCGATGGTTTCCAGGAGTTCCAAAAACTGCAGGGCACCGGTTCCTGACCTGAGACTCACCACTCCCCTGCCCCTTCACGTTTCCACTTCTCCCCGGCACACCTGCATTTCCGTTCTCCTCATGCGTCCTCTCTCCACGCTCAGCATCCTCGGTGCCACTTGTGCGCTGCCCTGGCTGTCCTTCGCACAGACACCCGAGCAGCCACAGCCCGCAGTTCCGCAACCAGCACCGCCTGCGGCTGCTTCCACACCTGCGCCTACACCCGCGACTCCCGCAGCAACTCCTGCTGCGGCACTGGCGACCACACCTCCCGCTGCTGCGCCCACTCCAACTCCTGCGCCAGCGCCTGAGCCGCCGCCTGCTCCTGCACCACCACCGCCACCGGACCCGAAGGTGCTGAAGCAGCTTGAGTCGCTGGTGAACCAGAAGTTCAGCCGTGATCCGAATGATGTCTTCGGCGCGCTGAGCCGCATGGGGACGACAGATTCTTCCACCCTGGACGTGAAGGAGAAGTTTCTCCTCAGCTTCCGCACGGGTGACTGGGCCAGCATTCGCAAGCAGCTCGCGGAGATGCCCAATGATCTCGGACGCCGCATCTATGACAAGATACTCGCGGATCTCGTGGAACGTCAGAAGCCCAATGTGAAGTTGGATGATGTGGTCGGCATTGCGGATGCAGTGCCCGGTGATCTCACGAACGATGAAGTGCGCAGACTGGGCCAGCTCATGGGGCTCGCGGTGCCAGCGACTGAGAGCTACTGGCTCGCGGATCGTGTGAAGAAGGGCACGGAGAAATTCGGCGGTGCGGACCCGGCGAAGCGATTGATCGCGGGGCGGATGCTGCTGGCGGGCGGGTTCAAGGACCTCGCACGTGAGTACCTGCCACCGCTGGACCAGGTGCAGCAGATTCCGGATGAAGGTGTGCGCAATGAGATCATCGCCTTCCTCTCCACACAGCAGGAGACGGAGGCGGCGCAGCGCGCGCAGATGCAGAAGCTCTGGGATGAGAATCTACGCATCCTCTCCCTGCCGAAGGTGAACGAATGGGAGCGCTCCAAGGCGGCCTCCGCGATGGCCAAGGTGATCACGCAAATCCCGCAGACCACGCTCGCGCCGGTGATGCGTGACTTGCTCAAGAGCAATCCCGACGGCGCGCTCCGCCTCGTGAGTGGACTCGGAGTGAAGGTGCAGAACGAATCGCGCGGTGACGTGCAGCAGCGCATCGACAACCTCCGCGTGCAGCACACCATCGCGAATCTGCTCGCGGCGGACACGGACCTCAAGGCGCAGCCGTGGAATCAGATTTCGCAGATGATGGCGGACATCTGGATGTCCGAGGCGGAGAACACGTTCACCATCAAGACGGATGACCCGAACAAGGTGCGCGGGCAGAAGTTTGTGCCGCCCGCAGACTTGCTCATGTGCATGCCTGATGGGAAGTGGTCCGAGTCGCTGCCCACCAGCACACGCGATCGGCTGGATGTGATTCTCTCCAAGGTCATCCTCACCACGGATAACTTCGACGACGCCGCGCAACGCATTGTGGACATCGGCAAGCGCAACGCTGGCGCCGGTGTGGCACTCGCGGAAGACTTCCTGAATGTGTGGGCGAAGTCGCACAATCCGCAGCTCCCCGAGAACCTGCGCCGCCAGTATGAGCTGCCGGAGGATGCACGCATTCCGGTGACGCCCATCATGATGGAGAAGAACATCGAGAGCCTCGCGCGCATGATGGAGATTTTCCGCAAGGCGGGCATCGCTCCGCAAGACTACGGCAAGGTGGTGAGCGCTTTTGACCTCGCGTACAGCAACGCGGAGGCGTACAAGACCAGCCACATTGCGAAGGTGTTCGGCCCCATCGAGAAGATGGATGAGCCGCTCTTCTTCCTCATCGTCTCGCGCATGAATGCAAACCTCAGCGAGCGCTGGAGGAAGATGGATGTGCAGAAGGCCGGACTCACGCGTCGTGATGAGGAGCAGACGTTGGAGATGGTGCGCGCCGGTTATACGGGCGCCTTGAAGATGATTGATGACTGGATGGCGGGACATCCCGAGAGCAGCTCACGCGCGCTCACATTGGCTGGCACCTTGCTCACGGACTGGGGTGACTTTGAGTACTTCCAGGAACTCGTGACCGGTGATACCCGCAAGCGCATGCTCGGCTACAAGGAGAAGAACCTGCAGGCGCAGGATTACTTCCAGCGTGGTGCGGCGGCGTATGCGAAGGAGGTTACGAAGCTGAGTCCTGCGGAGTACTCGATTGATGCGTACCTGAATTGGTTCCACGGACTGCTGGGCATCGGCTCCGGTGGCCAGCTCAATCTCTCCAAGTCGATGAACCGCGCGGCACTCAACCGCATTCGCGAGAGCATCCTGGGTCTGCCAGACAAAGCGGGCAAGGCGCACATGAACCAATTCGCCAAGGTGGTGAATGCGCGCCTCGCAGATGAGAAGGACCCGCTGCATGAGGACCTGAAGTACCGCTACCTCGCAAGCGCTCTTATCATTACGAAGGATGACCCCTTCATGCTCGGCGCGGAGAAGAAGGTGCAATACTTCGATGAGCTGCTGAGTGAGATTCGCCTGCAGACGCGTGTGGATGGACCGACCACGGTGGGCCGTGACCAGGACTTCGGCATCATCGTGAGTGTGATTCACACGGAGGCGATGGGACGCGTGGCGCAGTTCAGCCAGTATCTCACGAATGATCCTGGCGCGGTGCTAGGGAAACCGCGCAGAAAGTCGCCGCTCGCGCGGAAGATGCGTGAAGCGCAGGGACCACGGGATGAGCTGGAGCTCAGCCTCACGGAGACGTTCTCTCCCTTCTTCGATATCAAGTCCATCATCTTCGCTGCTCCTGAAGTGAAGCCGCGACCCACGGCGCAGACGGGTTGGGAGGAGACAGTGCTGGCGTACATCCTCGTGCGGGCGAAGGACGCTAGTGTGGACAAGATTCCGCCGGTGGAGATGGAGCTGAAGTTTGTGGACCTCACCGGGCCGGTGACCATTCCGGCGGAGTCCGCGGAGACGGTGATCAAGGTGGATGCGGGCAATTCCACTCCGCGTCCGACGAGCAAGATTGAAGTCACGCAGACGCTGGATACACGGCAGTTCCACATCAACGGAGCGCTGCCTCTGGAGATCAAGGCCACGGCGACCGGACTGGTGCCGGACCTGGAGCAGTTGCTGGATTTGGAAGCGCTGAAGAAGGACATCGGCATCCGTCATATCAATGCGCAGGACGGACTGCAGGTGAAGGAGCTCAACACGTGGGGCGAGCAGGTCGCACCGGTCACGGAGCGCCTGTGGACCATCGCCCTCAATGGCGACCCCATCCGCAGCGCGGAAGGCCCCACGGAGATCAAACTTCCGCTGGCCAAGGCGAAGGAGACCACCGTGGTGTATCAGACTTATGATGACATGAACCTGGCCACGCTGCAGCAGCCGACCACCACGCTGGGGCCGAAGGCGAGCGATGGGACGACGGTTGTTGCAGCGAAACCGAGGGCACCCATCATGTCCATGGTCATTGGTGGTGGCGTGTTTCTCCTGCTGCTCATCATCGGCATCATCATTGCCGTGACGCGCCGTGGAGGTGCCGACAAGGAACGTCCGCTTCGTGCCCGGGATGTCTTCAAGATGCCCGGAGAGGTGGATGGCTTCTCCGTGGTGGCGCTGCTGCGCAAGCTGAAGGCGAGCCCGCTGGTGAGACTGCGCGAACCGCAACAGGAAGACCTGCAGAAGGACCTGCAGCGCGTGCAGCAATCATGCTTCGGTGCGGGCGCGAGTGCACTGTCTGAATCGGACCTGCGCGGAATTGCCAAGAAGTGGCTGGATGCTGCGTGCTAAGAACGAGCATCGTGACTATAGCCTGTCCTCCATGAGCACACAGCCCCTCGAAATCTATCGCGACCGGCACCTGTCTGGCAGCCGGACTCTGGAACTGTTCGAGGACAAGATTACCGTTTCTGGATACGAAGCATTCAAGAGTAACTTCAAAATCGATGTGCCACTGAATGCGCTCGAAACCAAATCTGGACATATACAGGTCAGGGAAAACACCGGACTGCTCGGCCTCGTGTCCTTTGGTGGAGGCGTGTATCTCATGGTGGACTGGACAAAGTATGCAGATTTCACCACCAAACCCGGATTCTGGGTTGGCGCGATCTTCTCGCTCCTCGGGCTCTACCTTCTATTGCGCGCGCTACGCAGGGTCGAACACGCAATTTTCTACACACCCGCAGGGGTGGCAAGACTTGGCATTCGACGCAGTGGTCCAGATAAGGAGCGCTTTCACGCCTTTGTAGACCGCGTCACAGCCCAGATTTCAGCCTGTCGCGCCCTGAGCGAAACCAAAGCAGCCCCGACCAATCTCTAGGTTCTGTCATTCTCCTTCCACCAAGTCCCATTCATGCACGCCGTCGCTTCCACTCCCCCATCATCAACCAGCGCCCAGTCTGCGCAAACGGCCCAGCAGTTCGTCGCGGGCGTCCGTGAGCGTGTTGCCAAAATCGTCGTAGGCCAGGATGTGGTCGTCGAGCGTGTGATGATTGCGCTGCTCACGGGTGGTCACCTGCTGCTGCAAGGGTTGCCAGGTCTCGCGAAGACGCTGCTGGTGAATACCATTGCCAAGGCCATCAACCTCGACTTCAAGCGGGTGCAGTTCACGGTGGACATGCTGCCCTCAGACATCGTGGGGTCGGAAATCATCGACCAGAAGTCGGGCGACTTCCGCATTCACCAGGGGCCGGTGTTCACGAACCTGCTGCTGGCGGATGAAATCAACCGTGCGGCTCCGAAGGTGCAGGGGGCGATGCTCGAAGCGATGCAGGAGCGCAAGGTGACCATCGGCGGACAGAACCTGAAGCTGCCCACGCCCTTCCTTGTGATTGCCACGCAGAACCCGGTGGAGCAGTCGGGCACGTTTGAGCTTCCTGAGGCGCAGCTTGACCGCTTCATGCTGCTGCATCGTCTGGGCTATCCCACGCGTGAGGATGAGCGGCAGATTCTCCAGCGACAGCTCAGCATGGGGCTGCGTCGTGAAGGTGGTGGCGCGGTGCCGCGCTCGGCGTTCGACATGATTGAGGACAATCCTTCCGCGTCCATCGCCGACCTCGTCAATGCCATGGAGGCGGTGCAAGCCGTGCATGTGAGCGAGGTCTTCGTGAAGCACTGTGTGGATTTGGTGCGTCGTACGCGTGAGTCGAAGCTGCTGGACTTCGGTTGCAGCCCGCGCGCAGGTCTCTCACTCATCAATGCGGCACGCGCGCGTGCGGTGATTCATGGACGTGACTTCGTGACGCCGGAGGATTTGTTTGAGCTCGCGGAGGACGTGGTGCTGCACCGCATCCGCGTGAGTTATGAGGCCTCGGCGGCAGGGCATACGGCAGCGCAGGTGTTGGAGTCGATTCTTGCGGAGCTTGGTTAACTTCAGCTTCATCCTCATGTACGCCGAAGGCGTAGGAACGGCAGCACGGACAACTAGTCGCACCACCCACCCGCCACACGACTCCTCACCCCAATCATGCGACGCAAAGTCAAACTTCACCAGGACCCGGTCGATGCCCGGCAGTTCGAGGTTGCCGTGAAGCAACTGGCGAACAGTCTGAACTTTGGGCAGGAGGATTCGGTGTTTCATGGGGCGGGGTTGGAGTTTGCGCAGTCGCGCGTGTATGTGCCGGGGGACCCGGTGAAGTTCATCGACTGGAAGGTCTCGGCGAGGTCGGACAAACTTTTCATCAAGGAGTTCCAGGAGCCAAAGCAGATTCCGCTCTACCTGCTGCTGGATACCTCTGCGTCCATGTGTGTGAGTTCGCAGGAGCTGAGCAAGTATGCGTGGGCGGTGCGCATTGCCACGGGCATCGCGCTCGCGGCGCAGGCGAACATGACACCGGTGGGCCTGCTGGGCTGTGGTGCGCGTGAGTTGCATGTGCGCCCCACCCTCTCGCGCAATGTCGTGCTTGAGTGGTCACACCAGTTGCGGCATCACGATTTCCTGGAGGAGACTTCGCTCGCAGCTCGCGCGCGTGAAGTGGCTCCCTCGCTGAAGCGCCGCACGATGATCATTGTGCTGAGTGACCTGCATGACCCCGAGGCGCTCGCGGCGCTGCAGGTGCTCTCGCAGGAGCATGAGTGCGTGGTGCTGCACCTGCAGGACCCGGCTGAGCTGCGCATGAAGGGCACGGGCATCTTCCGCGGGGTGGAGGCGGAGTCAGGCCGCGCTTTCACCGGGCATGGACGCCGCCAGTGGATCAACGCGGAGAGCTGGAAGGGTGAGCTCACGCGTTTCGGCATCGACTACTTGCACCTGCTCACGGACCAGCCCATCCTCGGCAAGCTGCGTCACTTCCTGAAGAGCCGCGGCTTCGGCGCTGCGGGCGGCAGATAACGAACCATGAGCACTGAACTCCAGGACGAAATCCCCGCAGAGGAAAAGAAGCGCACCCGCTTTCCGGTGTGGATCATCTTTGCCCTGCTGGCGGCGGTGGTGGGTGGGATGCTCTTGTTCAAGAAGGAAGAGCACTCCATGAATGTGCCGCTGGGCGTGGAGCAAGCGGCCATCGTGACCTACAGTGGACCCAAGCTGACGGTCACGCCGTACAAGTGGGGTGTGGCGGTGAATATGCGCATCGCCCGCATGACGGAGCAGGATGGCACACGTGTGTATGATGTGCGCTACATCGTGAATCGCGAGGGCACCTTTGACCTGAAGGACTACCTCGTCGCGGAGAATGGCAGCAAGCTGGATGGACTGCCTTCCTTCAAGTTCCACGGTGACCCCAAGCTCTCCAAGAATCTCGACTCTCGCATTCAAGAAACCGAAGAGGTGCGCGTGGATGTGGGCGGGCACTACTATGCCACGCTCGCGGGGTTGGGTGTCTTCTGGATTCTCTGGCTGCTGATGCTCATCTTCTTCCGCCGGCCGAAGAAGGTGGCTCCACCACCGCCCGCACCGCCGGGTCCCACGTTTGCAGAGATGCTGCGCGCGTACCTGCAGCAAATCGAAGCGGGCACCCTCGATGCCGAGGGGAAGGCGAAGATGGAGATGCTGCTGCTGCGTCGCTGGCGTGAAGACCTCGCGCTCGGAGATGTCTCCATGTATTCCGCCTTCGGAGCCATCAGCCAGAGTGACAAGACGGGCAAGGTGCTTCGTGACCTGCAGGAATGGCTGCACCGCCCCACCACCAGCGTGCGACGTGAGGACATCACCGCGCTGCTCAAACCATTCGCCACGCCATGACGTTTCTTCATCCCCAGTGGCTCGCCTTGCTGGCGATTCCGGTCATCCTCGCTTTTTGGGAGTGGGTGCGGCGCGGGCAGCCGATTGCGGTGCCGTTTGACCATGGGACACAGCGGCGCGGTCTCATCCTGCGCTTCTTCGTGCTGTGCGCGAACTGCCTGCCCTCGGTGCTGCTCGCCATCGGCATCATCTTCCTGGCACATCCCATCACCTTCCTGCCGCCGGAAGTAGAGCGTCAGCTCAACAACGTGCAGATCGTGCTGGATACCTCCGGCAGCATGGCGGAGAACCACGGCTCGCAGGAGAATGGACGGCACCGTCGATTCGACTCAGCGATGGATGCCATCCTGCAGTTCACCAACTACCGGCAGGGTGATGCCTTCGGCCTCACCATCTTCTCAAGGCACTTCATCCACTGGCTGCCGCTCACGCTGGATACACACTCGTTTGCGCTCGCGCGTCCCTTCATCCAGCCGAACAACCCGAAGCTCGATCCACCGTCGATGGGCCGGCATGGATTGCCGGATGAGCTGTGGGGCATCACGTACATCGGCAAGGCGCTCATGGGTGCGACCGAGCTGCTGGCGCAGCGTCCCACGGGGGACCGCATGATCATCCTCATCACGGATGGTGAGAGCAGCGACATCAAACCACCACTGGATGCGCCCATCATCGCGAAGCTGCAGGAGCAGGGCATCACGGTCTTCGGCATTCTCATGACGAATGAGCCCGTGGAGCCTGCGCTCGTGGGCATCGTACGCGCGACGGGAGGTGAAGTCTTCAACGCGGCCACACCGGAGGCACTGAAGATGGTCTTCGACCGCATCGACCAGATGAAGAAGGTCGTGGTGCTGGAGAAGAAGCCGCAGGTGGCGGACCACTACCGGCCCTTCTTCCCCGCTGCCATCGGAGCGCTGGCACTGGGAGTGCTCGCGCTCTTCGGGCTGCGGTTTACGCCGTGGTAACAGCTCCCACAATCGTGGGGCTGGCTAGTTGCTGACAGTCACCACCGTACCCACATCCACCACGTCATAGAGCGTGGCTGCCATTTCGCGAGGCAGCCGGATGCATCCGTGGGAGGCGGGTGAGCCGGGATTCGGGATATTCCCTGCGTGCATGCCGATGCCATTTCCCGTGAGTCTCATCCAGTAGGGCATGGACGCACCGACGAAACGGCAGCCGGGAGGGATGCGATCCACGCCCAAGGTGGCATCGGAGTCGACCACGTTCCCCTCGCCATCCACGATGATGCCATACTTGGACGAGTTCTTCTCCACCTTCTTCTCGCTCACGCGAAACGTTCCCCGGGGTGTGGGGTAGGCACTGCGGCCAGAGGCGACATAGGTCCAGCCGGCAGGCTCGTCCCCCTTGTAGATATAGGCTTTCTGTTCACTAAGGGCGATGCGGACCTTGGTGGGACCGGACGCATCCGTGGTGCCATGCCACTCATAGAGGGTCGGCTGCGGGGTGGCATTTGCGACGGGAGGCTTTCCCTGGCTGCCTGTATTGCTCGCGCAAGATGACAGCGTAGCGGCGGCGATCGTGCAGCACAAAAGTGCAAGACCACGCGCCATTTCATTCATGGATGAAGGGTGGGCTTTCATGGTAGTGGTATGCGCCGAAGGTCAGGCGTTGTATGCCATAAGATTCGCTAATCACTTGCCAGGTGGGTGTGTCTTGGGCGACAACTGCCGCACCGCAATCCTCAACTTCACCTTATCTTTTACCTGTGAAAATCGTCCGCTTTCTAGACCCCCTCGATCTGATCCGTTTCGGCGTGCTCCATGATGATGGCAGCATCACCCTTCTCGAAGGAGAAGTGTTTGGCGAGCATCGCGACTCCAAGACAAAAGCCGATGTAAAAAAGCTGCTGGCTCCCATCGCACCGGTGAGCATCCCCTGCATTGGACTGAACTACCGCCATCACGCCGCGGAGAGCAATGCCCCCATCCCGCAGCATCCCGTACTCTTCCACAAGGCGGTGAGCGCTCTGCAGCACCCCGGCGATCCCATCGATCTCCCCACCAAGCTCGCGAGCAGTCAGGTGGACTATGAGTGCGAGCTGGCGGTGGTGATTGGCAGGACATGCAAGAACGTGAGCAAGGCGGATGCGCTGAGCTATGTGCTGGGCTACACCTGCGCGAATGACGTGAGCGCGCGTGACTGGCAGAAGGATTGGGGTGGCAGCCAGTGGTGCCGTGGAAAAACCTTTGACACCTTCTGCCCGCTAGGCCCGTGCATCGTGACCCCGGATGAAATTCCGAATCCGAATGCGCTGCAGATCAAGACCATCGTGAATGGCGAGGTGCTGCAGGACTGGAACACGAGCGACATGATCTTCGACGTGCCCACGCTGATTGAATTCCTCAGCGGCAGCACCACGTTGCTCCCCGGCACGGTCATCCTTACCGGCACGCCACATGGCGTGGGCATGGCGCGCAAGCCGCCGCGTTGGCTGCAGCCGGGTGACAGCGTGACAATCTCCATTGAGGGCATCGGCGAGCTGACGAATCCGGTGCGACTGGAGGAGTAGTCACACTTCAGGATAGGAGGTTAGGGCTTCTGCCCTGACAGCGGTCGTTGGACTTTCCAGTCCGACGGGGACACAGCGCTCCCGCTGTTGGATGTCAATTGCTGTCAGGTCGGAAGACCCAACGCCCACTGTCGGGTCAGAAGACCCAACCTCCTTGCAGTGGCGACGTTCACTACCCGTTTCCTATGCGCGTGCTATAGGTCACCTCCATGAGCACCTCATCCTGCACTGGCGGTTGTCTTTGTGGCGCGATTCGTTATGAAGGCACCGGCACGCCGTACAATGTGAGCCACTGCCACTGCCTGGACTGTCGTCGTGCGAATGCTGCGCCGATGGTCACGTGGGTGTCCTTCGGCATCGATGACTTCCACTACATTCAGGGCTCGCCAAAAGAAATTCATTGGGCAGGACGCATCCGCAGCTTCTGCCCCGAGTGCGGCACACCTCTCACGTTTCTTTCTTCCGCACAGGCGACCGAGGTGGATGTGACGGTGTGCAGCCTGGACAATCCAGAATTCCTCACGCCGGCGGATCACACGTGGGTAGAAGATAGGCTGCCGTGGGTGCATGTGAGTGATGGGCTGCCCGCCTATCCGCGCGAGCGATCCAGCCATACCAAGCCGTGAATCGATTCCCCTTGGGCAATCGTATTCCACTATTCTCAGACTCATGAAAGCCATCGCCCTCACCCAAGCCCTGCCTCTCGATGATCCCAAGTGCTTCACGGAGCTCGAACTCCCGACGCCAACGCCGGGGCCGCGTGATCTGCTGGTACGAGTGCGAGCGGTGGCGCTGAATCCCATCGATACCAAGGTGCGCAAGCGTCGCGCGCCCGATGCCACCAAGCCAGCCATCCTTGGCTGGGACGCCGCCGGTGTGGTGGAGGCTGTAGGCGACGGGGTCACCCGCTTCAAGGCGGGCGATGAAGTGTGGTACGCCGGTGATGTCACCCGCGATGGCTGCAATGCGCAGTACCAGAGCGTGGATGAGCGCATCGTCGCGCACAAGCCGCGGCACCTGGATTTTCCCAAAGCTGCCTCCATGCCGCTCACGACCATCACTGCGTGGGAGGGCCTCTTTGACCGCATGGGATTCAATGCGGATCACCCGAAGCTGAATGAAGGCAAGAGTGTGCTCATCATCGGCGGCGCGGGTGGGGTGGGTTCCATCGCCATCCAGCTCGCCGCGCGTGTGGCGGGGCTCACCGTTGTGGCTACGGCCTCACGGGAAAACTCCGCTGCATGGTGCCGGGAGATGGGTGCCCAGCATGTCATCAATCACCAGAAACCCCTGCTCGCCCAGCTCAAGGAGATTGGTGTGGGAGAAGTGGATGGGATCTACAACTGCGCAGATGTGGACACCTACTGGGCTGGCATGGCGGAGGCGATTCGCCCGCAGGGGAAGATTTGCGCCATTGTGGATAATCGCGAACCGCTCAATCTCGCCCTGCTCAAGCCAAAGTGCGCCTCCTTCCACTGGGAATTCATGTTCGCCCGCCCCATGTACAAGACAGCCGACATGGAGGAGCAGCATCGCCTGCTGACTCGTGTGGCGGTGCTGATGGACCAGGGCATTCTCACCACGACGCATCGCGAGACGCTTGGCCCGCTGACGGCGGAGAACCTGCGCAGGGCGCACCAGCGGCAGGAAAGCGGCACGACCATTGGGAAGATGGCGCTGGTGGTGGAATAGCTGTTTCGCTCAACGAGGTGTCAGGTGCCGGATGAGAAAAGCTTCCATGGAATCATCTTCCGTCTTCGGACCTCCAGGATAGAGAAGGTGCAAGGGGACGCCGGCGGCTTTCGCGGGCTCCACCATGAGTGCACCGAAGAGGGCGGAGTGCGCGGGGTCACTCTGCGGGCTTCCCTTTTCCATGGCGCCAATCTCAGCCTGCCGGGGATAGTACAACAGCAAAGGAGGGTCCCCAGTACTGAGATGATGCAGGGGTGAGTATTCATCAATGAGTGGCTGCAATTCGGTGCGGGCTTTGAGGAAGGGTGGAAAGGCATCGGGACGCGACATGCCTTTCTTCTGCAGGCCGAAGGCATGGCCGCCATAGTTGCTGCCGGGCATCCACTCCAGCATGAGCTGTGGATCCAGCGTGGTCTGCGCCGCCTTCACCGCGACAGCGCTCAAGCGTGTGGACTCGCGGGCGATGGCATCCTTCGGGTCGGACTTCGCCAGGTCATCATGCAGGCCCAGCCACAAGGCGGTGCAGCCTCCAGCGGATACACCGGTAGCGCCGATGCGCCGTGGATCGAGTCCCCACTCCCCTGCCCTGCTTCTAAGAAGCTGGAGTGCACGGGCAGCGTCTTGCAGTGGCCACTGCACCGGGGGGTGCACAGGCTGCTGCACCGGAGGAGGCGCGCTTTCCGCCTGAGCATCACGAATGAATCGATAGTTCACGGAAGCCACGGAGATGCCCGTATCCAGCAGGCGTTTTACATCCAGGTGCCGGTGGATATCGTTTTTGTCACCCGCATTCCAACCACCACCGTGGATGTAGAGCACGAGAGGTGCTGGCTTCTGTGACTTTGTCTGCCACAGGTCCAGTGTCTGACGGAAGTGCGCACCATAGGGGACCTCAGTGAGATTTGGCAGGAGTTCGTGCGCGACATCGCTCTTCAGGTCTTCGCGCACTTCCTTGGGAGGCAGCCAGCCCGTGACCCGCTTCTCCTCGGGCTGATAGGCACAGGTGATGAAGTAGAGGCTGCTTGCCGCCGCCTTTGCAGGTGGCACCTGGACCTGGACCTGGGTCCATCCATCTGCGGACCAGGCTTCATAACCGTCCTCGGAGCTTTCAGACAAGGCCACGCCATTCAACCGGACATCGAGCTTACCGGGCTTCAAGGTGGGAAGGCGTAGACGGAAGCCGATGCCGTGCTTCAGCTCTGGAATGGGCTCAGCACTCTGCTTCGTCATGGCGGCATCGAGCGCCACCTTGATCTCCGGTCCGCTGCTGAGGAATGTTTCCAGCGCTGCCGCCTGCTCCGTGCCAATGAGAGGCGCGATGCGTGACGGGAGAGTCTTGTAGTCCCCTTGCAACGCCTTCTTCGCCTCAGGAGAAGTCGCGCAGACCAGCGTGGTGCGTCCCCATGTTTCCGGGTACAAGAATCCCATGCCCGCGTGCTCCTGCGCAGGCCATAGCTCCGCGCGACTGGCTCGTCGCTCCGTGGCATTGCGCCCCCACGTGGTGATGAAATGCCCGACCAGAGACTTCATGCGCTGCACGGGATAGCCGGGTGCGCGTTCGTCTTCCCACGTCTTGTTTCCCAACCGCAAGAGACCACGCATGCGCGCCACCGCGCTTTCCTCCCACGCGACCTCCATGGCCAGTATCATGGTGTGATATTTGAAGTAGCCGTACTGCGATGTGTAAAAGAGCGGCTGTCCACTCCACAATCTGCCCGCCTGTGCCGCCACCTCAGGACCCGAGAAAGAGCGTTGCGCATCTGCCTCGAAACGGTCCGAAGGAAATCCTGCCTCGCGGCCGGCAGTGATCATCGCCTCCGTCACCCGCCAGTCCCAGGGACGGAGCGTGAAGTTTGAGTAGGCGGATCCAGTCACCTCCGTCATCATCTGGCCCTGATACAGACGTCGCTGGCCGAGCTGCTCCGGCGCGTACTCCTGCAGTCCAATGCCGTGCAAATCGGCGTGCACCTCCGGCTGATACTCATCCATCACCGAGAGCACCGCCCCTATCTCCGGGGCGGACACCTCATTCATCAGCATCAGGTGGCGCACATCCAGGCTCTTCCCCAGCGGTCCAAGAGAAGTATAGGGGTCTACTCCTTTCGAGTTCCGGAAGCGGTCCGTGTGAAACATCGCCATGGGATTGATGACCGGCATGAAGAGCACAATCTGGCGGCGGCGCGTCTCGGCTGCCTCAGGCGAATCGCCGAGCAACCATTCCATGAGGGCAAGGCAGGCGGTGGCACCACTGTGCTCCGGACCGGAGTGCAGCGCGGTGACCAGGCATACTTGCTTGTCCACATCCGGCACGCTCATATCAGTCACCTTGGCGAGGTAAATGGGAAATCCCTCCGGTGACTCGTCGCGCTTTTGAAACGTGAATGTCTTTGGGTGCTTGGTGCGCCAATGCCGGAGTGTGGCTTCATACTCGTCCTGCGTGAGGCGCGGCACCAGGGGATACTTGGCTCGTGTGGCTGCCTGCGCCTGTTCTTCCTGCGGTGCATTGGCGGGTTCCGCAGGTGGCGCGGCTTGCGAAGCATGTGCGATGAGGATGCCGAATAGCGATAGCAGGTGGCGTTTCATGCGTGCGGTGAGGAGGGACAGGTACGCCACACGGACGCCATTCTTCAGTGGGACATCGTACTTGAGCCTTCGGCCACATTCCGTATCAGTGAAGCATGCTCAAAGTGTATACCTATGCAGGCTGCTCCACGTGCAAGTCCGCCACCAAATGGCTGAAGGCACAGGGCATTTCCTTTGATGAGAAGCCCATCCGTGAAACGCCACCTTCCGTGGCTGAGCTCAAGGCCATGCTGAAAGCGCGTGGTGATCTCAAGCCGCTCTTCAATACCTCCGGCCAGGACTACCGCGCCATGGGCATCAAGGACAAGCTTGCGGACATGAGTGAAGCGGATGCGCTGAAGCTGCTCTCTGAGCACGGCAATCTGGTGAAGCGGCCCTTCGCGCTCGACAAGGATGCGGGGGTGTACCTGGTGGGCTTCAAGGAGGAGGAGTGGGCGAAGGCGCTGAAGTAGGCGAGTTTTCAGTTTTAAGATTTAAGTTTTCAGGAATGAGGCCGGTGGGTTTTGTGAAATGCATCGGTGTGTCTGCATCTTGGCTTGCTTCGGTTACGGCGAGTGGGTAAGGAAGGGAGTAACACCCGCTTTCTCCTTATGGCCGAGTTCATTCCCATTTCCATCGACGGCAATCCGCACGTCTACATCCAGAGCTCACAGATTGTCTCCCTGACGGCGGGGTATGCGCCCGTTCCTTCCGAGGATGGCGACGAAGAAATCGAGTTCAACAATCCGCCCAGCGACGACGACATCTTCACCCTGTCCATCGCCATGGCAGACGGGCAGACGTTTGACCTGCGCGGTTCCGTGGCGGAAGTGACGTATGATTTGCTCACCGGTCATCCAAGGCCGACGCGTGGGGAGATTTGAGCAGCGAAAGAGCGCGACGATTCACCATCCCTCCACGCACTGTACGAGGCGGGGTTCCAGGGCGGGGTCCAGCCATGTGAGCACGTCGCCGAGGTCCTGCTCGGTCATTCCGGTGCAGCCTGCGGTGGATTCACCGGGACCGGGCCAGCGATGGAGGAAGATGCAGGAGCCGGCACCGGGGATGCGCTGGGGATTGTGCTCGACGAAAGCGCCCCAATAATACAACGAAGTGTAGCGCCGCATGGGCAGGTGTTCATTGTCCGGCCAGTCGCGCTGGACCTTGGTCACATCCACCACCTGGTTGTAGTAGCGGGAGTTGGGGTCCTCGATGCCGAAGATATCTGGTGAGAGGAATGTATAGGGCAGGCGCAAGTGTGCGGCCGCCTCTGGCGAAGCGAGACCGAAGGCAAAGGGAATACGGAAGATGCCTGCGGGGCTGCACCCGTCTCCTTCATGCTTGATGCGGAAACCTTCCGGTGGCGGATCCGAGTGCTCACCGATGCCCCACGCGAGGCCATTGCGACCCAGGGTCACATCGATGGGGCCACGATGAAGTCTCCATGAGCCGCCCTCGTCCCTGCGCTCCATGAGCCACAACTTCGCCGTGATGGAAGTCTCATGCGGCGAGACCACCAGCATGATCTGCCGGCACGCGGGAGGCAGTTCACGAGCGAAGCGCTCGGGGATTCGTGATGCCGGGTTCATGAGGGTGCGGTCGAACAGCCAACCCACCAGCGCTACCACCAGCACGCCGGCCACCGCAGCGAGGGTGAAGATGAGTGGGGTGCGCTCCGAGGACATGGTGCATGATGACACAGGCCTGCGCCGGGGCCAAACGCATCCTTGTAACCAAGCGCGGGACGGCGTCGTCTAGGGAAGTGTGGCGCGCCAGCCTCCTCTAGCGTATCCACTCCGGCCCTTTCCATTCCCCCACCCCATGCGTCGACTTTCCGCCCTGCTCGCTCTCGCCTTCTGCTTCCAGCTTGCCCTCGCTGAAACCTGCACGGCGCAGGCCATCGATGGACTGGTGACCTTCGGCGACAGTCTCTCGGACATGGGAAATCGCTCGGTGGAAACGAGGAAGCCGGACATCAAATTCCGCGAGAACTGGGTGAAGGTACTCGCGGGTCCCGGGTTGCTGAATGTCCCGGACTTCAAGCCCTCGGGCATGTCCTACTACTACGGCGGCACGAACTATGCCGTGGGCGGCGCGACCACGGAGGCCACTGCGGCGATGAACAAGGATCGCAACCGTGGCCAGCATCTCACGCAGCAGGTCTCGAAGCGTTATCTCAATCCCGCTTTCAACAAGGATGGGGTGAAGAAGAATGCGCTGCACGTGATTGTCATCGGCACGAATGACCTCATGCTCGCCTCCATCGGCCTCGACCAGATTGCGACGAAGTGGGCCAAGCTGGATGCGGTGGGTGTGGCCGTGGCGAAGAGCACGGAGTCCCAAATCCAGGCGCTCGCGGGTGCGGGCGTGCGGCACGTGATGTGGGGTGACCTCTTCGATGTGGCGCAGGCACCCTCCGTGGCGATGCGTGCGAAGCCCTTTGGTGTGGAGGTGTCCGGCGTGTATCTTGCAGCCATCACGCGTGCGGTGCAGGCGCACAACACCGAGATGGATGCGGCCATCGCGCGCCTGCAGAAGGCGAATCCGGGACTCACCCTCACGAAGCTGGATCTGCATGCGCGTTTCGCGGATGTGGCAAAGGACCCGGCGAAGTACGGCTTCGTGGAAGTGACGAAGGGCGCGAATGATGACAAGCATCTCTTCTCCGCGGATGGTCTGCACCCCACCACGCAAGCGCACAAGATGCTGGCGCAGTATGCGTATGAGGTGCTGATGAAGCCGGTGGCGCAGAGTGCGCAGTAGATGGAGACGGGCAGTGGCATTTTCTCGCATTGCCCTCCCTCCGGCTTTCTGCCAGTCTCATGCAGCCCGCATCACCTGCCATGCATGCCATTGCCCGTTGCCTGCTTCCTCTTTTGTTTCTCGCCGTCACCTGCATGGCGGAGGAGCCGGTTTGGGAGGACCTGGAGCTCGATAATTCAGCCTATGACTGGCATCGAGAATTCATGCCGGGTGATCCCGATCACACGTTCAAGAAAGACCCCTGGACCTCCACGGCATTGATGCTGGCCGGGCAAAAGGCGGTGCCTCACACTGGGCCACCTCTTCCCATGGCAGACATGTTTGCCAATACCTCCATGGATCGGATGCTGCTGAAGGCTTTGGGCATTCCAGCAAAAGGCCAGAGGAAAGGAGTGCTCTGTCCTGCAACTCCGGAATCCGGAGGACTGGACATGGTGGTGGCAAAATTCAAATCCGGCGTCGAGTTTGAAATCCGCATATGCAAGTGTGTTTGGGTGCTCATTCCGGCTGAGCCCATCAAAGACCTGGAGGAGTTCCAAAGGAAACTCGGAATCAGCCTGACGCGCTATCCGGCCAGCGTAGTGAAAAGCGTAGTGCCTCCCGAGGCATCGTCAGTTCGGGCCCAAATTGTAGGCACCGACATTCCGCCCTACCTTGCGGACGCCACCATTCATGAAACACCAAAGGGACTGATCCTCGCTGGTTCCATCATCCTGGAGCCGCCACCAAGGCCCCTCTCCCATCAGATATGGGATAACCGCCAGTGGTTTCCGCGGAAAACCCGCTGACCCATACATCGCATCACACGATATTCTTCCCCATGCATCGCCGTCACTTCCTACATACTGCCCTGGCCTCCGCGCTCGCATCCATTCCCGCGATTGCTGCGGGGGAACGCAAGCCGCGCATCGTGTTGCGCTCGTCCTGGCAGACGGTGAATATCGGGGACATCGGTCATACACCGGGTGTGCTCGCGTTGATTGAGAAGCATCTGCCGGAGATGGAGGTCATCCTGTGGCCGATGAATGTGGAGAATGGCGTGGAGGAGATGCTGAAGAAGCGCTTTCCGAAACTCACCATCACGAAGGACAAGAGCGAGGTCTTCGCGTGTGATTTCCTCCTGCATGGCTCGGGTCCGTATCTCACGGCGCATCGTGATGTGGCGGAGTGGAAGAAGGAAACCGGCAAGCCATACGGAGTGTACGGCATCACCATGGCTCCTGCGGGAGACCCGGGCATGAAGATCATGCGGAACAACGGTCTCGATGACAACTGCCGCGCGCTGCTGGATACGGCGAGCTTTGTCTTCCTGCGCGACAGCCGTTCACTGAAGGTGGTGAAGGACGGCGGCGTGAAGTGTCCCATCATCGATTTCGGACCGGATGGCGCGTTCGGCTGCGACTTGCGCAATGATGAGGCTGCGCTTGCCTTCATGAAGCAGCATGGATTGGAGGAGGGTAAATTCTTCTGCACCATACCGAACCTGCGCAATGCGCCGTATTGGAAGGTGAAGAAGGGTTATGCGTTTGATGAGAACAAGCAGCGTCGCAATGACGAGATGAAGGACCATGACCACGTGCTGCTGCGTGAGGCCATCATCGCCGTGACGCGGGAGACAGACATGAAGGTGCTGGTGTGTCCCGAGGATTCCACCCAGATGGAGGATGGCAAACTGCTCATCGTGGACCCGCTGCCAAATGACGTGAAGGCCAAGGTGGTGTGGCGCAAGAACTTCTGGCTCACGGATGAAGCGCTCAGCACCTATGTGCGCAGCGCCGGCCTCTTCGGCAATGAGATGCACAGCCCCATCATGTGCATCGGCAATGGTGTGCCTGCGATTGTGTGCCGCTTCGTGGAGCAGACGACGAAGGGTTTTATGTGGCAGGACATCGGTCTAGGTGACTGGTTGTTTGATTTGGATAACACGGAGGACCGTCTGCGTTTGCCCAGCACCGTGCTGGCGATGGCGAAGGACCCTGCGGCAGCGAAAGCGAAAGCGGCGAAGGCACGCGAGGTGGTGCAGGGACACCAGAAGAGGACGATGGAGGTGCTGCGGAAGGCGGCGGGTGGAAGCCCAACGTAGCTCGCGAGTCCCTTCGCGAGGCTTTTTGCGCTCTGAAATACACTCGCGTGGTGCGTTCGCTCTGTGCATCTCAACCTCCTTCGCAGCCGCAACGTTGGTGCAGGGAGTTAGCCGGGTTGTGGAGACGATTCCGGTTAACCGCAAAGGGGCACAGAGGCAAAGGACGCAGAGGATTGGTTGGGTTTTGCATGTGGGTGTTGGTTACGTCGTGCGATGCAGAGGAGGCAGAGACGCAGCGAGGGCTCACCTCCAACGTAGCTCGCGAGTCCCTTCGCGAGGTTTGCATTCTGAGATACACGCGTGAGATCCGTTCGCGCTGTGTGCCAGGAAGTCGGGTCTCCTGACCGGACAGCGTCCGGCGGGTTTTCCTACCCGCCAGAAATTTGAAAGACACGAGTGCGTGTTGAACTGCCTCTGAGCAACACACAGAAGTGCTTGGTCGTTCCTTCGAATGTCTTCGCGTACTCACGCCACTCGCACGACGGGTCGGGAGACCCATCGGACGCTGTCCGGTCAGGAGACCCGACTTCCTGCTGAAGCTACACTTCGTCTCTTTGGTTAACCGGAAGCGACTCTGTGGCATTACTCGCGAGGTTTTGCCTCTTGAAATACACTCGCGAAGGGACTCGCGAGCTACGTTGATTCGCGCTACCGCGAACTCCGTATCACTCCGCGCACGCCTTTCAGGTCCTTCATCACGGGGCCCATGCTCCAGATGATGAAGCCAGCACTATTGGCACGGCGGGGGCCTATTTTTTTCTCCAGCTCCAGCTGGCGCGCGATCTCACTGGCGGGCCACTTGTGGCTGCCGCCCATGCGGTCGGCGGCGATGCTGGGGATGATGGGCACGCCGCGGGGATTGGCCTGCGGGCTACGCCACCACCGCAGGAGGGCGGAGTAGCTCTGCGGACCGGCATCGGCCCAGTAGAGCTGCGGGGAGAGGTAATCAATCCAGCCCTCGCGCATCCACACGAGCGGGTCGGAGTAGATTTCCATCACCTGGTCGAGCTGGGCATCCACGCCGGGGGGCACATTCGGACGCCAGATGCCGAAGGGACTCACGCCAAAACGTTTGCCCGAGCCGGAGACCACCCCGTGCAGATCGCGCACGAGGGAGTGCACGTTGTTACGACGCCAGTCGCCGCGGCTCTGGCCCTTGCCATACTTCGCATAGGTCGCGTCATCGGGGAAGGTGCCACGCGGGATGCCGCTGCCGGGGTAGGGATAGAAATAGTCATCAATCACCACGCCGGCCACGTCGTAGCGATTCACGATGTCCTGCACCACGCGCACCACATGCTGGCGCACGGCGGGCTCGCCGGGGTCCATCCAGAGCATGGAGCCCACGCGGCGCACCGCGCCGGGCATGGTATTCGTGATGTGATTGCGCGCACGCGTCACTTTGCTGCTGGTCGCTGCGCGGTAGGGATTGATCCACGCGTGAATGGCGATGCCCTTCGCACGTCCCTCGGCGATGAAGGTGGCGAGTGGGTCATAACCCGGATCCACCCCTTGGGCTCCCGAGACGAAGCGGCTCCACGGCTCAAGGCGCGAACGATACAACGCATCCCCTTCTGGCCGCACCTGGACCATGAGGGCATTCAACCCGCTCGCCTCCGCCAGGCTCACAATGCGGCGAATCTGCATCTGCTGGGCTTCGGCGGGAAGTGCAGCCTCGGAGGGGAAGTTCAAGTTGTGTACGGAGGCGACCCAGGCGGAACGCATCTCGGCGTGGAGGGATGCGGAGGGTGCAGCTACCGCGAGGAGCAGCGTGGCAACCAGGGCGCGGACGGGGTTGGGAAGGGTTCGGGCGAGCATAGGGGGTGGGACGCAATGCGGTGTCCAAGTATTCGCGGTTCGGGCTATCCTGCCAGCAAGACCTTGCAAAGAAACACCATCTCCCCGCGCATTCCCGCCCCTTCTTCCCTGCATGCTCCCCCGTTGCCAAGCGTATCTCTTTCTGCGAGACTAGACTGTAGCGGCAGGCCCGATTCCCGCTCTTTGCCACTGACCCACCGCTCACCGTCGCACCGCTCACCGAAAATGTCTTCCCGCACGCCAGCCGAATCCGAGACCACCAGCGAGCCAGCGCCCGCTTCGCCGACGCCACCCGCTGAGGGACTGCCGAACGCGCTGACGCCGGAGGAGCACACGGGCATTCGCGTCGGCTCGCCCTCGCATGCGGCGGCAGGGGTACCGGCGGTGCTGTCCTCGCTGAATCATGTCTTCACCCAGGCGGGCGTGGTGCGTGGCACGCAGGCCATGCTGAAGCTGAACCAGAAGAACGGCTTCGACTGCCCCTCCTGCGCCTGGCCGGACCCGGATGACCATCGTGCGCCCACCGAGTTCTGTGAGAATGGGGCCAAGGCCATCGCCGCCGAGACCACGCTGAAGCGCGTGACGCCGGAGTTCTGCGCGCAGTACAGCGTGCGTGAACTCGCGGAGCAGTCCGACTACTGGCTGGAGCAGCAGGGCCGACTCACCCACCCCATGCTGCTGGAAGCTGGCGAGGGCGCCACGCATTACAAGCAGGTGTCCTGGGACGAGGCCTTCAACATCATGGCGGCCGAGCTGAACAAACTCGCCTCGCCGGATGAGGCCGTCTTCTACACCAGCGGACGCGCCAGCAATGAGGCAGCGTTCCTCTACCAGCTCTTCGTCCGCCAGTACGGCACGAACAACCTGCCCGACTGCTCCAACATGTGCCACGAGTCGAGCGGCGCTGCGCTGAAGGAAACGCTCGGCGTGGGCAAGGGCACCGTGAAGCTTGCCGATTTCGACAAGGCGGACACCATCATCGTGGTCGGCCAGAATCCCGGCACGAACCACCCACGCATGCTCAGCGCCCTGCAGAGCGCCGTGCGTCACGGGGCGAAGATCATCTCCGTGAATCCCCTGCGCGAGGCGGGCCTGCTGGGCTTCAAGCATCCGCAGGAAGTCATCGGCATGATGGGCCTCGCCACGAAGCTCACCAGCCAGTATCTCCAGGTGCGCATCAATGGCGACATGGCCCTCTTCCGCGGCATCGCGAAGGCGCTGCTCGGCATGGAACGGGAGAACCCCGGCAAGGTGCTCGACCAGACCTTCATCAAGGATCGCACCATCGGCTACGAAGCCTATCGCAAGCAGGTGGAAGCCACGAAGTGGGAGGAGATTGAAAAACACAGCGGCATTGAGCGCGCGGAGATCAAGAAGGCCGCACAGCAGATTGCCTCCGGCTCGCGGAAGTTCATTTCCTGCTGGGCCATGGGCCTCACGCAGCATCGCAATGCCGTCGCCACCATCCAGGAGGTCGTGCACGTGCATCTCATGCTCGGCGCCGTGGCACGCGAGGGCGCAGGCCTCTGCCCCGTGCGCGGCCACAGCAATGTGCAGGGCGACCGCACCATGGGCATCTTCGAAAAGATGCCGGACTCGTTCCTGGATAGTCTCGGGAAAGTCTTCGGCTTCACCCCGCCGCGGCACCACGGCTGGGACACCTGCATGGCCATCAAGGCGATGCATGAGGGGCAGGGAAAGTTTTTCCTCGGCCTCGGTGGGAACTTCCTCTCCGCCACGCCGGACACCGAGTTCACCGCTGCTGCGTTGCGGAACTGCAATCTCACCGCGCACATCTCCACGAAGCTGAACCGCAGCCACCTCATCACCGGGAAGCGCGCCCTCATCCTCCCCTGCCTCGGCCGCTCGGAAGTGGACCTGCAGAATGGCATGGAGCAGTTCGTCACCGTGGAGAATTCCATGGGCATCGTGCACATGAGCCAGGGCCGCCTCACGCCGCCCAGCGACCAGTGCCTGAGCGAGACCGCCATCGTCGCCCGCCTCGCCGAGGCCACGTTGAAAGGCCGCAGCACCGTGCCCTGGCGCGAGCTCTACGGAAACTACGACCTCATCCGCGACAAGGTGGAGGCCGTGATCCCCGGCTTCGAGAACTTCAACGAACGCGTGCGCACGCCCGGCGGCTTCTATTTGTATAACGCCGCCCGCGAAGGTGTCTTCAACACGCCCACTGGCAACGGACGCGCCGTCTTCACGTCCCATCCCCTCACCTCCCTGGAGGCTGGCCCCGGTCAGTTGGTGCTGCAAACCTTCCGCAGCCACGACCAATTCAACACCACCGTCTACGGCCTGCACGACCGCTACCGCGGCATCAGCAACGAACGCCGCATTGTGTTCTTGAATCCGGAGGATATGAAGGCCCGCGGTATCGGCCCCGTAAAGCCCGTGGACATCACGAGCCACTGGAACGGCGAGACCCGAGTCGCGCGGAACTTCTTGGCGATTCCGTATGATATTCCGGCGGGCACAGCGGCGGCCTATTTCCCGGAGGCGAATGTGCTGGTGCCGGTGGATAGCACGGCGGAGGTGAGCAATACGCCGACGTCGAAGGGGGTGTTGGTGACGGTGGAGAGGGTGTAAATAACGCGCATCAAGACAAAAAGCACACTATCACCTCCGCTGATGACCCCACTAGGATTGGCAAAGCGCAGCGAGAACCCGGGCAGGGTCTTTGTCGTGATCCGGTCCTATCTTTTAGAAGCCACAGCAGGACAGGGCACGGTTATTCTCCAGTTACTGTCCGATCACTTTGATAAAACGTTTGGAAAGACGGGCCGCATCCCAACACCATTGTTTCTCAATGACCTTCACTATTTCTTTTGTGGCACAGGAAGGATGAAGGCCAATGCGACGGCACAACGGAATGCACTTCTCGTTCCATATCAGGCGCCCGCTGATTCTAAAGAGCTACGACTTCGAGAATGCGACAAGAATGTCGAAACCATTACCCAGCATATGAGAGAAGACATTCGTGAAATTGCTGAAGAGTGCCTAGCCGACATGGTCCATGAAAATCTGCGAGAACAGACACAGTCATTCTTCCGGTCTTGCCTCGCGGAGTTTTTCAAGGAGGGCCCCGTTCAATTGCTGCAACACACCTTAATTCGAGAAATAAAAGACTCAGTCAGCTCCGACTTCCGCACCCTACTGGCTGAGACCGCGAAGGACGAAAGAATTCGAATCCAAGAAGCACTCACCCAACAAACGGTCCAATCCCTTCGCGAAGATCTACAAGCAGGCATATCCGCCATGTTCAAAGGGGCAATGCCTACAGACCTACGAGAGACTGTGCGAGTCGAGTTTAGAGATTGGCTGATGCGTGCGCTTCAAGAAGAGCGCGACACAATTCGTGAACACTACATGGAAGAGGTTCGACAAGAATTGCGGGAGGAGATCCGTGAAGAAGTTAGAAACGAAGTAAAACAAGAACTCATACAGCGTCTACTTGCGAATCCCGACTCCATTAAACAGTTACTTGCCCCTTCTTGAGTATACCCGCCAGAACTCAGGCCAAGCCCATCGAGATCAGATGGTTCAAGAAGAGATTTTGCCCTCACCATTCGCACTTCCTACTGCCGCTCGAGCACTCTAGGCAAGATTGCCTCGTCCGGATTTTTGAGAGCTGACAGAATATTCTCCGATATCTTCTCGACGAGCTTTTGCCCCCAAAATGGGTCAGTCATGTCATAATAGATGACTCTAATATGCCTTAGGTCGAACGGCACGTCCTGGTCTGAACAGGCCACCAAAACGACTGGTTTTTGCAAAGCATGAGCAAGCCCTAGCTCATAAAAGACATTGGGATTTCGGTTGGTTAACTCGGCTACCAATACGCGCGCCTTGTTGATTCCACTCCAAATCTGCTCAATGATTTTACCCGTACCAAAAATATCATTGTCTGCACGAACGGGAGTCAGTCCAGCCTTGCGAATCGCTGGATCATAAATCTTCTCGTAATAACTTCCGATGGGCGGGGCGAACGGCATCATTACGAAGCAACTGTCCGAAGTTGAGACATGGACCTCACGACCCAATTTCTTTAAACGTCCCGCTTCATCGCCGATTGTCGCTGTATCACTCACATCCAACAGCCGTATCCTGTCATCAACTCGTTGAAGTAATCGGGCAGATTCTAGCGTCTGCTCAAAAATTGTAATAAAATCCAGCGTTTTATCCGATGGAATCCTGAACTTATCCTGCAAGGCATTTTCGAAAAACTTGGGTTCGGGCAGATTCTCACCTCTGTAGTGTTGATAGACCTCCGAAATTTGAGGTGCTTTTAGCACAGACTCTTGAAGAGCCCGAACATCATCACCAGGACTTTGCGGCCTTATCGCCCTGCGAGCAAGCTCCGTGATCCCTACTTGACTTGGACCTGGGCGCTCCAGAAGTCCGAATTTCAAACATGAACTGATCTCAAGTCGAAATGGACCTCCAAATCCAACTCCGACAAAAGTTGCGGCCTCCTTTTCGCTACATGGCTTCCCCGCATTTTGTTCTAGGATGGCGGTTGGAATCCGCAGTGACTTTGACAGGCTGTGGCGCGGATAAGCGGCTGTGCCTCCACCCTCTGATATATTCTTAGGCTTCTTACGACCCTTTTTCTTGGACTTTGGTCGCTTGGCCGCAGTCGCTTTTTGAGGTTGTTCAGACTCAGACATTGAATGGAAAAGGTGCTGATGCCTCAACCCATGCTTCTAACCAAGACTGGATGCTGAAACACAGGCACTTTATCAATTGTTCAGTTACAAGGAGAAAAGTCAACCTCCAAACAGCCATCGTTTCCTGACCTAGGAGGATGATGTTTCGGGTCTACACAGCAATGAATCAACCGTGTCATCCTCTACGCCGAAGGCGTTGCACATTGTGCAGCCCAGGGTAAGCACGCGAAGCGGGCGCCACCTTGGGTTTGGTCGAGAAATTAATTGAACTCTGAAAGAGTTCCACAAAAAGTCGGCTCAAGATGTCCCAATCCATCAGCCGCGATTTCCAGCATTTCGTGTTCTCCACGAAGGAGCGTGCCACCTTCCTCACGGACGCCACGTTCCGGCGCGAGACGCATGCGTACATGGCCGGGGCGTGTGAGAACATGGAGTCACCGTCGGTGGTCATCGGCGGGGTGGCGGATCATGTGCATGTATTTTGCCGGTTGTCCAGGAACCTGTCCCAGGCGGCGTTCGTGCGGGATTTGAAACGCGAGACCACCAAGTGGATCAAGGTCACCAACCGGAACCTCCGGGATTTCCGGTGGCAGGCGGGTTATGGGGCGTTTTCCGTGAGCCCGTCCCACATCGATGCGCTGGCCAAGTACATCCGGAATCAAGAGGAGCATCACCGGAAGGTCGGATTCCAGGATGAGTTCCGCCGCTTGTGCAAGAAGTACGGCGCGGAGTTAGATGAACGGTATGCGTGGGATTGAAGCGGGTGGGCCGCCCGGGAACGTTGCGCAACGATGCCGGTGAATGGCAGCCGTTTGTGGAACACCTACGGCGTTCAAGTTTCATTATCAGCTACCCAAGGTGGCGCTTGCTTCGCAAGCTGACCGTTGGGCTGGACGATGTGCAACGCCTTCGGCGTAAGGGCGTCTTCTTGGTTATGGTGTTGGGAGTATGGTGAATCAGGGATACTGCCACGGTTCACGCTGAGGGCAGCGTGAGCCACTTTGGCAAAGCCTCGTCTCTCCCACAATCACCCATCGCCATCTCACAACGGCACTACCAAAGCTCAACCTCTGCGAACCCTATGACCACCTCCGGATCGAAGCTCCTACACCGAAGGTGTTGAACATTGTCCAGCCTGGGGTCAGTCCGCGAAGCGGACGCCACCCCAGGTGGCTGCAAAAGAAGCTTGAACGCCGTAGGTGTTCCACAAGTGGGTGGCCGTCACGCTGAGGGATGAAATGTGCCATCGTGACGCCACGGCCACACGGTCGCTCATTCCTTACGGCACCGCATCCTTGCTCTTCACATTCGCATTCCCACTCTCCTTCCCCACCAAATCCCCCGGCACGTCCGTGCACAAAATATTCGCTCCCATCATCACGGCCAAATCCGCGTCGGCTTTGCTTTTGATGGGCCAGAGGGACACCTGAAGGCCGGCGTCTTTGACTTCGCGGGCCATCTTGCGTGAGGTGGCGTCGAGGGAGACGGAGAGGCGGGCGCAGTTGAGGGCTTTAGCTTCGGTGATGAGTTCGGGTGTGGGGAAGGTGCTGGTGAGGAGGCCGGTGGGGACGTCGGGCTGGAGGCGCTTCATGATGGTGAGGGAGCGCTTGTCGAAGGAGGTGAAATGGTAGGTGCCGCTGGGGAGGAGGTTGCGCGTGGCTTCGTCCAGCAGGCGGCAGTAGATGGCGAGGCGGTCTTCGGTGTAGACCTTTTCCTCCTTGGTCTTCATCTCGAGGAGGAAGAGGACCTCGGGCTTGTCCTTGAACCAGGTGAAGAGGTCGGTGACGGAGGGCACCGGAACGCCGCTGCGGGTGGTGCGCAGGGCCTGGATCTCGGCAAGGGTGAGGTCTTCGATCTTGCCCTTGCCGTTCGTGGTGCGGGCGGTGTCCGCGTCGTGCATGAGGACGAGGTGGTTGTCCTTGGTGAGGCGGATGTCCACCTCGTAGCCGCGGATGCCTTTGGCATAGCTGTGCTTGCAGGCTTCGACGGTGTTTTCATCGAACTCGAAGCCGGCACCGCGATGGGCGATGATGCGGACGCCCTGGTAGAGGCCGGTGACGGTAGTGGGCTCGGAGGCCGGGGCAGTGAGGTGGCTGGCTGCCAGGGTGAGGAGGGAGAGGAAGGCGAGGCGGAGCATGGGGGAAGGCGTGAGGCGTGAGGTGGATGAGAACGCGGTGGGAAGGCGGGTTGGATCAGGGGAGTTGGGGAGATTTGGTGAGGTTGTGTGGCCGGAACCTACGGGTGCGAGGCGAGGTGCATTGGATTCAACACGGAGACACGGAGACACAGAGGAACTTCGGAGACTGAGGGGGAGCAAGGCCCAGGAACCAGCCACGTTTTCTCCATACTCGCACACTTACGTGGCGAGCGCCTGTATCTGGTAGGGTGCTGCTGCGTCGGCACCCTAGTCAGGTGGGGCTTGGGGAGGCGCGGAGCTGGTGGGTGGGTGGCAAGGCCTGTAAGACGCACGCAACAAAGTTCCACGCCGCTTCCGCCCACGGAAATTTGGGTGCCGACGCAGCAGCACCCTACCGAAATCTTCGAATGGGCGCGCGAAGCGCAGGAACTTACCGGGCAGGGAACGTGCAACGTCCAAATGGGGGCAAGAATGCCCCACTCCTTGAGGATACGCTGTGCGCTGAAGGCGTGTCGCGTCAGGAGACGTGCTCGCGTGAGAGGTTTCTGGAGAAGCCTTCTACACTAGGTTCCTTGGCTGCTTCGCTGCTTTGCGTTGCCCCCTTCACAGCGGTGCCGACGCCTCACGGCACCGTATCACCACTACCACCGTTCAGCTTGGTCACCTGGCGGGTGATGCCTTCGCGGGCGAATTGGCTCGGGGGATATTGGGTGCGGGCCTTGAGGTACCAGGCGAGGGCGGAGCCGGTTTGCTGGCGGTCCTCGTGTTGCTTCGCCTTTTGCAGGGCGCCAACAAAGTCGGTGGCCTTCACACTGAAATCAGAACGCAGGCGGGCGACTTCGGGATCTTCGGGAAACTCAACGTAAGCCTGCTCGATGGACTCCCAAGCGCCCGCCATATCACCACCTTGGGAGCGGCTCGTCGCGCCGGCGATGATGAGGTTCACCTTGTTCATGTCGGTGAGCACCTTCTTCAAAGATTCCTGGCGGATGGGGTCATCGATCACCGCAGCGAGATAGCGGCCTTGGTCGTTATAGATCTGGCGGTAGTTTCGCTGGCTGAGCAGGCGATCCAGGTCGAGCGCGGTCTGTGTTTTAATATCGGCGTTGTTGCCGATCATGTTGGTGAATTCCTTCAGCTTCGGATTCGTGGGCCAGATGGTGGCGGCCTGGGTGAGCGAATCCGTGCTGCCCTTTTGATCGCCCTGCATGGCGGCGACCTTGGCCTTGTTCAGATGCATGTCGCTCACGGTCCGCGCCGTCTCGATCATGGCGGTGGGCTTGCTGTAGTCGAAGTCCTTTGCGAGCGTACGCAGCTTCGTGACCAGCGTCTCCGCAAGCGTGTAGTCCTTCATCTCCATGGCAGACACGAGCTGGTTCGAGTCGCGGGTGAAGTCGAGCACCATCATCTTCCGCTGAATGGGCACGCGGCGCACGCGAGGAAGGTATTCGCCGACCATGAAGGCCTCGGAGATGCGCTGGGAGGCGCTGGCCATATCGCCACGCTCCACGAGATAATCGAAGGCCTGCACCGCCTCATCCACATCGCGAATGGCTTCGTTCGCGAACGAATCGAGCGCGCTGATGGTGGGTGACGTGCCGAGGCTGGAGGCGAACATCTTCTCCGCATC
Source organism: Roseimicrobium gellanilyticum (assembly GCF_003315205.1). Lineage (NCBI taxonomy): Bacteria > Pseudomonadati > Verrucomicrobiota > Verrucomicrobiia > Verrucomicrobiales > Verrucomicrobiaceae > Roseimicrobium > Roseimicrobium gellanilyticum. The sequence goes on along the minus strand of NZ_QNRR01000002.1, from coordinate 48,211 downwards.
CGATCCTTCCTTGAGGTTCAGGATGCCGGAGGGATCCGCGAAGATATGACGGTAGAAGCGGCACGCGAGCACCACATGCTCGAAGCGACGCTGGATGGCGAACTGGATGATGATGGCCTGGAACTCCGCCTTCGCCGTGACCTGCGCCGTGGCCATGGAGAGCTCGGCAGCCTTCATCTTGGCTTCGAGCTCCACGATGTCCTTGGTGTACTGGGCTACATCACCGAGCTGGGCCACCGCCTGCTGGGGTGTATTCTGCTGCTGACCACCGCGATTCGTGGTGCTGCCGGCGGCGGGGCGCTGGACAGACATGGGATCCGACGCGTGCTTGCCAAAGAAGTGGCGGTTGTTCCGCTGGCGTCCCATCTCTTCCGTGGTGGCGCGAAGGCTGGCCACATTCTTCTGGGAGAGCCACACACCGTAGATGGCGTTCGCGAGCGTATCGCACAGCTTCGCGTCAATCTTGTGCTGCGCGGCAATGGGCAGGAGCGCCACCGCGCCGGGGAGGCTGGGCTTGCCACCGTTGTGGGTGGGGGCAAGCAGCGTGGTGATTTCGTCCAGAATCTTCCGGTACTCTTCATCCTCCGGTGTATTGGCCTCGGGGGAAGCGAGGTACTTCTCCAGGCGCGCGCGGAACATGCGATTGTTCGTCACGTTCCACATCTTGCCATCCCAGGCCACGGTCTCATTGCCCACGTCCATGAAAGGCAACGTGTTGCCCAGCATGGAGTTCTGCTGCTGCGATTGATTGGACTGCGTGGGCGGCGGGGCACTGCTCTGCTGGCTCGCGGGAGCGCCGCCGCCTCCACTGGCCGGCAGCACCTGGCCGTGCGAAAGCGCCAGGGGAGAAATGAGGCACGCGGCGGGAAGCAGAAGCAGCTTGGTCTTCATTAGAAAAAAGCATAGTCGCTGCCCCTTAATTGACAAGAAAGGGATGAGACACGGCGAAAATAGCCCGTGACATGGCAGAGAGCGGGCGTGGCAAATCTCCGTCCCACCCGGACCATGATGGACTCCATGCCTCCGAAGTCACAGCAGCACCAGCAGCACCCTTTTCCCTTCCTTTGCCAAGGCCACGCACTCTCCCCTCTCTTTCGACGAAAAGCCTACGCCTTCGTCAGGTCCATCACTTCCAGCATGCCGGTGCCGGACTGGACGGTGACCTTGAACTTGAAGCGCTGACCGCGCTGGATGTTGGTGCCATTGAACTTCGCAGGCACCACCACGCCCACGGAGCCACGCTCCGGGCCATCATCCACCATGACTTCGAAGAGCCTGCCACGACTGGAGGGCCAGTTGTTATCAAGACGGTCCGCGATGGTGCCCTCAATGCGGTAGGTATTGTTGGAGAGGGCATTGGAATTTTCCATGTACTCACGAATGTCCAGGTCCGTGGCATCCGCAAAGCCGGTGCTGGCGCCGGTACCCTGCAACACCTTGAACCCGATGAAGGCAATGAGGCCAAAACCCGCAAGAACGGCGATGAGATGAAGGGGAGTGAACTGGGATTTTGCGCGACGGGCCATGCAATTTCGGGGGAGCGGAAATTCGTGCTGACGGGATTTAATTACAGGTGGGACATGCGGGGAACGCAAGCGCCTTTGTGGTCAGACAGGAGGAAAGTGCAAGCCTCCGCGCAGGCCCTCACTTCGCGGCTTCCTGCTTTACCCCGGAGGCTTTGCCAAAGGCTGCCTTGAAAGCGGCCGTGGTCGCAGGCCACTCCGCATCCCGCGTGTGAATCTCACCCGGATAGGCCAGGTCGGAGTTCCAGTAAGTGTGTGAGCGAACGTCATGTTCCTTGAGAAAAGCAGCCATGCCCTCGACGAATGGCCCTGCATTCGGCCCCCACACGCCCCATTCATCGATCTGAAAGGGTTTCCCCTTCGCTTTGGCAAAGGCCAGCATTCCGCTCACGCACCATTCATTGTAGCCGTTGGTCGCGCGCAGTTTCCACGCCTCGCGGGGATCGTCCGTTTCCCAACCTTCACCGCCCATGCTCTTCGGCTTCCAGTAGAGGTCATACCCTACGAGATCCACATATGCATCCCCAGGCCACATGGGACGCGGATCGCTCGCGCCCTCGGAGACAGAGAAGCTGAACTGGAACCTCGACCCGCCCTGCGCTCCGCGGAGCACGCTGTGAAAACGCTGCCACGATGCGATGAAATCCGGAATCATGGCGTGCCGTGATCCGCCCACGCCCCATACGAACCACTCGCCATTCATCTCATGGCTGGGCCGGATCACGATTCCGTAGTCGCCAGGGTTGTTGGCAATGATGGTCTCCGCGAGGCACTTCCAGTGCTCATCATACGCGCCCGTCTTGGCTTCAGCGTAGCTTGCACCGTTGATGATGATAGGCACGTCATACACCAGTCGCCGATTGCCCCGGGTGCCGTACACCGTGTTGCTCAGCCAGTCGGAGTAGCGGTAGTTCTCCCACTTGTGGAAATCGATGGTGCACAGGATGACATCCACGGGCCTGCCCAGCCATTTTTCGAAGGCCAGCACGCGTTCCATGGAGTTTTCACCGTACACGCCGAGCAACGGCTCGCCTGCTTGAGATTTGGGGGTGAAGGCGACAATCGCCGCTGCACAGGCAAGACTCGCGAAACCACGGACAAGGGAGGGGGAAATCATCAGGCGCGTCCTGTACATCAGGATCGCGAGTGTGCCTCTGAAATTGCTACCTGAAGGGCAGCGAGAGCCGCAAAGCGCATGTGCGTCAGGTTGGGGGATGGAGTCCTGTGAGCCGTGTCAAACAACGACTCTTGTTCACGTTCATCTGGCATTCGGAAGAAGCGCTTTGCGTCGTGGAGTGCGTGTGGCAAAGGCCTCCCTTGAGGCCGCGACACCGCTTTGACGGAGGGCATGAGCATCGCGAATCGAGATCACGGTCCAATCCCCCAAGATGCATGTCCCCAAGGGGAAGCTGCTGCTGGATTTCAATGAAGTTCTCCGTTACATCTGGGCCAGATCACTTCGTTTAACGCGGTGTGGCGGCCTCAAGGGAGGCCTGTGCCACCGCACTCCACGACGCAAAGCGACCTGGTCCATGAAGTTGGCACGCAATGCGCCACTTCCCTATTTATCTAAACGCAGGTTCCCATCTACACCTTGGTCACAAACTCCAGCTTTCCATCCTTCACACGTCCTTCGACATGGGCGCCGTCGGTGAACTTGCCTTCCAGCATGTCCAGCGAGAGCGGGTCGAGGATGAGCTTCTGGATGGCGCGCTTCAGAGGACGCGCGCCGAAGACGGGGTCGTAGCCTTCATCCGCCACACGGCGCACGGCATCGTCCGCGAGATGCAGGGTGATGTTCTGCTTCTTCAGGCGATCCACCACGCGCTGCACCTGGATTTTCACGATCTGGTCGAGGTCCTTCGCATGCAGTCGATCGAAGATGATGATCTCATCCACGCGATTCAGGAACTCGGGGCGGAAGAACTGCTTCAGCGCATCCTTCACGAGAGCCTCGCGTTGCTCGGCGTTCTCCTCATTCTGGATGAACTGGCTGCCGATGTTGCTGGTCATGATGAGGACCGTGTTGCGGAAGTCCACGGTCCGCCCCTGGCCATCCGTGATACGGCCGTCATCCAGCACTTGCAGCAGGGTGTTGAAGACATCCGGGTGCGCCTTCTCGACTTCATCGAAAAGGACCACGCTGTAGGGGCGCCGACGCACGGCCTCGGTGAGCTGGCCGCCTTCTTCATAACCCACGTATCCGGGAGGGGCGCCGATGAGGCGGGCCACGCTGTGCTTCTCCATGTACTCGCTCATGTCGAGACGGGTCATGGCATTTTCATCATCGAAGAGGAACTCGGCGAGCGCCTTGCTCAGCTCCGTCTTGCCCACGCCGGTGGGGCCAAGGAAGAGGAAGCTGCCGATGGGGCGGTTCTCGTCCTGAAGGCCGGCACGCGCACGACGCACAGCATTGGATACCGCACTGATGGCGCTGGTCTGGCCGATGACGCGATGACGCAGACGCTCCTCCATGTGCGTGAGCTTGCTCCGCTCACCCTCCTGGAGGCGTGAAACGGGAATGCCCGTCCAGCTTGCGACGACCTTGGCAATGTCATCGTCCGTCACCTCTTCTCGCAGGAGCGTGTGGCCACCCTGTGCCTCGGCCTTGCTGGCATCGGCGATTTTCTTCTCGAGATCTGGAATGAGACCATACTGGATCTCACCCGCGCGGGCGAAGTCGCCGCGACGCTGCGCCTGCTCCTGCTCGGTGCGGAGGCGATCGACCTCCTCCTTGATCTTGCGGCTCTCCTGCACGGATTCCTTTTCCTTCTGCCATTGGGCCTTGAGCGCGGTGCTCTTTTCCTTGAGGTCCGCGATCTCCTTCTCCAGTCGCGCGAGGTGCGCGCGGCTGCCGGGGTCGGTTTCCTTCTTCAGCACCTGGCGCTCCATCTCATGCTGCATGATGGAGCGCTCCAGCACATCAATCTCCGTGGGCATGGAGTCGAGCTCAATCTTCAGGCGGCTCGCGGCTTCATCCACGAGGTCCACGGCCTTGTCCGGCAGGAAGCGGTCGCTGATGTAACGATGGCTCAGCGTCGCCGCAGCGACGATGGCGCTATCCTGAATCCTCACACCATGATGCACCTCATAGCGCTCCTTCAGGCCGCGCAGGATGGCGATGGTGTCCTCCACGCTGGGTTCACCCACGTACACCGGCTGGAAGCGGCGCTCGAGAGCAGCATCCTTCTCAATGTACTTGCGGTATTCATCCAGCGTCGTGGCGCCTACGCAGCGCAGTTCACCACGGGCGAGCTGGGGCTTGAGCAGGTTGCTCGCGTCCACCGCGCCCTCGCTCTTGCCCGCACCCACGATGGTATGCAGCTCATCAATGAAGAGAATGATCTGCCCCTCGCTGGAAGTCACTTCCTTGAGGAAGGCCTTGAGGCGTTCTTCGAACTCACCACGGTACTTCGCGCCGGCGAGCATCCCGCCGAGGTCCATGCTGATGACGCGCTTGTTCTTCAAAGAGTCCGGCACATCACCGGCCACGATGCGCCGGGCCAGGCCTTCCACGATGGCGGTCTTCCCCACCCCGGGCTCACCGATGAGCACGGGATTGTTCTTGCTGCGGCGACTGAGCACCTGCATCACGCGGCGGATTTCCTCATCACGGCCGATCACGGGGTCGATTTTCCCCTGCCGGGCACGCGCGGTGAGGTCCGTACCATACTTCTCCAGCGTCTGGTACTTGCCCTCCGGATCCTGGTCCGTCACGCGCTGGGCGCCACGCACCGAGGTGAGCGCCTGCAGGAGTGTCGCATGCTTGATGCCGGCCTGCTTCAAGACGCCTTCGATGTCTGTGCGGGTCTTCGTAAGGGCGAGGAGGTAGTGCTCCACACTGAGGTAGTCATCCTTCAGCGCGTGCTGCTCCTTCTCCGCGTTCGCCATGGTCTCGCGGAGGTCGCTGCTCATGTGCTGCGGACCGCTGCCGCCGGAAACTTTCGGCTGCTTGGCGAGGTGGACCTCGACGGCGGATTTGATGCTGGCGGGTGAGGCGCCCACCTTTTCCAGGAGGGGTTTGGTCACGCCCTCAGTCTGCTCCAAGAGGGCAAGGAGGACGTGGGAAGGTTTCAGCTCAGCGTGCCCGTAGCGGGCCGCGATGGATTGTCCGGAGGCGAGCGCCTCCTGCATTTTGAGGGTAAAACGGTCAGGGTTCATGCGGTGTAAAGAATGAGAAAGCTGAGAGTACTCATGCAATTGGCATGCCGAGATAACCAATACATTAAAACACTAGTCATGAGCGCTTTAACCGGAAATACCACGCAACAAACGTGAGACATTATAACTCAATAGCGGCAAACAGGTGCGAACCACTGCGGGCAAAAAGCGCCATCTTGACACTGTAGACCCAACCCAATACGGGTTCGCAGACGTTCGCTCGGGAGTGAGTGAGGGGGCAGGCGTGCTGAGTTCATCCCACTTCATGACTCGGCTGGGACACGGAGCTTGGCCGCACCATACGTGCAAAACGCCAGCCACGTAAAGCCAGAGCAGCGAGATTCGGTGGGCCGTCCCGTATGGAGATGGGCACGCACCATGGATGACTGCAGGGGCGTGGCTTTTCCCTTGCCCCCCTCCCCGTTTCGTGGATTGTCGCCCTCCCTATTCTTCAGTCTCACCACCTTACTCATGTCCGACCGTCGCGTTGTCATCACCGGAATTGGCGTTGTCACCCCTGTGGGGAACAACAAGGATGAATTTTGGAAGAACCTCGTCGCGGGTAAAAGCGGCATCCGGAACATCACGGCCTTCGACACGACGGAATACGGCACGCACTTCGGTGGCGAAGCGGTGGGCTTTGAGCCCAAGCAGTATTTCAAGGACTTCAAGGACGCCCGTCGTGCCGACCGCTTCACCCAGCTCGCCATGGGCGCGGCGAAGATGTCCGTGGCAGACAGCGGCCTGGACCCCGACAAGCTAGATGTCACCCGCGTGGGTGTGATGGTCGGCTCCGGCATCGGCGGCCTCATGACGCTGGAAGACAACCACGAGCTCCTGCTGAAGAAGCACCCCAGCCGTGTGTCCCCTTTCACGATCCCGATGATGATCAGCAACATCGCCAGCGGGATGATCTCCATGGAGTACGGCTTCCTCGGGCCAAACATGTGCATCGTGACCGCCTGTGCGACCTCGAACCACTGCATTGGTGAAGCCTGGCGCATCATCAAGTTCGGCGACGCGGATGTCATCGTGGCCGGTGGCGCGGAGGCGAGCATCTCGCCGATGGGCCTCTCGGGCTTCGGCAACATGAAGGCGCTGAGCACGCGCAACGACGCCCCGGAAAAGGCCAGCCGCCCCTTCGATGTGGACCGCGATGGCTTCGTGATGGGTGAAGGCGCTGGCGTGGTGATCCTGGAAGAGTATGAGCACGCGAAGAAGCGCGGCGCGCATATCTACTGCGAGCTCGCCGGTTACGGCCTGAGCGCGGACGCCTACCACCTGAGCGCTCCCCTGCCTGATGGCTCCGGCGCAGCCCGCTGCATGAACATGGCGCTGAAGCATGCCAAGCTGAACGCCGACCAGATCTCCTACGTGAACGCCCACGCCACCAGCACCCCGGTGGGCGATGTGTGCGAAACGCAGGCGATCAAGAAGACCTTCGGCGACTACGCGACGAATGGCCTCCTCGTGAGCGCCACGAAATCCATGACCGGCCACCTCCTCGGCGCTGCCGGCGGGGTGGAGCTCGCGGCCAGCATCCTTGCCATCCGCGATCAGATCATTCCTCCGACCATCAACGTGGAAAACCAGGACCCTGCCGTCGACCTCGACGTCGTGCCGAACGTGGCCCGCGAAGCCAAGGTGACTGCGGCGCTGAGCAACTCGTTTGGCTTCGGTGGACACAACGCGGCGGTGCTGGTGACGAAGATCTAGTCTGACTCACCCGCCAAAATCGCCGGGCGAATATCTCAAGAGGCAGTGCTCCTGTGTAAAGAGCCTGCCTCTTTTCTTTTTCCGCGGAGTGTTGTAGATCCACCTTATGAGCCTCTCTTCTCGCTGCGCTTCTCTCATGATCGTGTTTGGGTTCGTGGCGCTCCAGAGTCCAGCATCTGAGCCGAAGACTCCCATCATGGAGAAGAAGAGCGAGGTGGCGAAGGCTTCCACACCAGCGCTTCCCTTTGACCGCGACGCGGTGGCCCGGGTGGAAGCCATCCGCTTCAAGCTGCCGGAAACAACGCTCAAAAATGGCGAGAAGGTAGAAATGGAGGACTTTTCCTTCCTGAATGGAGGGCACAAAGTGGACCTCTCCCGGCTGGAGGAACTGTCGGTAAAGAAGGCCGAGCTGACTCCAACGCAAATTGAGACACTCATCCAGGCCATTTATGGCAAGAACAAGAAGATGCCCTCAGCGGCGTGCTACTCTCCGCATCACCTGTTCCTCTTTTATGATGCGTCAGGCAAACTCATCAACTCGGTGGAGCTTTGTTTCTCCTGCACGGGCGTGGTGACAAGCCCGGAACTTCCTGAGAAACACTGGTACCGTCATGACTTCCGCAAACTGGCGAAACTCTGCGAGGAATGCGGCATTGGGTTGCACGCCACCACTCTCAAACAGTTCAACAAGGTGATGGGCACTCGGGAAGCCAACTAAAGGGCTGACCACTTCTTCCTGAATCCGGGTTGCGACAGGACCTCGCTTCGCTGATGGAAGCCTTCTTCCACCATCTGCTTGCTCATGCCTTCCGCTTCCCACGACGCCATCATCATCGGCTCCGGTCCCAATGGACTCGCGGCGGCGATCCGTCTGGCACAGAAGGGCAGCAAGGTGCTCGTGCTCGAAGCGGCCAGCACCACGGGCGGCGGCACGCGAACGAAGGAACTCACGCTTCCAGGTTTCCGCCACGACGTGTGCTCGGCGGTGCATCCCATGGGACTCGGCTCGCCCTACCTGCGCGAGCTTGGGCCGGACCTGGAAAAGCATGGCCTGCGTTGGATTCAGCCAGACCATCCGCTGGCACATCCATTGGATGGTGGACGCGCAGCGGTGCTGCATCGCTCACTCGACGAAACAGCAGATTCACTCGGCAAGGATGCCGGACGGTACCGCCTCTTCTTCAAGACTCTCGTCGAGCACGCGCATGAGCTGTATGGCGATATGCTGGCGCCCGCAGGTTTCCCAAAGCATCCCTACCTCATGGCAAGGCTTGGCATGGGAGCAGGACTGCCAGCCACATGGTTCGCGAAGTACTTCTCCACTGAGGAAGGCCGAGCCCTCTTCGGCGGATGTGCGGCACACTCCATCATGGCGCTGCATCTGCCGCTGACCTCGGCGATTGGCATTGTGCTCCAGCTCAGCGGGCACGCCGTGGGCTGGCCCATTCCGGAAGGCGGCTCTCAAAGAATCACGGATGCCATGGTGGGCCTGCTGCGCTCGCTTGGCGGTGAGGTACAATGTGATACACCCGTGAAGTCCCTTGCGGATCTGCCTCCGGCCAAGGCGTACCTCTTTGACCTGAGCCCGAAAAACGTCTCGCATATCTGTGGTGATGCCCTGCCTGCAAGCTACCGCAGCAAGCTGGAGCGCTTCCGCCATGGACCCGGCGTTTTCAAGGTGGACTACGCGCTCAATGCGCCGATTCCCTGGGCAAATGCCGAGTGCCGCAAAGCCGGCACCGTGCACGTGGGCGGCACCCTGGCCGAGCTGGTCACCAGCGAACGCGATGCCTGGGAGGGGCGTCTGAATGATAAGCCCTTCGTGCTGGTCGCGCAGCCGAGCATCCACGACGCAACTCGCGCTCCGGCAGGCAAGCACGTCGCGTGGGCGTATTGCCATGTGCCTGCGGGTTCCACGGAGGACCGGCTGGAAATCATCACGAGGCAAATCGAGCGTTTTGCCCCCGGCTTCCGCGATTGCATCATGGCACATCACACCATGAACTGTGCCGAAATGGAGGCCTACAATCCCAACTACATCGGCGGGGATGTCATCGGCGGCGTCACGGACTGGCGGCAGCTTTTCACGCGTCCCGTGGGCATGTTTGATCCCTACGCCACGCCGAACCGCAGAATCTTCCTCTGCTCCGCCTCCACCCCACCCGGCGGCGGCGTGCACGGCATGTGCGGCTACTGGGCAGCGGAGAGCGTGGTGAAGAAGATGCGGTAGGACCTACGTACCTCGCGTTAGCGAAGCCCGACGAAGGAGGAATCCCTTCGCGAATCAGTGTACCGAAATTCACAAAGCAGGGCAATTCCCGCGCTATCCATTGGAAGGAGGAGTTTCTGAATCGTGAGTGCTTCTGGAATGCAAGTCTCGCGAAGGGACTCGCGAGCTACGTTGAGAACGCGGCCATCTCTCCGCAGTTGCAGTCACAGGGGCCTTCCACTAGCATCTGCGCATGTTCCTCCAACGGATCTGGTATTGCCTGGCGCTTGGCGCGGGATTGGTCGTCTGCGGACCTAACACGAAAGCATCCGCCCAGGTCACCATCGAGGGTACCGTACCCATCACGGGCGCGGCCATGTCGCCACCTCCCTCGCCCAAGTATCAACTGAAAGCCGGCTCCGTTGCGCCCTCGCCCCGGCAGGTGGCAGTGGTATATCTGGAGGGAAAGTTCGGCGCGCGTACAGGGAACAAGCCCGTGACATTTGGCCAGAAGGGGTATCAGTTCCATCCTGGAGTGATTGCCGTACAAACAGGCACACAGGTGTCGTTTCCCAACTTTGACGACGACTACCACAACGTGTTCTCCTACTCCAAGACCAAGCGCTTCGACCTCGGGCGGTACCGCAAGGACGAGACACCACCCGCTCTTGTCTTCGACAAACCCGGGATCGTGCGTTTGTACTGCGAGATTCACGAGCACATGCGCGGCGTGATCATCGTGGTGGATACACCTCACTTCACCACCAGCACTCCGGAGGGAAAATTCAAACTCACCGGCCTGCCTGCGGGCAACTATGTGCTCAAGGCATGGTTGGATGACAAAACCACGCTGCAACAACCGGTGACCTTGAAGTCCGGCACGCTCAAGGTGGACTTCAAGAAGTAAGCACCTCATTCCACTGCTCGCGCGGGCGCCGCACTTCCCCAGCTTTCCCCATGCCCCTCCCGAAGCTCCGCTCGCCCTCCTTCCGCACGAAGCTGATCGTCGCCATGACTCTGGTGGTGGCAGGAGTCACCGGGGCGACTTTATACGTGGCGAGCAAGCGCGTGCAGAGAACGTATCAGCACCAGTTCGAGCAGCAGTTCCAGCAGCAGCTTGCCTACTTCTCCGAAGTGCGCCTGCGCCAGCTCAATGACCTGGTGCGCAAGTGCGAAGCCCTGGGCAAGTCCGTGCGTCTGGCCAGCGCGCTTGAAACCGCCATCGAGGACAACGACCCGGACTTCGTGTATGACAACCTCAGCACCGAGATCGATGTACTGGTAAAGGCCACGGAAACCACCAATCCAGCCCTCACCAAGTTGCGCGAGGCATTGCGGCGTGGCCCGCAACGCGGAACTCCGCAGCAGCGTGAGCGTGATCCCAATCGCGAGCGTGAAAGAGACCGCGACCGTGAGCGCGATCGCTTCCAGAGCAATCTCTTCAACTTCGCCGTGGTGGACGCCGAGGGACGCATCCTGGTCCCTGAAACCAAGCGGGCCACCTTCATGTTCAAGCCGGACATGAAGAATCGCACCGAGCTCTTCTCCCTTTTCAAGGAACATCCCGCGGCAGAAGTGCTCAAGGAGCAGGAAATCGGCTACCTCCCAATGCGAAAGGAGATGGACAATGCCCAACTCCGTGAAGTGATTCTCACACCCCTTGTGAATCAAGGCACGGGCGAGACCATTGGTGCACTCATCATGGGATTCCCCGTACGGGACTTTGGGGAGTCGGCCATGTACCAGTTCAGTGAAAAGGCCCTGCAAAGCGGCATCTGGCTGGGAGGACGCGTGTACTCCAAGACCATTCCAGAGGAAGTCCATGATGTCGTCTCCTCACGCATCCATGACGTGCTCACCAACAGCTCCATTTCCAGCACGGACGTGATTGACGTGCAGGGAGTGCCGCACCGCCTCATCTACAAGGTGCTCAATCCGGACTCTCTCTTCCCCCCCGCCGTGCAGGTGGGTCTCTACTCCATGCATGAAGTGCTGGCGGAGCAGACGGACCTGCGCAACAAGGCCATGGGCTTCGGCACCGTGGCCCTGCTGATTGGCATTGGATTCATCTTCCTCATTTCGCACGGCTTCAGCAAACCGATCGAGCAGCTCGTGGAAGGCACACGCCGTATTCAGGATGGCGACTACACGGTGAAAGTACCCGTGGCATCGAGGGATGAAATCGGCACGCTGGCAAAGTCCTTCAATGAAATGGCGGAGGAACTGGCCCTCAAGGAGCGCTACAAGTCCGTGCTCGCCCAGGTGACCGACAAGCAGGTCGCTGAAGAACTCATCAATGGACGCCTGACCTTGGGAGGTGAAGTGCGCCAGGTGAGCGTGCTCTTTTGCGACATCCGCGGCTTTACTGCACTCACGGAAAACATGCCTCCCTCCGAGGTGATAGGCATGCTCAATGAGCACATGAGCGCGATGAATCGCATCGTGTACCAGCACTACGGTGTGGTGGACAAGTTCGTGGGAGATCTCCTCATGGCTGTCTTCGGCGCGCCCAAGTCCTATGGCAACGATGCCCTGCACGCCGTGAAGTGCGCCGTTCGCATGATCGAGGAGCGCTCGAAGCTGAATGCCACCTCGCGATACAAATTTGATGTTGGCATCGGCGTCGCCACCGGCGAGGTCGTCGCAGGATTGATGGGTTCAGATGACCGGCAGAACTACACCGTGCTGGGTGAGCGTGTGAACCTGGCCTCGCGCTTGTGCTCCAAGGCGGGCAGCTCTGAACTGCTCATCGATTCCACTACGCATGCCCAGCTTCCCGAGGGCTTCACCGTGGAAGCCACCGAACCGCTTCCGCTGAAAGGGTTCAGCCTGCCTACACCTGCCTACCGCCTTGTCTCGATGAGCGAGGAAGTGGGCGCCCCACCCACTGGACTCAGCACTGCACGGCTCCAGCCTTGAATCGTTGCCTCTTCACTCTCCCATGAACCGGTGTCCGTTCATCCATTCCCTCCTGTCACTAGCCGTCTGGTGCACATGCAGTGGGAGCCTTCTCGCGTTTGACCTCACGCCTCCAGATTCACCCGTGCACGCGAGCCTGAGGGGCACATTGGATGCGGAGTTGTATGTCACGGACTCCCCTGCCCCAGGTCTGCTCTTCAGCGATGACGAGGCGTTCTTCAATCCGCGTGCGACACTCTTCCTGGATGTGAACGCAGGCACTCACTTCTTCGCCTCCGTGCAGGCACGATTCGATCGGGGCTTTGATCCCGGCGTGGAGGAGGATGGCTCCGCACGTCTGGACGAATATTTCATCCGCTGGACTCCAATGGACTCTCCTGTGGTGAACATCCAGGCAGGCAAGTTCGCCACGGCCTTCGGCAACTGGGTGCCGCGTCATCTCTCCTGGGACAATCCGTTCATCAATGCCCCCGTGCCATACGAGAATGTCATTGGCATGACGGACCTTGCCGCACCACTCACACGAGCAGCCTTCCTCAATCGCAAGAATTTGGCCGACAAGAAGCGCGAATGGCTCGTGCCCATCTGGGGTCCCTCCTATGCGCATGGAGCGTCTGTGTTCGGGCGCATCGAGGAATTTGACTACGCCTTTGAAATCAAAAGCGCCGCGCTTTCCTCACGACCCGCTGCCTGGGAAGCAAGTGATACGGAGTTTGACGAGCCCACCTTCACTGGGCGAATCGGATGGCGGCCGAATGCCTCATGGAATGTGGGCACCAGCTTCAGCACCGGCGCCTACATGCAGCCGGATCGCGATCTGCTGTTGCCCCGCGGCACGGAACGTGGCGACTTCACGCAGGATACGATTGGCTTCGACGTGAGCTATGCCCGCCATCGCTTTGAATTGTGGGGCGAACTGATTCTATCACGCTTCGAAGTCCCTCGCGTGGGTGATGCAGACACGCTCAGCTACTACCTTGAGGCCAAGTACAAGCTCACCGAAAGCCTCTTCCTTGCGGCACGATGGAATCAGCAATTCTTCGATGATGTGGGAGATGGCCAGGGCGGCTCCACATCCTGGGACCGCGACCTCTACCGCGCTGACCTGGCCGTGGGTTATCGTTTCAACCGCCATGTGCAGACGAAGCTACAGTACAGCTATGGCCACGAAGGTGGTGAGAATGCAAATGCTGACCACCTGCTGGCGGCGCAAGTGACGGTGAGGTTTTAGGCCTAGACCCTAAGTTGATAGTCTATTGTTGATGGTTGATAGCCTGACACTGAGTTTGCAGAATGAGTCCAAATAATCCACCTTGCGGGTGAAGACCAGGTCGTTTGTGAAGAGTTCGGGTTCAGACTCTCGACACTCAACCAACAACTCTCAATTCGGTTTTTAAGCCAAATGAAATGCGATCACGGTTCCCGGCTGCTCCTACGCCGAAGGCGTTGCACACTGTCTAGCCCAGGGTCAGCCCGCGAAGCGGGCGTCACCCTGGGACAGCAGGAACATGCATGAACGCCGAAGGTGTTCTACAAACGCGTGGTGGGCCGGACAACGCTGCAGACCGGTAGATCGTCTTTGTAGAACACCTTCGGCGTTCGACTGTTTCTCACCGCCACCCAAGGTGGCGCTTGCTGCGCAAGCTGACCTTGGGCTAGGCAATGTACAACGCCTTCGGCGTAAATGCTTCACTCTATAGGGCGTCGGCGAACCACCGGCGCATTTTTTTTGGCGGCGTAAACTGAGGTCACACGCGTACTGACTCGTGCATGCAGATTGGAATCGATAGTTTCGTCGCCATTGACCCGGAGCACCAGCACGAAGGCTCGCCCAGTGCGGTGCAGCGCATGGCGAATATTCTGGAGGAAATTGAGCTCGCCGACCGCGTGGGGCTGGATGACTTCGGCATCGGGGAACACCACCGCACCGAGTACCTCGACTCCGCGCCTGCGGTCATCTTGGCTGCGGCAGCAGCACGCACGAAGCAGATCCGCCTGACCAGCGCTGTCACGGTGCTCAGCGCGGCAGACCCGGTGCGCGTGTTCCAGGAGTTCGCCACGCTGGACCTCATTTCGAAGGGGCGTGCAGAGATGGTGGTGGGACGTGGCTCCTTCACGGAAGCGTTTCCGCTCTTTGGCTTTGATGTGCGGGACTATGATTCGCTCTTCGCGGAGAAACTGGATCTGCTGCTGCGCATCCGGGATAACCCAGAGATTACGTGGACTGGCAAGCACCGCGCCCCGTTGCAGGAGCAGGGCATCTACCCGCGCCCCCTGCAGACTCCCATCCCCATCTGGGTGGGTGTGGGTGGCACCCCGGCATCGTTCGCTCGTGCGGGTGCGCTGGGCCTGCCGCTGGTGGTGGCCATCATCGGCGGTGAACCTCATCGCTTCCGCCCGCTCATCGATCTCTACCGCGAAGCCGGTGCCCGCGCCGGCCATCCACCGGAGAAGTTGAAAGTTGGCCTGCACATGATTGGGTTCATTGGCGAGACCTCGACTCAAGCGAAGGACGATTTCTTCACCGGCTACAAACGTGCCTTCGACAAGATTGGCGAGGAGCGCGGCTGGCCCCGCACCACACGTGCCCACTTCGAGGCTGGCTGCAGCCTGAAGGGTGCCCTCATGATCGGGGATGCAGAGTATGTGGCTTCGAAGATTCTGTACGTAAACGAGGCACTCGGCGGTATCGCGCGTCTGAACTTCCAGATGACCGTGGCCACCGTCCCCCACGCCCAAATGCTGAAGTCCATCGAGCTGCTGGGCACAAAACTGGCACCCATCATCCGCGAAAAGCTGCCGGGGTGATGCGCTTAGCTCAGTGGTAGAGCATTACCTTGGCACGGTAAGCGACTCATGAACCTTGCAAAAACGGGCAAGATAACCCGTAGCCACGATCATGAAGACGCTTCCGCTGACTCCGGCCGCACTGCTGGCCGTGGCGATGTTTTCCACCACCTTGTTGCAAGGCGCAGACGCAGCCCCAGAGATACGCCCCTTCACCATCCAGGTGGAGGACTCCGTGCTCAAGGACCTCCGCGAACGCCTGGAGAAGACCCGCTGGCCGGACCAGATCCCCGGCTCCAAGTGGGACCACGGCCCGGACGTCGCATGGATGCGTGACCTCTGCGATTACTGGCGCACCAAATACGACTGGCGCGCGGAAGAGAAAAAACTCAACGCCGTGCCGCAGTTCAAGACCGCCATCGACGGCATCGACCTGCACTTCATCCATGTGAAGTCGAAACACGCGAACGCCACACCCCTCGTACTCGTGCACGGATGGCCCGGCTCCGTGGTGGAGTTCATGAAAGTCATCGAGCCGCTGACCGACCCCGAGAAACACGGCGGCCGCGCGGAGGATGCCTTTCACGTCGTCGCGCCCTCGTTGCCAGGCTTCGGCTTCTCCAGCATGCCCAAGGAACCCGGCTGGAACTCCGGCCGCATGGCGGAAGTGATTGCCAAGCTCATGGCCCGGCTCGGCTATGACAAGTACGGCGCACAAGGTGGCGACTGGGGCGGCGGCATCGTGCGCTGGCTCGCCTCCACGGATGGAGCCCATTGCATCGGCGCGCACAGCAACTTCCCCGGAGGCAATCGTCCCGCGGATGAAACCGAAGCCAAAAAAGACGTGACCCAGGCTGAGTTGGACCGCCTGCAACAACGCAACGCAGAACTCGCCGACCACCGCGCCTACGGTGCCATCCAGGGCACGCGACCCCTTGCCCTCGCCTATGGCCTCAATGATTCCCCCGCCGGACTCGCCGCGTGGATCATCGACAAGTTCTGGGCATGGAGCGATCACGAAGGCGACCTGAACAACAGCTTCACCAAGGATGAACTGCTGACAAATATCATGGTGTATTGGGTCACGCAGTCGATGCCCTCCGCCACGCGCATCTACTACGAGTCCCAGCACAATCTGCCGCGCCCTGCTTCCATGTCGGCATTTCAAGGCGGAGGGAAACCCGCTCCCATAGGGTACGCACTTTTCCCCAAGGAAATCAACGTACCGCCCCGGGCGTGGGTCGCGAGGAACTCGCCCACCATGATTCACTGGACGGAGATGCCGCGCGGAGGACACTTCGCTGCGATGGAGCAGCCGGAACTGTTGGTGCAGGATGTGCGCACCTTCTTTGCCAGGGTGCGCACAGCAGCGAAGTGAAAAGCTCCGCGGAGAGTGATTGCACGTGAGAGAGAAATGCGGTCGCATCGTTAATCATTCAATGGACCGTCGCGATTTCCTGACCCGCACCACCTTCGCCGCCGCTGCCGCGGCAGCTTCCTCATTACAGAAATCCAGCCACGCTGCTACGATAGGTTTGCAGCCCGCTCCTTCGTCCAGTTGGGCCAAGCGCACTCTGGTGTATGAACAGAAGATCAGTGAGAACGCACGCGTGCAGAGCTTCACCTCACCTGCCGAGCCACTCTCCGGCAGCGCGTGGCGCATCTGGATGTCCACCTCTGGAGCAAATCATCCCGAGTTCAATGTGGGTTATCTCGAAGGAACACCGGGTGAAGAGCTGAAGGTGCAGTGGGCCGTGCTCTCCACCGGCGCACCTGCGGATGCCCCTCTCTCGCTCGGTGGTCTTCCCTCGGGCTGGCACCCCAAGCAGGGCGTGCATCTGCGCCTCAAGGATGGCCGTCATCGCCTCTATTTCTGGGCCCATGGTGAGGGCATCGTGCGTTACCTCGCTGCGGACAGTGAAGATGGCCGTCGCTACACCATCGTGAATGCCCTGAGCCCCTGCATCTACCATCCCGCCGACCGCACCGTAGATGGTACCGAGGCCGTGAAGGCAGGCTTCTCCCGGATGGCAAAGCGGAAGGCCAAAGTCGCGGCAGGCGAATCGCTCGCTCCGGCAGCACTCATCACCAATGACGCGACCAATGTGTATCAGCTTCCCGATGGATCGTTTGAGCTCTACACCGCCGCCCTCATGGAAGTGGGCAAGGACGACCCACGCTACATGCCGCACGATAACATCCCCGGACGCATCCGCGTGATTGATCGCTTCACCAGCGAAGACGGCCTGCGTTGGGAAAATCGCAAGCGCGTGATCCAGGCGGATGCCCAGGACCACACCGACCTCCAGCACTACTATCTCGCCGTGACCCACACGGAGAAGGGACGCATCGGCATGCTCGGTCACTATCGCTTGCAGGCGCAGACCATGGATATCGAGTGGTGCCACTCCGAAGATGGCGTGCAGTGGCACCGCCCCGCGCGCACCTCATGGCTGCCCCGCAGCGAGCCGCATACGCTGCCGGATAGCTACGGCGTCTACGCGCCGCACAACCTCGTGCAACACAACGGCCGCTGGCATCTCTTCTACACCGGCACGAATGACGCGCACAATCACAAGGACAGCCACGGTCCCTACCGCCGCGCCATCTTCCACACGAGCATTGACTCCCCCTGGCAGGTGTAGTTTGCCATCCCTTCCCGGTATCCTCACCAGCCGGCCATGCGCAAGCAGTACCACCTCCGCTCCTCACTCCGCGGCCTGCTCGCGTGGGATGTGCATCGTCTTATCGCACTCACGGAGACTCAGGCTTTGCCTCACGTCTCCATTCCACTATCCTCCATTCGTGAACTGGACGAATGCTTCTGGTTTCAAGACGAGAACAGCCCACCCACCTGCCGCGCCATCGCCGAACATGCGAAGCTCATCGCGGAGACCGACCTCGCCTACCCCCTCATCCTCTCCTCGGATGGTCGTGTCATGGACGGGATGCACCGCGTCGCGAAAGCGCTGATGCTCGGGCGCGAGCACATCACCGCCGTGCAGTTCACCGCAGATCCCGAGCCGGACTACATTGGCGTGCCTGAGGACAAACTGCCGTATTGACCCCGACAGTGAAGGATCCTATCCTGCGCTCAGACTTCCTTCCATGAACACGACACGACTCCCGGTGCAGCTTCAGGTGGTGGCTCTTATCTTTTTGCTCACCGGGCTGGTCAGCCTGTGGAGCATGGTTATTGTCGGCATTGGAGGTCCCGTGCGACTGAATCTGTCCCTGCTTGGCATTCCAATTTATTTCGGCCTTCGCAGACTATCTCCGGGCTGGCGTACCTGCGCGCTGTTTAGTTTGTGGCTTGCCATGATTGTTTGTGTCATGGGTGTGGCGGTGTGTCTCTCCACAAAGACACCGGTGGAGACGTTCATGTTTGGAGTCAAATTTCGTGAATTTAGTCGCCTTGAAACTGTCCTGGGACTAAGCGCCGCCTTTGTTTTTTTCTCCTCGCAATACCGGGTGCTGACCTCTCGCGTGGTACGCGCCCTTTTCTGTCGTCATGACAATTCCCGTTCCCCCACCCATCCGATTGGAGTTATCTCCCCTCGAGAAAATACGTGACCACGGATATGGCATCGCCCCTTCCGCTCTCTCCCCCGACGAATGCGCTGAGCTCATCGCCAATCTCGGCCCCACCTCTGGCCCCGGTCGCCGCGCGCTGTTGAACGATGAGCGCATCTCGTCATTGGCCCGCTCATCCAGGCTCCTCGCCCTCGTTGCACCTCACTTGCAGTGCGAGCATGCACCGCGCCCTGTGCGCGCCATCTACTTCAACAAATCGTCTGATACGAACTGGCTCGTCGCCTGGCATCAGGACCTGACCATCTGCGTTCAAGAGAAGATGGATGTCGACGGCTTCGGCCCATGGAGTGTGAAGCATGATGTGCCTCACGTGCAGCCACCCATCGCCATGCTGGAAAACATGATTACCATCCGCCTGCACCTGGATGACGCGGATGAAACCAACGGCGCTCTGAAAGTCCTTCCCGGCTCTCACGCACACGGGCGACTCTCCGCAGAAGCCATCCAGCATTGGCGTCAGCACACCCCCGAGCACCTCTGCACCGCACGCGCCGGTGACGCCCTCCTCATGCGCCCCCTCCTGCTCCACGCCTCCGGACGCTCCACCTCGGACAAGCAACGCCGCGTGCTGCACATCGAGTACGCCGGCTACGACCTGCCCACGGGCATGCAGTGGGCCGAGGGCTGATTGTTTGCTTGCCTCCCGAATCTCGCTCGCTGACGCGTACAACCATGGCTCACGGAAGAAAACGCTCCTGCCTCGGCGGCATGCTGCTCGGGGCCTTTTTCATGGCAGTGCTTGCGGCAATCCTTGTTTGGATGGCTGGCGACATTCTCTTTGAGCCACGACGCCCGATGCACATGGCGAGTGCCAAGGCCTCGGCATGGAACTGGGCCAGATTGCCTGCGCTGCTTGCGAAGGCACAAGGTATTCATCTCACCACGGACGGCAGCGTGTTCTCCAGAAGCTTCCGTGTGACGTTCTTCGGGGCTCCTGCAGACATCGCTGCCTGGGTGAAATCCTGCCCTGGGGTGGGTGATCCCGACTGCAAAAAGGAACCCCTCGAAGGCGGAGGGATGCGGTATGTCTATCCCGCTGGAGGAGGGGCCGCCTACGCTGAAATCGTGCATTTTCCCGCCCGCGGCACGGTGGAGATCTATACGTACTGGAGTTGAGCCGGACACCCAAGTCAGCAGACACTTCTCGCATGCACTTTCGCCTCGCCAGCAGGGTGCACCAGGAGTAATAATGGACTCGTATCCAACACCATGCCGCTAGACCGTTCCATCCCCATCGAAGCCGAGTGGCGCAGTGAATCCTGGGACATCGATGTGGACTCCGCCTTCGAGCACTTCGGCGGGAAGTCCAAGGAGGAGGCCATGAGTCTTTTTCAAAAGGATGCCGCGCGCTACCAGGAAGATCTGCTCTACACTCCGGCCGCCTGCTTTCCCTACTATCTCGATGCCTGCATGACCTACCTGCGCTCACGAGCAGCGGAGGGCGATGCAGAAGGCGCTTCAGGATTCATCTCGCTCATCACCGAGCGCGCCCGTGAATATCCGGATGAAGTCCGCGACCTCTGGCCGGAGATCTCCCCCACCCTCCGCCACATCGCTGTGAATCAGGAACACTTCGGCGCGGACGAGGAGACCTTTGGCAGCTTCCACGAGCAGATAGAATCCCTCTCCTGGCTGGGCCTGTCCGTGGATGAGATGGACGACGAGGAGGCCTACGAATACGAGGCCGAGGAGGAGAACGAGGAGGAAGATTGAGGTGACTCGGGCGCTTGCATTCCGGGAGCACCTGCGCTTCCCATTGCCCTCGCATGTCCCTCCTGGAATCAATCTCCTCCCATCTCACCGCGTGCACCATTCGTGAATACACTGCCGAGGACCTCCCGGCGTGCCTAGCGATATATCACTCCAATGAAGGTGTGTACTACCCCGCGGGGCACGTGGAAAAGTTCACCGACTTCCTGGAGCGCGGCACCTCCTACTTTCTCGTGGTGGAG
Organism: Roseimicrobium gellanilyticum; assembly: GCF_003315205.1. NCBI lineage: Bacteria > Pseudomonadati > Verrucomicrobiota > Verrucomicrobiia > Verrucomicrobiales > Verrucomicrobiaceae > Roseimicrobium > Roseimicrobium gellanilyticum. The sequence continues at coordinate 27,350 of NZ_QNRR01000002.1, read as the reverse complement.
CATGAGAGCGAAATTGTGGGCTGCGGTGGCCTGGAACTGAGTGGAGATGGCCCCTGGGCGTGGCTCGCCTGCGGCATGATTCACAAGGACCGCCAGAAGAAGGGGCTGGGCACCACGCTGCTGGCAGCACGTCTCTCCCTGCTGGAGCCGGAGGGCCGGCCCGTGCTGGTGCGGGTACGTACCGGCACCACAGCAGCTGCGTTCTATGATCGCTTTGGCTTTACCTTGCACAGCGTCGCGCAAAATCAATACGGCCCCGGCGAGCACGGAGGCAATCTGGAACTGCTCATCAGGCCGGAGGAAGTGGATGCCCTGCGTGCCACACTGGTGGAGCATGAGGTAAATCTCGTGCTCAACGATCTGCCTGCGGACGAGACCGTGGCAGAGCAGGACTGAAGCCCGACCGCCGCTGAAATCTTTCGCCATTCTTCTGCGTTCTCCTTTTCCCATGAAGCCTGCCTCCGTCTCCCGCCGCCACTTTCTGAATGCCGCCCTCGCAGGCACCGCACTTTCACAGGGCACCTCGTCAGGCGCGGAAATGAAGGAGACTCCCAAAGCCGACACCGGCACCTTCCACGACCCCGCACGCGACATTCCCCTCGCGGATGATGCGGACGTCATCGTGTGCGGCGCTGGCCCTGCCGGTGTGAGCGCCGCCATCGTCGCCGCGCGCGCCGGTGCGCGGGTGCGTTTGTTCGAATGGAGAGGCTGCCTCGGCGGCGTGTGGACTGCGGGATTGCTGGGCTACTTCCTCGACTTCGACAAGCCAGGCTTCGCCAAGGAACTGCGCGACAAGCTCGATGCCCGTGGCGCACGTGCCGGCTCCAAAGCCTCCGCCTTCTGCTACGATCCAGAAGCGCTGAAGCTCCTGCTGGAAGAACTCTGCGTGGAAGCCGGGGTGAAGTTCCAATTCCACACCCGTGTGGCCGCCGCCTTCCGCGAGGGGAACAAGCTCACCACCATCGTCACCGACTCCAAGTCGGGCCGCCAGGCCTGGCGCGCTCCGGTGTTCATCGATACCACCGGCGATGGCGACCTCGGCGCGCTCGCGGGTTGCTCCTTTGAAATCGGTGAGGCCAAGGACTGCCCTTGTCAGCCCATGTCGCTGAATGCGCTGCTGATGGTGAAAGACGCCGAAGCCCTCCGCGAGTTCGTGCGCTTCGGGCAGGCACTGCCGGGTGAAAACTCCAACAGCGACAAGAAGGAGCGCATCCGCGAGGCCATTGAGAAGACCGGCCACTTCCCCTCCTACGCTAGACCCACGCTCTGGCAGGTGAAGGACAATCTCCTCTTCGCCATGCTGAATCACGAGTATGGCATCAAGCCCTTCGACGCTGCAGAAGTCACCTCCGCCACCGTGCGAGCCCGCTCCGAGATGAACAAAATGGTGAATGGCCTGCGCGCCCTCGGTGGTCCTTGGGAGGGCCTCCAGATCGTGGCCACCGCCGAACAGATTGGCGTGCGTGATGGACGCCGCATCGCCGGCCGCTTCACCGTGCTGAAGGAAGACCTCATCAAGGGCGCACGCTATGACGATGGCGTGGCCCGCGTGACCTTCGGCGTGGACATCCATGCCACCAGCGCGAAGCACAATCGCAAAGGCTCCGCCACCATGCCCACCGACATCAAGGTGAAGCCGTACGACATTCCCCTGCGCGCCCTCATCGCAAAAGATGTGGATGGCCTCATGATGGCCGGTCGCTGCATCAGCGGCGACTTCATCTCCCACTCCAGCTACCGCGTCACCGGCAATGCCGTGGCCATGGGCGAAGCCGCCGGTGTCACCGCCGCCCTCGCCGCCCTCTCCAAGCGCCCCCCGCACGAAGTCGCCTGGACCGAAAGCGTCACCAAGCTGACCTCCATGGGCCTGCGCGCCTAGGGTCACGTTCGTCCCCCCTCCATCTCAGTTTCAGTCTCAGTCTCCGAAGTTTCCTCTGCGTCTCTGTGTCTCTGTGTTGAACACTCTGGACAAGACCACACCCACCGATACCGTACCCCGGCCCCCTCAATACCGTATTTTACCGGTCTTTTCTCCGCGGAGGACTGTGGAATCGTGAACCCTTGCCAGTCCGCTGGCATTTCACATTCCCCTCCTCAGATGAAAAAGAATACGTCACTGTATCACCCCCATCTCCTCGCGCGTCTCTTTGCCAGACTGTCGTGGAGCATGGCCCTCATCTTCACCCTTGCCCTGCAGGCAAAGGAAGCACCCGAGCCCTTCTACGAAGGCCTGGGCAGCTACAAGATTAAGGTCACTACGAAGTCCCCTGTCGCGCAAAAGTACTTCGACCAGGGGCTGGCCTTCCTCCATGCCTTCAATCACGGCGCAGCCATCCGCTCCTTCCGTGAAGCCGCGAAGCACGACTCCGCCTGCGCCATGGCCCACTGGGGCATCTCCTATGCCCACGGCCCACATATCAATTTCCCCATGGTCCCACCGGACGCCGCGGAGATTGCCTGGAAAGAACTGCAACTCGCCCAGAAGCACGCCGCGAAGGCCACACCCTTCGAGCAGCAGCTGATCTCCGCCCTGAGCAAGCGCTATGCGAATCCACAACCCGCAGACCGCGCCCCACTGGACCTCGCCTATGCAGACGCCATGCGTGAAGTGTGGAAGGGCTACCCGGACAACGCCGATGCCGGCAGCTTCTTCGCTGAAGCGATGATGAACCTTCGCCCTTGGGACCAGTGGACACCCGAAGGCGCCGAGCAACCCGGCACCGCCGAGATCATCACCACCTTGGATCGCGTGATTACGCTCAATCCGAATCACCCCCTCGCCAATCATCTCTACATCCACGCCGTGGAGGCCTCGCAAGAACCTGGTCGCGCCGATGCCGCCGCGGAACGCCTCCGCGCGTTGCAACCCGGTGTCGCACACAACGTGCACATGCCCTCCCACATCGACGTGCGTCGCGGCCGCTGGCAGCAGGCAATCGACTCGAACATCAAAGCCGTCGAAGCCGACCAGGCCTACCGCAAGAAAGCCGGTCCTCCCAAGGGCATGCTGAACATGTACGTGGCGCACAATCGCCACATGCTCTCCTACGCCGCCATGATGACCGGCCAACGCGACCTCGCCATGAAACACATCCGTTCCATGACCGCGGAACTCCCCGCCGACTTCCTCAAGGAATACGCCGGCATGGTGGAAGGCTACGCCGCCATGCCCATGGAGGTGATGATTCGCTTCGGCCTCTGGGATGACATCCTCGCCGAGCAGGAGAAGTACGAAGACCACATGCCCCTCTCCCTCGCCATCCACTCCGCCGCACGTGCTATCGCCTACGCTGCGAAAGGTGACACCGTGTCCGCACGCAAGGAGCAAGCCATCTACCTGAAGCGCGCCGAGCTCGTAGCGAAGGACGCCTACTTCGGCAACAACCTCGCCCAGTCCATCCTGACCGTGTCCACTCCCATGGTGGAAGGCGAAATCCTCGTGCGCGAAGGCAAGGTGGAAGAAGGCCTCGCCGCCCTGCGCGCTGCCGTAAAAGCAGAAGACCTCTTGCGCTACGATGAACCTCCCGGCTGGCTCGTCCCCGTACGCCATCCCCTTGGCGCCAGCCTCATGAAAGCCGAACGCTTCGCCGAGGCCGAGCAAGTTTATCGCGAAGACCTCAAGCGCCTCCCCGAAAACGGCTGGTCCCTCCGCGGCCTCGCCCAAAGCCTCCGCGCCCAATCCAAAAACACCGAAGCCGACGAAGTGGAAGCCCGGTTCCGCAAGGTGTGGGCAAAGGCCGACATGGAAATCCCCAGCTCCTGCATGTGCCAGAAACTGACAGCCAGGAACTGAAACAGCCCCGGACGGACCACGTGGGAACGCCGCCAGCGGACTTTCTCCAAGTGAGATGATATTCCATCGCACGAGCGAGACCGTGCGGAAGAACCGGAACTTCCCGGCGTTTCCACCGCATGAAAGTCGCGCTGCTTCTCTCGCCACTTCTGCTGCTGGCCTTCCTGACCTTGCTCGGTCAGGAGGGCGCTCCTTCACCAGACGCACCGGCAAATCCGGCGGCAGCGAAACCCAGGCGACCGGGCGCAGGAAAGCGCCCAGCCATCACGCAGCCCGAGCTCTTCGCACCGCTTTCAAACCGGCTCTCCATCGTCGACCCCAAGCTTCATCGTGACTTTCCGGATGTGTGCGTGGACAAGGGCGGTGGCCTGTGGGTGACGTACATCGAGCACGATGGGGTCGCGGACACCCTGCATCTCGCAAAGCGCGAGGGACGCCAGTTCACCCCGCAGGCCGTGGTAGCACAGCCGGGCGTGCTGCACCAGCCCACCATCACCGCGGATGGTGCTGGTGGGATATGGTGTATCTGGGCACAGGTGAATGCAAAAGACATCATGACCTTGCGGGCACGCCGGTTTTCCAAGGGTGCTCTGGAGGAGGAAAGTGAATTCGCCTCGTATGCAGATGCCGGGGCAAGCTTCGCGGATGCAGGCACAGATGCTTCAGGCCGTGTGTGGGTCACATGGCAGGAGGTAAGGCCGGGCGCTTCGCAGATATGGACACGTCATTGGAGTCCATCGGATTCAAAGTGGAGTGAACCAGTTCGCATTTCGACAGCCAGGGAAGGTGGAAACTGGGAGCCACGCCTTGCCTTCACCGATGGCGATGGCGCATGGATCGCCTATGACAACTCTGCGGGCAGCGAATTCAACCTTCGCCTCGCGCATGTGGACCTCAGCGGCAAGGTGAAGGATCGCGTGCTGCTGGAGACACCCGAATATGAAGCGCGCGCCTCCCTCAGCGCGGATGGAAAAGGCGGCCTGTGGATCGCGGCCGAGCGCGGTCGCCGACAATGGGGGCTGGACGCAAGAGGTCATGAGAATGCCATGGGCTTCAATGCACAGAAGCGTCTCCTGCTGGGCCGGTATGACATCGCCACGGAGACTTTCACCGAAGTGCCCGTGCCGCACAATGGCCGCCCCACACCCGCACCAGATCCGAGTCCGGGCTATGCCATCAATGTCCCCTCCGTGCTGGTGCGCGAAGGGCAGGTGTGGATCGCCTGCCGCTACTTCACCAGCGGCATGTGGCGGGGCATGCTGCTGCGGTACATTCCAGAGACAAAAACCTGGAGCATGCCGGCCGCTCTGCCGGACAGCTCCATGGGCCAGGATCGCCACCAGGAAATGTTTCTCGGGCCGCGTGGCGGACTTTGGATGACGTGGCCCTCTGACAAACGCGCAGGCAAGGAGTGCGGCATCGCCGGTGTGTATGTCAGCTCGGTGAAGACCGATGCGGAGCTTGCCACTCTTCCCGTGGAGCCTGATGCAGAAGTGGCGCGCACGCCTGAGATGGAGCCCTACTTGAATGAGTCCACACCACCACGCCCGCTGACGGAGCATCACACGTGGAAGGTCGGCGGCAAGACATACCGGCTCGTCTGGGGAGACCTGCATCGGCACACGGACATTTCCAATTGCCGCACCGCCTTCGATGGCTGCGTGATGGAAGCGTATCGCTATGCCTATGACCTCGCAGGTCTGGATTTCCTGGGGACCTCTGACCACACAGATGTGGGTAAGAAGTATGACCCGTACGAGTGGTGGCACACGCAGCGGCATGTGGATGTGTTCTTCGCGCCGGGCAGCTTTACGTCGCTGTACGCGTATGAGCGGGAGCAGCCCTTCCCGTGGGGACATCGCAATATCGTCTTCGCGAAGCGCGGCGGTCCGATTGTATACATCAATCGTGCTTTCTACCGCGAGTCCCAGTGGCAGGAGGAGCTTCCGGTAGCCGCAGGCATCCAGGCCATTCTTCCCACCGAACTGTGGGACATCCTGAAGCGCTACGATCATCCCTGTGCGGTCATCAGCCATACCGGTGCCACAGGCATGGGCACAGATTGGACAAGGTATCAGGGCGGCATCGACAACACGTATGAGAACACCGTCGAAATCTTCCAGGGAGCACGCGTGAGCTATGAAGGACCCGGTGCACCGCAGCCCACCGTCGGCCTGCGCCAGAAGGAAGCGTACACCCCGGCCAAGCTGGAGCCGAAGAATCAACCCATTCCTCCAGCCCCCATCACAGACTTCGAAGCAGGGAACAAGAATCCCGCCGCCTACAACAACGGCGTGTACCAGAAGGCGCTCTCCGAAGGTCACAAGCTGAGTGTCTTCGCATCGAGCGATCACATTGCCACGCACACCTCATTCGGAGGCGTGTATGTGGAGGAGTTCACTCGTGAAGGCATCATCGCCGGGTTCAAGGCACGCCGCACCTGTGCAGCCACGGACAAGATCTTTGTCGAGTTGAGCTGTGGCGAACACCTCATGGGCGAGGTGTTTGACTCAAAGGAGAAGCCCGCTCTCACCTTCCACGTCGCAGGCACGGCGCCCATCAAGCGCGTGACCGTGGTACGCAATGAGCAGGACTACCACCTCATGGAAGGCAACGACAAGGAAGCGCGCGCCACCTGGACCGATGCGAATCCCCTGCAAGGCGAGAACCGCTACTACCTCCGCATCGAGCAGACGGATGGGAACATGGCGTGGTCTTCACCCCTGTGGGTGAGGTATTGGGGGGAATTAGGACGAAGTGCTTCCGGGAATGCAAAGTGACTGAGGCTCGGCTCCGGCACTTTGCAGTTTTCATTTTGCATTTCTCACTTTGCATTGTTGGGCGAGGCGGCGGGGTCTATTGGCTTGCTGCGCCACTGACCACTGTGGCTTGGCGGACAACTTTGTTTTGATGAAATCTTGGGTGTGCGGATGCGTTTCCCGTGTCTCCCATGAAGCCGAAGAAAGCCACACGCTCCCTCACCCGTCGCGACGCGCTGAAGCTCACCGCCGCCGGCTTTGGGGGTGCAGCTCTGAGCAGTACAGGGACCTTGGTCGCTGCGGAATCCGCCCAACCCTTCGGCGCTGAGTTTCCCATGCTCGACTCCCTGGCCACGGGAGAATGGTGGGCAAAGGCACCCGCTGCCGGACCTCGCCGGCAGAATCCTCAAGCGCAGGCACGCGCCACCCAACCGCCACCCATGGACGTGCAACGCAAGGATGTCGTGGCTTTCGCCATCTACACGCACCAGAACGGCGTGCTGAAGATGACCGCTCAGCTCTACCCGCTGAAGCCAGATGAGCCCCGTGAGGCACGGCTGGAGGTGAAAGGCGAGGATGGGAAATGGCAGGAAATAGCCAGGTCACCCGTGCTCTATCCCGGATGGAGCGCTCACATCCGTGTGGAGAAATGGGATGCGACGAAGAACGTGCCCTACCGCGTGCGCCATGGGAAGGAAGCCGCGTTTGAGGGACTCATCCGCCGTGACCCAGTGGATAAGGACGAGATTGTAATCGCAAACATGTCGTGCAACTCCAGCCGCACGGCAGGCCTGCGACCGGAGATCATCGAGAATCTGAAACTACAGGACCCGGACGTTCTCTTCTTCGCAGGAGATCAGACTTATCGTCACACGGAGCACACCGCGGGCTGGATCGAGTTCGGCCTCCAGTTCCGGGACATCATGAAGGACCGTCCCACCATCTGCACCCCGGATGACCACGACGTGGGTCATCCCAATCTCTGGGGTGAGAACGGCAGGCTCTCCACACTCAAGGGGAATGCGGATGGCGGATACATGTTCCCCGTGGAGTATGTGAACCAGGTGCAGCGGCAGCAGTCGTGGAGCCTGCCGGACCCGGTGGATCCCACGCCCGTGGAGCGGGGTATCACGGTGTACTACACTCGATTGATCGTGGGCGGAGTCGACTTTGCCATTCTGGAGGACCGCAAGTTCAAGTCCGGCCCCGCAGGCAAGATTCCCCAGATGGGTCCACGCCCGGACCACATCAATGATCCTTCGTACGATCCAAAGACGATAGACCTGCCCGGTCTGCAATTGCTTGGCGAGCGCCAGGAGAAGTTCCTGCGCGATTGGACACAAGACTGGACCGGTTGCGAGATGAAGGCCGTGCTTTCGCAGACCGCCTTCTGCGGTGCGGTGCACATGCATGGGAAGCGGGATGAACGCCTGCTGGCGGACCTGGACTGCAATGGCTGGCCGCAGACACCGCGCAATCGCACTCTGGAAGAAATCCGCCGTGCATGGGCAGTGCATCTTTGTGGAGACCAGCATCTGGCCGTGACCGTGAAGCATGGCATCGCGGAGTTTGGTGACGGCCCCTACGCTTTCACCAGTCCGGCGCTGGTGAATACCATCTACGGTCGCTGGTGGCATCCCCTCGATGAGCAGCCGGGGCCCAACCCTGTGCCCGGCAGCCCGCTGCCGTGGACCGGTGATTTCAAGGACGGTCTCGGCAATCGCATCTCGATGATGGCCTATGCGAATCCGCCGGATATTTCGGATGAGAAGCAGCGCGCCGATGGCTATGGCCTCGTGCGCTTCCAGAAGTCAAAGCGCAAGATCATCTTCGAATGCTGGCCGCGCTTCTCGGATGCGAAGCAGGGCAACAAGGCACAGTTCCCCGGGTGGCCCATCACGGTGGACATGGACCAGAATGATGGACGCAAGGTGCAAGGCTATCTGCCGGAGCTGCTCTTCGAAGACGCGAAGGATCCCGTGGTCCAGGTCATCGCGGAGATGAGCGGTGAAGTCCTCTACACCGTGCGCGCGCGGGGAAATCGCTTCCAGCCACGTGTGTATGCGCCCGGGAAATACACAGTGAAGGTGGGTGCGTACAAGCCGGACAAACAATCACTCGCCGGACTGGAGGCAAAAGAGCAGACCGCAGCAGGCTCGCGCACGGTGAAGCTCTTCTAATCACACCTGCTTCTCACGCCTCACACCAGCTTCTTATTTCCCTCTCCCTATGAAACGCACCTTCCTCCTCCTGCTGGTCTTCATCAGTGCATGGCTTTCCGCCTCCGCCGCGGAGAATCCCAAAGTCAATGTGCTGCTCATCACCTCCGACGATCTCGGCGTGCAGGTGGGCTGCTACGGAGACAAGGTGGCACGCACGCCGAATCTCGACGCGATGGCAAAAAAAGGGCGCCTCTTTGAGAATGCCTACGTGGCCCAGGCCTCGTGCAGTCCTTCTCGCAGCGCAATGTTCACAGGCATCTATCCGCACGCGAATGGACAGTACGGTTTGGTGAATGGAGGCTTTGCCCTGCATGAGCCGTTGCGGGCACAGACCATTCCCGCACTGCTGAAGAATGCCGGCTACAGCACCGCCCTCCTGGGAAAGCTGCACGTGGCTCCCGAGAATACATTCCCCTTCGACCAGCGGCTCAAGTCAGACATGCGTGATGTGAAGAATGTGGCAAAGGTCGCCGGTGCCTACATCCGCGAGACGCAGGAGCCCTTCTTCTTCATGGTAAACTTCGCGGATCCGCACGTCATGGGACGCAGTCCCCGTCCGCCGGATGAGGCATTTCCGACGCAATATGAGGGCATCCCTGAAACTCCATTGAAGGTCGGTGAGGTGCCTCCCTTCCCATTCCAGAAGATCGATACTCAAGAACAAATCGAGCGTGTGACGCAGTACTACAATGCTGTCACGCGCATTGATGCCGGACTCGGCCTGCTCCTCGCTGAGCTGGAGGCCTCGGGCAAGATGAACAACACACTTGTGCTCTTCGTGGGAGACCATGGTCCGCCTTTTGTGCGTGGGAAGACCTCCTGCTACGAAGGTGGGGTGAAGGTACCCATGCTCGCGCTGTGGCCCGGTGTCTTCACTCCCGGAGAACGCACGCCTGCACTCGTGGGCACGGTGGACCTCTTGCCAACCATTCTGGACGCAACGGGACAAACCATCCCCGGGAACGTACAGGGCCGCTCGCTCCGCCACACCCTGGATGCCTCCCAGCATCGCCAGTACCTGGCCACCGAGTTTCATTTTCATGGTTCCATCCCTTTCTTTCCGCGCCGCACCATTCGCGACGCCCGGTACAAACTGATCCACAATCTGCTTGCCGGAAAGGCCAGGCCAAACTCCGGCATCGATGGTGACGCTGCTCTCGCGATGGCACGCAGTGAGAAGTTCTCTGGAACCGAGGTCGCCAAGCTCTTCGAGCTCGCGGCCAATCCACCTGAGTTCGAACTGTACGATCTGCAGACGGATCCATGGGAGTGGAAAGACCTAGCCTCGCAACCCGAGCATGCAGAAACGCTGAAGCGTCTGCAAACCGCCTTGTTGGAGTGGCGCGAAAACACCAAGGACCCGTTGCTCACTCCCGAGGGCATGGCCGCGATGAAGGCCATGGAGAAGCCCATGACTCACCTCAATACACCGGCGAAGAAGCCTGGCGCGAAAGGCAAAGGCAAAACAGCCCCCAAAAAGGATGCCGACGAGTGACGTCGTTCCCCAAGAATCACGCCGAGATCCACCTTCCTTTTGCCATCTTCCCACATGAAACTCCTCCTCACTCTTGCTTGCACATGGCTCTTGAGCGTCTCGCTGTCCCACGCTGCAGAGAAGCCGAACCTCGTCATCTTCCTCGCCGATGATGCCGGATGGGGAGACTACGGTCACTCGGGGAACAAGGCCGCCGTCACGCCAAACATCGACTCCATTGCGCAGAACGGCGTATCACTCGATCGCTTCTATGTCTGCCCGGTGTGCTCACCCACACGGGCGGAGTTCCTCACGGGACGATACCATCCACGTGGCGGAGTGAAGGGTGTCTCCACGGGACAGGAACGGCTCGACCTTTCTGAGAAGACGGTGGCAGATGCCTTCAAAGCTGCCGGCTATGCCACGGGCGCTTTTGGGAAGTGGCACAATGGCACACAGTGGCCCTACCATCCCATGGCACGCGGGTTTGACGAATATTTCGGCCACAGCTCCGGTCACTGGGGCGAGTACTTTGACGCGCCGCTGGAGGAAAACGGCCGCATGATTCGCACGAAGGGATACATCGTGGACGTCTGCACCGACCGCGCCCTCGGATTCATCGAGAAGAACAAGGACAAGCCCTTCCTCTGCTATGTGCCCTTCACCACGCCGCACTCACCGTGGTCCGCACCGCAGAAGAACTGGGATGAATTCAAGCAGAAGGAAATCACCCAGCGGGCCACGGATGAAAAGCAGGAAAACATCGATGAGACGCGTGTGGTGCATGCCATGCTGGCCAATCAGGACATGAATGTAGGCAGGGTGCTGGCGAAGCTGAAGGAATTGAATCTTTCTGAGAATACCATCGTGCTCTATTTCTCGGACAACGGTCCCAACTCCCATCGATGGACCGGCGGCATGAAGGGTAAGAAGAGCAATACGGATGAAGGGGGCGTTCGCTCCGTGTGTTACATCAGCTGGCCCGCGCAACTGCCCAAGGGACACACCGTTTCCTACATCAGCGGCGCGATCGACCTGCTGCCCACGCTTACGTCATTGGCAGGTGTGAAGCGAGTGGGAGACAAGCCGCTGGATGGATGGGACCTATCCCCACTACTCAAGCGCGAAAAGGTGGAATGGGTCGCCCGGAGCATCTTCTCGACTTGGGGAGGTCAGGTGAGTGTGCGCACGCAAGTCCATCGCCTGGACAACGCCGGGAACCTGTATGACATGACTACCGACCCCGGTCAGTCCACGCCCATCAATGACAAGGAACCGGCGCTGGCAGCCAAGCTCAAGGATGCAGTGAAGGCGTGGCGGCTGGAGATGTTCGGCACGGATGCCGCGCCAGCCTTGAAACCCAAGACCCAAGTTCAAGCCCAGGCTCAGGCCCAGCCCAACAAACCCAAAGGCGGCGGCCGGAAGAACAATCCCGCGAATGCCGTGGATCCGCGCCCCATCCCGGTGGGTTACCGCGAATTCCCCATCACCATGCTGCCGGCGCGTGATGGAGATCCACGTGGAGAAGTCCAGCGCAGCAGCAATGCGCCGAACTGCTCCTATTTTGTAAACTGGCGCAGCAAGGACGACTGCATGGTGTGGCTCCTCGATGTGCACACCACGGGAACTTATGAAGTGACCATCGACTACACCTGCCCGGAGTCGGACGCAGGTGCCACCGTCGAACTCAGCTTCAATGGCAGCTCGCACACAGGAAAGGTCTCGCCCGGATGGGACCCTCCGCTGAATACAAATCAGGACACCCTGCCGCGTCCACATGGCGAATCGCAGATGAAGGAGTTCCGCACGTTGAACCTCGGAAAGATGAAGCTCACGGAGGGACAGGGCCCGCTCACACTGCGTGCGCTGGAAATACCCGGCAAGTCCGTGATGGATGTCCGCCGCGTGACGCTCACATTGGCGGAGTAGCAAATTGAAGAGAACCCTCGCGCCTCATCCTCCCTCATGAATTCATGGCTCCTCTCCGCACTCGCTGTTGTCACATTGCCCCTGGGCCATGTTGCTGCGCAGGCGCCCTCACCCAGCTCTGCGTCAACGTCGAAGAGGCCAAACATCCTCTTCCTGTTTGCGGATGACCAGCGCTACGACACGCTTGGTTGCGCGGGACACCCGATCATCAGGACGCCCGCCATCGACGCGCTTGCGTCGGAGGGCGTGCGTTTCAGGAATGCTTTCGTCACCACCTCCGTGTGCTGGGTGAGCCGTGCCACCGTGCTTACAGGACAATGGGCGCGCACGCATGCCTTGCGTGACTCGCTGCCCACGGTGAAGCCAGAGTCGCTGGCACACACGTTCCCGGTGGAACTGCGCCAGGCGGGCTATCGCACAGGCCACATCGGAAAGTGGCACATGATGGCGCCTCCGGGATTCAAACCAGAGTCCCAGTACGATGTGTACGAGCCCGTTGGCCGGAATCCCTATCTGAAGAGCATGCCGGATGGCACCAAGCGTCATGAGACGGACATCATCTGCGATCGTGGCATTGAGTTCATCAAGGTCCAACCGAAGGATCAACCCTTCTGCCTGAACCTCTGGTTCAATGCCGCCCATGCAGAGGATGGTGACAAACGTCCGGGCATCGGCCACTATCCCTGGCCGCCATCAACCGATGGCATGTATGAGGATACAAAGATTCCCCCGCCACGACTCGGCGCTCCCGCCATCTACGAAAGCCAGCCGGAATTCCTCAAGCAATCCATCAATCGCGAACGCTTCTTCTGGGGCTATGACACGCCGGAGAAGTACGAGATAAATGTGCGCGCGTACTTCCGCATGATCAGTGGGATTGATAAGGCCATCGCCCGAGTGCTTCAGGTCCTGCGAGACGCCGGTCTCGCGGACAATACCATCATTGTGTACACCGCGGACAATGGCTACTACCTCGGTGACCGGGGTTTCCAGGGGAAGTGGTCACACTATGATGAATCCCTGCGTGTGCCCATGATCATCTATGACCCACGTCTGCCGAAGGAAAAGCGGGGGCGCGTGCTGGATGAAATGGCACTGAACGTGGATCTCCCGGCGACTTTCCTTGATTGGGCAGGAGTGGCGAAACCTGCCGGCTACCAGGGCAGCAGCCTCGCGCCACTGGTGCGTGGAGAACAACCAACCACCTGGCGCGACCATTTCTTCTGCGAACACCTCGATCTCGCGCCGACACTCACCTGGGAGGGAATGCGCGGTCAACAGTACATGTATGCGCGCTACGTGGATCAGCCCGCACCCTCCAACGAACTGCTCTACGACCTGAAGGCGGACAAGGATGAACTGAAGAATGTGGCTGCGGATCCCGCCCACGCGGAGGCCCTCAAAGCCATGCGCGCCCTCTGCAATCAGGAGAGGGATGCCAGGGGTGGCGCCCTCCTGCCCATGGGAGAGCGTGGCTATCGCAAGAATGCCCCGGGGAAGAAGCCCGGTGGCAAGAAGGTCTCGACACCCACCGTTCCCACGCAGTCATGAAACGCATTTCCGCCCTCTGCTTCCTCCTCGTCACGGCCGTTGCATCCCCTGCGGCGGAGAAGTTGAATGTGGTCTTTGTCATCGCGGATGATCTGGGCTGGGGAGAACTCGGCTGCTATGGACAGGAGAAGATTCCCACGCCAAATCTCGACAAGCTCGCGAAGCAGGGAAGCCGTTTCACGCAGCACTACTCCGGAGCGCCGGTATGCGCGCCCTCGCGATGCGTGCTCATGACCGGCAAGCACCTAGGTCATGCAGAGATTCGCGGCAACATGCAGGCGAAGAAGCTTCTGCCGCGGTACGAGGAGGGGCAATATCCCATCTCGGAGAAAGCCCGGACGATTGCCCAGGTCTTTCGGGAGGCAGGCTACGCCACAGGTGCCATGGGAAAATGGGGTCTCGGACCCGTAGGCAGCACCGGGGATCCCAACACGAAAGGCTTTGATCTCTTCTTCGGGTACAACTGCCAGTCCGTTGCCCACAGCTACTATCCCTCCCATGTGTGGAGAAACTCCGAAAAGGTAGTCATCAATCAAAAGCCCATTCCCGGCCATGCAAAGCAACCGGAAGGCGAAGTAAAGTTGGAGGACTGGATTGGCGAAACCTACGCTCCCAAACTGATGATTGCCGAGGCGGAGAAGTTCATCGCGGACAATGCGAAGAAACCCTTCTTCCTCTACCTCGCCTTCATCGAACCGCACGTCTCCATGCATCCGCCCAAAGAAAGTGTGGAGAAGTTCCCCAAGGAGTGGGACCAGGAACCGTATCGCGGTGAAAATGGCTATGTGCCACATCCCCGTCCGCACGCCGGCTATGCTGCCATGATCTCGGATCTCGACAGCTATGTGGGCAGGGTGATGGACTCACTCGAAAAAGCAGGTGTCGCCGATCGCACCCTCATCATTTTCACCAGTGACAATGGCACCACCCATCCACGCAATGCGGACTCCAAATTCAGCGTGGGCGGCGCCGATGCAAAGTTCTTCAACAGCACCGCCGACCTGCGAGGTTTCAAGGGCAGCGTGTATGAGGGCGGCATCCGGGTGCCGATGATCGCGCGCCTGCCGGGCAAGATCCCCGCAAACGTGGTGAACGATTCGCCAGGCTACTTCGCTGATTGGTTCCCCACCCTGTGTGAAGCAACTGGACTCACCAAGCCCGAGGGCCTGGATGGTGAGAGCCTCTGGCCCGCCATCACCAGCGGCAAGAACACGGCACACACGAAGCCCATGCTCTGGCTCTTTCCCGAATACACCGGACAGATCGCCGTGCGCATCGGTGACAAGAAGGCCGTACGCCAGGGGTTGAAGACCAAGAAACCCGGCAACTGGGAAGTGTATGACATCGCGACGGATCGCTCCGAGAAAAAGGACATTGCAGCGGGCAGCGCGGACGTGATTCAACAGGCCGAAGAGCTGCTGAAGACGGAGGTGAGTGAGAACACCATCTTCCCCATGGAAAAGCCTGCGGTCGCGGGCAAGTAGGGTGACAGGTTACTCTGGCAGGGCTTCCCGAATCCGCTCTGCAATCCCGTCCAGGTGCATACGGCGGGATTCGTCCCAGGGCTCGCTGGCAACCTGCCCCCACCCGCCAGCCGCCAGACTGTCACCATGCAATCGTGGGATGACGTGCAGATGGCAGTGCATCACATCCTGACCTGCCGCCACGCCATCATTGAGTTTCAGATTCACGCCATCGCAGGGAATCCCACAGTTCTTGAGCGCAATCACGATGCGCCGCCCTGCGGCAAACATGGCCGAAGCAAACTCTTGGGGCAGCTCTTCGAGACTCGCCGCAAAGTGACGCGGCACCACCAGTGTATGACCTGCATTGTAGGGATGGATGTCCAGAAAGGCGCACACCTTCTCATTCTTCAGCACGAAGCTGGCAGGCAATTCCCCTTCAATGATTCGCTGAAAGGTGGTCTTCATGATGACGCCGAGTGTAGCCCATCGCCGCAAATGGTCCACACCCCGCGTCATGGGCATTGCTTGACCTCCCGTCCATCGGAGTGGAGTTTCAGCGCTTCATGGAGATCACCCTCGCCACACCGTCCTTGCTTTTCCCAGCCATCTCCCTGCTGCTGCTGGCCTACACGAATCGCTTTCTGGGCCTGGCATCCGTGGTGCGTGCGCTGCATGCCGCGCACACAGCGGCCCCGCATGAGATCTATGTGCAGCAGATTCAGAATCTTCGCACACGGCTCAAAATGATCCGCACCATGCAGTTCCTCGGAGTGGTCAGCATCCTGCTTTGCACCGTGGCAATGTTTTGCCTGTTCCTCGGTTGGCTGGAGGCTGGGAAGGCCACCTTCGGAGCGAGCCTTCTCTTCATGATTGCCTCCTTGATCGTCTCTGCCTGGGAGATTCAGATCTCCGTGCGTGCACTGGATGTGCAGTTGAAGGACATCGAACGCAGCGAGAAGGGCAGAGGAATTTTCACGCGGTAGGACGCAGCATCGTGCATCCCTCCGCGCGTCAGACAGGCGCCTGACCCACCAATGTCTACGCTCTACGGTTCCGTGAGGTTCGGCGGCCACATCACAGCCTCTTTGTCGAGCACAGGAATTTTGCCATCAGCAGGGAAGCTGCTTTTCACCGCGTCACGCAGTTGCCTGGAGAGTTCCTCAACCGTCTTCGCATGCTTCGGATCGTTCGCGAGGTTGGTGAGTTCCTCCGCGTCGCCTTCGTGGTCGTACAACTCGCGCCCCTTCTCTCCTTCGCCCCATTCCGTGTAGCGCCAGCGGTCCGTGCGCAGGCTGTAACCGAAGAAGCGATTCCCATTGTCGCCCGCAGCGGCACTGGCGCCCCCACGACGGAAACCTCCGCCACGCACCACCTGCGTCAGCGCCCAACCACGCCCCTTCTCCTTGGGATCCTGCAACATGCCCACGAGGCTCTGTCCCTGGATGTTTGCCGGCGCCTTTACACCACACAGTTCGGTGAGGGTCGGATACAGGTCGAGATGGCTCACTGGTGACTTCGCCACGCCACCCTTGGTTGCGCCGGGCGCCACGATCAGCAGCGGCACACGCGCACTGCCTTCGAAAACACTCTGCTTCTGCCACAGACCATGCTCTCCCATGTGATATCCGTGGTCGCTGGTGAAGACAATGATGGTGTTCTCAGAGAGTCCGAGCCGGTCGAGCGCATCCACCACGCGCCCCACCTGCGCATCCATGAAACTGATGCTCGCATAGTATGCCTGCAACGTCTGGCGACGGAGATCATCGGTGAGCTTATCCTGTTCCTTCTTGTAGCTGCCAAGGGCTGCAGGCGGCAGGTCCGCTTGATCTTCCTTCACCCCCTGCACGACTGGCATCTCGGACTCTGGATACATGTCAAAGTACGGCGTCTTCGGTGAGACATAAGGGGTATGCGGGCGGAAGAAACCCACGGCCAGGAAGAAAGGACGATCCTTCTCCTTGGCACAACGTTCCAGCACCCACTCCGCATCCTTGGCCGCGAGTCCATCCGTGTGAAACTCATCGCTCTTCGGCGAGGCGTACCAGCTCAGTGTGCCACCGAAGTTTCCGGGGATAAGCGAAAAGATCTTCGACTGATCTTCCAACCTATCCACCCCAGCACGATTCATCTCCAGTTCCCACGATCCGGGGTCGTCATGGCCATTCGTACCAATCGAGTTCGGCACATTGTAGTGATACAGCTTTCCAATGCGCGCCGCGAAGTAGCCATCCAAGCGAAATGCCTGCGGCAGGCTCCACTGCTTCGGAATGGTCTGGCGGAAAATCTGGCCGTTGGAGAGGATGCCCGTGCTGTTCGGATAAAGGCCCGTGAGCATCGAGTTTCTGCTCGGACCACACAACGGGAAGGTGCAGTAGGCGCGATCAAAACGCACCCCGCGCGACGCGAGCTTGTCGATGTTCGGCGTCTTCGCCCGCGGGTCCCCGTAGCAGCCGAGGTAATTGTTCAAATCATCCGAGATGAGGAAAAGAACATTCGGCTTCTGTGCCTGAGCCTTGGGCGCAAAAGGCAGCGAAGCCACCAACAGGAGTAGGATAAGGAACGTGCGCATGATGTGAGAGTCTGGAGGAATCGGAGGGCCTTGTAACGAAGAAATGGTCTACGTCTTACGCAAAGCGATACGCGAATTTGGACTGCTGGAGCTTGCTCCAGCTTTCCGCAGGCAGCCTGCTGCCGTGAGGTGACCCCTGAGTAAGAATCCTCTTCTGAGCTCCTGCCCAATCTTGGCTTCACGCGGAGCAAGCTCCGCTACCCAAAGCTGGAGCAAGCTCCAGCACTTCAAATCAGCTACTCCTGCGCCGCCGCCTTCTTCCCTTTCCCCTTCCCTCGCGCGCCCGGACCCGCGCCTCCCCTGCCCTCCGCATCATCAATCGGTCCCGCGAGCGGCGGCTTCTCGAAATAGGAACCATCATCCACCATGCGCGGATCACCCGTGCGCTTCAGTTCATCCATGAGACGCTTTTCCAAATCCGCCTTCACCTGGGCAAAGGCAGGATCCTCCGCCACATTCTTCGTCTCATCCGGATCATACTTCAGATCATAGAGCTCATACTTGGGCCTCTTGCCAAAGACCCAGTTGAAATGTTCCTTCCACTCCGGCGTGTTGCGCACGCTGACCAGCCACGCCTTCGTCGGGCCTGAGTCATCATCAGGCAAGGTCACGCGCGTATTCTCAGTCACCTCTTCCCGAGTGGGCTCCTGCTCACCTTCTCCAAGACCGTACGGATCACCCAGCGGCCAGCGCTCAGGATGGAAGTTCACAATCAACACATGGTCCTTCGTACGAATGGCTCGCTGCGGATACGGCGCATAGTCAGCGCGTGCATTCTCGACGTGACGCTCGCGTCCCGTGATCACAGATGTGCGCTTCTCATCGACTAGCCCACTCTTATCCGACTTCAACACGTTCCACAGACTGCGACCCGTCATCACCTCGGGCACAGAAACACCACCCGCTTCGAGGAAGGTGGGCGCGAGATCCGGCAGCAATACGAAATCATCCACCACACGCCCACCCTTCACGCCCGGACCAGCCAGTACCAGCGTCACATTCGTGCCGAAGCCATACAGGTTGCACTTCCCATGCGGGAACCCCGGCGCACCATGGTCACCGCTGATGGCGATGATGGTATTCTCCGCCTCGCCACTCTTCTCCAGTTCTTCCATCAGTTGCCCCACCGTCGCATCCCACGCGGCGATCTCGCCAAAGTAGTCGACAAGGTCTTCACGAACCTCGGGCACATCGGGAAGGAAGGCCGGCATCTTCCCCTTCAGCGCATCTGGCTCCAGTCCCCACAACGCCTTGCCACTGCCCTTGATCCACTTGCGATGCACATTCGTCGCACCAAACCAAAAGCAGAAAGGCTTGTCCCCTTCACGCGCCGCCAGGAAATCACGAAAATTCTGCCGCGCCTCACCATACAGCTCCTGCTTGGCCTGCTCCAGCGGCTTCCCCTTAGCCACCATCTCCGTGACGTTTTCAGAGAAGTTGTTGATACGGCCACCTGCCTTCTGATACGCATACTCCTGCTTCCCATACGGCGCATCGGACGGCGTGCCCGGCCCCCAGACTTTATACGATTTCCCAATGTGATAACCCGCATCTCGCATCAGCAGTGGATACGAGGGAATCTTCTCATCCCACACCGCGCCACGCAGAATCGCACCACGACCCGTGCGCCAGAAGTACTGCCCCGAGAGCAACGACGACCGGCAAGGCGTGCATGAGGGCGAGTTCACATGCGCATTGCGGAAGAGCACCCCACGCTTCGCAATCTTGTCGATGTTCGGCGTACGCACCACATCATTGATGCCCCCCTTCCCCTCCACCTCGGCATAGATGCTCGCATACTTGCCCCAGTCATCGGCGAAAAAGAAGAGGATGTTGGGCCGCTTCGCTTTGCCGTTCTCGGCAGCATGAATGTGCATCGGTGCCAGGAACGAACACGCTAGCAACGCGAAGAGGAGGTGGAGACGATGGAGTTTCATGATGGAATGCGTACGGCTGAAGTCAGACAAAATTGGAGGGGACGGCAAAGACAACGGATGGCATTTCATAGCCACCCATGAGTATAAAATCCGGAAGCCGAAGGCCTTGGACTGCGGCAGCCTGCTGTGGCGATGGCAACACTCGCACATGACACCACATCACGACAAAGTCTTCGCGGCTTCGCCGCTGAGGGACGCGCAGCAGGCTGCACTGGGGAAAGCGGCAGCAGGCTGCACGCAGTCCAAGGCCTTCGGCGCCGGCTTGTTTCGAGTTTGGTTCGCGAGCTTTGCATAGACACTACGAACCTCACTGTTCATCTGCTTTCTGGCCCTGACCTTTGTTTTTCCCCTTCCCCTTCGCATTGGGCTTCCCCGGCTTGGGCGCACCATTCTCCGCAAAGGCCCTGTCCAGCGCCTCCGGCCGCACATCCTTGTACTGGTCCAGCACCTTCTGAAGTTTCACCGCAGCCACAGCCGCATCACCCTGCAGTTCAGCCACCTTCATCGGCTTCTTCTCATCGAGATCTCCCGCAAGCGCGAAGAAGTCACCATTCTTGTAGAGCTTGTAGTGTTGGTCGAAGGCGCACTCACGCACCGCCAAATCCTTCGCCTGTCGTGGTGAGTACCACGTGTAGAGCCATTCACGCGGCGCGCCTTTCTCCCCACGCAACTGTGGCAGGAAGCTCACGCCATCCACCCCCTCCGGCACCTTCACGCCCGCAGCATCACAAATGGTCGGCAGGAAATCCGCACTACTGATGAGGCCCTTGCAGACACGTGCCTCCTTCATCACCGCAGGCCAGCTCGCGATCAGCGGCACATGCGTACCACGTGCATGGGTACTGCCCTTGCCACCGGGATAGTCGGCACCCTTGAACTTCGAACTCACCCCTTTGCCCGTGCCATTGTCTCCCAGGAAGATCACCAGTGTATTTTCGCGAAGGCCCAGTTCCTCCAGCTTCGTCACCACCTGGCCGATCATCTTGTCCATGTACGCCGTCATGTCCGCGAAGTGCTTCACGTTCTTCTTCGCCTGCTCACCCTGGGTCGCCGGGTCCCAGTCTTCGCTGTCCGGCGTGGGCTGGAAGGGATCGTGCGTGAGCATCATCGGATAGTACAGGAAAAAGGGCTTCTCCTTGTGCCGCGTGATGAAATCCAGCGCGAAGTCGTTCACCAGTTTCGGGCCATACTCGCCATTGGTGAAGTCCTTCTCCACCCCATTGTATTCCAGCCCCGGATTCGCATAGCGCGGCGGGCGGCGTGTGTGCTGCCAGAGACACGATTCATCAAAGCCGAAGTGCCGCGGCAATTCCTTGCCGCGGCCAAGCTGCCAGTTCCCGCAGATGCCAGTCGCATAGCCCGTCTCCTTCAGCACGTTCGCAAACGTCTTCTCACTTTCCAGCAGCGTGCCGAAGTTCAGGTAGTTCCGCACATTGTACTTCCCGGTCATGAGCTGCACACGTGTGGGCGTGCAGAGCGGCTGCACATGACATTGCTCAAAGCGCACCCCACCCGCCGCCAGCTTGTCCAGCACCGGCGTCTTGTACGACTCCCCACCATTTGCCGTCACACACTCATACCCGAAGTCATCCGCCATGATGAGGATGATGTTGGGCCGGGCGTTTTCAGCAAACACCGGCGCGGTCACTGAGACCAGCGACAGCAAGGCAAGGGCTGCAAAACGAAAGAAGCGCATACGGGATGCTGTCTGAACGTCGAGATAGCCCCCAGCTTGCCTAAATCTTGCGGAAGACATTGGGGATGCAGCGGACCTCACACCAGAGCCCGGATGCTGACGCGCGGCGTCCTTGGACTGCGCGCAGCCTGCTGCCGCTTTCTCCCAGTGCAGCCTGCTGCACGCTTCATCGCGACGCAGTCGCCAAACACTTCAGGACGCGTCATCCCATGAGCCAGACTCACCATCGCCGCAGCAGGCTGCGGACTCTTCAAAGCGGAAGCAGGCTGCCGCAGTCCAAGGCCTTCGGCACCCACTGCCACGCCACTTCGCCGTTTTCAAATCCCCCTGTGCCCCTCACACCGCCTTGACTCCCTCTTTACATGACGCACCTCAATGCTTCCGCTACCATCAACCTCCTATGAAAAGGCTGACCCCCTTCCTGCTGGGCATGATGCTTGTCACCCTCACCGGCTGCTCGGAGCCCCCATCGATAGATCCACAGCAGAACAACCAAAGCGCAGCCACCAGCAACGCACCCTCCATCGGCACCGCCAAGATGCGAACGGACGGCACCATCGAAATGCAACTCCGCGCCGAAACAGAATCCGGCTACGGCGACGGGAAGGGCATCAAAGGAGACGCCCTCATCACCTACGCCCCCGGAGACGCCCACTATGACGAGGTCTTGAAACACCTCGGCGGTCTCAAAAAAGGCGAGACCAAGCCCGTGCCACCGTGGCCAGAGAAGAAGGAGTAGCCAAATGTCATTGAGATGAGGCCCAGGCCACACAGGTACTACCGAATCTTGTCACGCACCTCCGGTCTATCGCTCTGCACACCCTTACACCGGTGGGGAGCCGCTGCGCCGGCTTCCTAACTAGAGAGGGCGGAGGCGGTGTGGAACTCACACGTGGCAAGCTATTGGTACCCCAAATGCCCCCCCGCCTCCGCCCACCTGATCAGGAAGCCGACGCAGCGGCTCCCCACCAGTGTATCTGGCGCGCGAGACAATAAACCAGACGAGGTCCTGAAGGAAAGGTCGAAGGTTTGCTCGACCACAACAGTATCAACACCGCTCTAGAACAAGCGACCAGTACAAATGGACGCAAGCTCTCGGTTGGCTACACCCCCGGCGCCCGCCTCTTATGCCACTCCGTCGCCTGCTCATACGCATGCGCCGCACGCAGCACCGTCACCTCATCCAGCGGCTTCGCCGTCAGGTGCAATCCCACCGGCAGCTCCACACCTTCATGCTGGATCATGCCACACGGCACGCTGATGGCAGGCAGCCCGGCGAGATTCGCAGGGATGGTGAATAGGTCCTCCAAATATAACGAGAGCGGATCATCGCGGAACGCACCAATCTTGAAGGGCGGCACCGGCGTGGTAGGAGACACCACGAGGTCCACCTTCTCAAACGCCTCGGTGAAGTCACGACGCACCAGCGTGCGCGCCTTCTGCGCCTTCACATAGTAGGCATCGTAGTAGCCGGAGCTCAGCACGTACGTGCCCAGCAGGATGCGGCGCTTTACCTCGGGTCCGAAGCCCTCGGAGCGGGTCTTTTGATAGTGGTACAGCAGACGCTTGTCATTCTCCACGTCAGCAGGCACCTCCGCACGATGCCCATACCGCACCCCGTCGAATCGTGCGAGGTTAGCCGAAGCTTCCGCCGGCGCGAGAATGTAATACGTCGCAATGCCGATATCCGTGTGCGGCAGCGAGATGTCCACGATGGTTGCGCCGAGAGATTCCATCTGCTTCACCGCCTTCTCCACCGCTTCGCGGATGCCGGGGTGAATGCCATCAATGAAATGCTCCTTCGCGATGCCGATGCGCAGGCCCTTGAGGTCCTGCCCCAGTGCGGAGGTGAAATCCGGCACCTCCACCTTCAACGAGGTGCTATCGCGCGCATCATGACCACAGAGGTGATTCAGCACCAGCGCGGCATCTTCCACCGTCTTCGTGATGGGGCCAATCTGGTCCAGCGACGAGGCAAACGCCACGAGGCCGTAGCGCGAGACACGCCCATACGTCGGCTTGATGCCCACATTCCCGCAGAAAGCAGCTGGCTGGCGAATCGAGCCACCCGTATCCGAGCCCAGCGCTGCCAGCGCGATATTCGCACCTACCGCCGTCGCCGAGCCACCGCTGGAGCCACCCGGCACACGAGCGAGATCCCAGGGATTGCGCGCCGGAAAAAAGGCCGAGTTCTCCGTGGAGGAGCCCATCGCAAACTCATCCATGTTCGCCCGGCCAAAAGGAATCGCGCCCCCCTTGCGCAGCAGGTCGATGCTCGTGGCGTTGTAGGGAGCCGTGTAGTTCTCGTCCAGAAACTTCGAGCCGCAGGTGCACGGCTGGCCCTTCACATTGATGTTATCCTTCACCGCGATGGGGATGCCACCGAGCGGGAGAGAGAGGTCCGCTGTCTCCGCCTCCTTCAGCGCCGCCTCCACATCATAGGAGATGTACGCGCCAAGCGACTCATTCACCTTCTCCATGCCCTGATGCAGATCCTTGATGATATCCGCAGGCGTGATGTCTCCGCTTTTGAGCTGCTTGCGAAGCTGGGCAATGGTGGATTCTGAGAGGGACACTGAGGGGGAAGGGATAAGTGAAATGGAAAAGGAGAAAAGGGAAGCTGCCAGCAGGTGCAGACTACTCCTCCACCACACGGGTGATGAGGAACTGGCCCTGCGATTTGCGAGGCGCATTGGAGAGCGCTTCTTCCGCGGTGAAGCCATCACGCGAGGCATCTTCACGCCAAACATCATACACCGGCATGGCATGCGCAGTCGGGTCCACCGCGGCCAGATCTTCATGCGCCTCCAGCACCTTCATGTAGTCCAGGATACCCGCAATCTGGGACTGGTACCGCGCCATCTCCTCCTCCGTGAGTTCGAGGCGGGCAAGCTTGGCGGTGTGCTGGAGATTGATTTCTGACTGCGACATGAATGGGGTCAAAGGAGACGCTGCAGGAGCAAAGTCAAACGAACAGGAAAGCAAGGCGCTCGAGCGCAGGCCGAGACCTAAAAAGAAAAGACACGGAAACCTCTATTCAGTCCTCCGTGTCTCCACCTCTCCACCTCTCAACCTCTCCGTCTCTCCGCGTCTTCGCAAAAAGCCCCAGCACGCCAGCCCGACGACTACGCCGTCATCTCCTCGTACTTCGCGTTCCCGATTTCGAGGTACTTCTTGTACTCCTTCATCCGGAGGTTCACTCGCTCTTCCAGGGTGCGCTCGCCGAGGCCGTCGTGCTTCGTAGCCACGAGGGCGACGATGAGATTGATCATCTGCTTCACGTCCTCAATGTCCACGTATTCGGACACGATATTCTGGTCGTCGTCCAAATTGTGATAGTTGCCCAGAGGCACGCTCAGCCCCACGCTGCGGATACCACAGGCTTGCAGGGCGGTGGCTTCACAGGCGCCAGCGTCGAGCAGGCAGCGCTGCACACGAATCCCCTGCTCCGCCGCGGTGCGCATCAGCACGTTGATGAGTTCATGGTCGAAAACAGAAAGGCGATCGCCCACACGGACAATCGGGCCATCCCCCATCTCCGCGCCATTCACCGGGCGGCTGGTTTCCAGCGAGAGGAAAACTGCGTCCTTGCCGAAGGGCCAGTGCTTGCCCAGATGCCAGGCACCGAGGAAGCCCACTTCTTCCGCACGGGTGAAGGCCGCATGCACCGTGGCATCCAGACCCAGACGGGACAATTCCTTGAACACAGCCACGATGATCGCGCAGCCCACCACATCATCACACGCAGCCGCGTGGACCTTGCCATCTTCAAACACGACCGGGAACCCCCACGGAGCGATATCGCCGCTTTCCTTGCGCAGAGCGATGTTCTCCTTCTTCTCCACGAGATTCTTCGGCACGCCGCCCAGGAATTCCCACTCATCCGTCTTGCCCGGCACCTTCACCCAAGCGGGGTGGTCCATGTGCGCACCCAGTGCCCACACCGGCGTGGATTTGTGTTTGCCCTTGCGATAGGTGGCCAGCAGGTTGCCGAATGCATCCGTGGAGAGCTCGACGTTGGGCACGTCCAGCAGGTACTGTTCAATCTGCGCCCGCACGTGATACTCGTGGAATGGCGCGGTGGGTTGATTGAGGAGCTTCTTGAGGATAGAGGTCAGCGTGTCTGCCATGGGCACATTGTAACTCGTTTTCGCACACTACCAAACGCCACGTGAAGAAGATTCGTCAAGCTCTGGAGACCCTGCTCGTCCATTTCGCCACCCGACTGCTGCCCCGCCTCTCCCGCCGCTCGATCCTTCTTCTGAGCAATGCCGTGGGTGCCCTCGCCTGCTTTTTCGACACGCGCGGGCGGGAGACCGCCCACGAAAACCTGCGGGTCGCCTTCGCCAGCGAGGGCATCACCCCCGGACAAATCTCCCGTATCACCCTCGGCTCCTACCAGACCTTCGCCCGCACCTTCTTCGACCTCTTCTGGTCCCTCCGCCTGACGAAGGAAAACTACACCGAGTACGTGAAGGTGACCTTCGCCAACCCCGCCTCCGAAACCGAAGCCCGGGAGCGCGGCTGCATCTGGGTCACGCCGCACTTTGGGAACTTCGAGCTTGTCAGCCTGGCCATGGGCTTCCGAGGATTCGCGTGGACCGTCGTGGCGCAGGACTTCAAGAACCCCGCCCTCACCACCATCTTCACCCGGCTGCGACAGGGCAGCGGCCACACCATCATTCCCCAGGAGGGTGCCATGCTGCGTCTGGTAAAAGAACTCAAACGCAAAGGCCACGCTGCCCTCCTCACCGACCTCACCATCCGGCCCAACAAGACCGCCGCCGCCATTGATTGTTTTGGCTTGAAAACCTGCGTTACCACCCTGCACGCCAGCCTCTCATGCCGCCTTGAGCTCCCCATCATCGCCGGCGTCTGCATCCCCATGCCCGACGGCACCTACGACGTGGAAGTCGAATCCCACTTCGAGCCGGAAAAGTTCCCCACCAACGCCTCCCTGACCCAGGCTGTGTGGGACAAATTCGAATCCCAAATCCGCAAACACCCCGAAGCCTGGATGTGGATGTACAAACACTGGCGCTACCTCCCCAGCCTCGACCAAAACCCCAAGTACCCCGCCTACGCCAACCCCAGCAAACCCTTCCGTGAACTGCTCGCCGAGAGTCAGGGGTGAAAGCAAGCCCGGAGGGAATGGCCGCAAAAGAACGCAGAGAACGCAAAAAGACGCAAAAAACTCAAAAAGAAGCGGCCTGCGTGAGTTGGCAGAGTGTTGGGTCGCTTCGTCCCCCTTCGCACACGTGCGTCAATTTATGAACTGCATGGTACCAGAGTAGATCGAAATACACACGACTGATCCAGATGCTGTGCCGCGAAGCGGCCTTGGACTGCGAGCAGCCTGCTGCCGCTTTCCAGAGTCCACAGCCTGCTGTGGCGATGGTGACACTTGCTCACAGGATAGCGTGTCCAGAAAAGCACCCCACACCCCACGCAGTCTCCCTCTCTCCTGCGCCTCTTGCGTCTTTTTGCGGCCAACCTTCACGCCCACCACCCCACCACTCCCAAAACCCACCCCCGACCCAATCACCCCACGCAGCCCCTCCCCTTTGCGTTCTCTGCGTTCTTTCGCGGCCATTCCTCCCCAGCCCGCACTCCCCTCTGGCACCACACCACCCAAGAAGCATCCCTGCGCGTCTCTGCCTCCTCCGCATCGAAGCTCATCCACCCCAAAGCACATCGCCTCTCCCAGCACCACCCCCTTCCCTCCTCTGCGTCCTCTGCCTCTCCGCCCCTCTGCGGTTAACCCAAATCGTCCCCACCGCCCACCACCCCACGCAACCCACCTCCCCCCTGCACCTCTTGCGTCTTTTTGCGGCTAACCCTTCCCCAGGTTCCAACACCACCACACCCAAGCCCCACCCCCCCCCCCCCCACCCCCCCCCCCCCCCCCCCCCCCCCCCCCCCCCCCCCCCCCCCCCCCCCCCCCCCCCCCCCCC